>NZ_CP070950.1:316387-632774 GCF_017084525.1 Conexibacter sp. SYSU D00693
GCCAGGCAGCAGATGACGTCGGCGCCGTCGAGGGCGAGCGCTCGCGCGGCCTCCGGGAAGAGCTTGTCGTAGCAGACCAACATCCCGAGCCGGCCGACCGGCGTGTCGAACGCGGCGAAGCACGCGCCCGGGGTGAAGGCGAAGCGCTCGGCCGGCGGGAGGTGGACCTTGCGCTGCACGCCGAGCAGGCCGTCGCCGCTGAGGCAGACCGCCGTCGAGTGCCGGTCCCCGCCGGCGCCCTGCTCGGTGATGCCGAGGCAGACGACGAGGTCGCCTGCGGCGCGGCACAGCGCCGTGAGCTCCGGGCCGTCGAGGCCGACGGCCGGGCCGACGAGGTCCGCGGCCTCGCCGTCGCCCCGCGGCTCGCGCAGGTAGCCGCCGAGCTGGGACTCGGGGAGGACGAGGAGGTCGGCGCCGCGGGCGCGCGCTCGCCCGATCACGCCGGCGACCTGCCGCAGGCTGCGCGCGAGGTCGCGCTCGGCGCTCGCGGCGGCCGCCACGATCGTGATGGGCCCCCGGTCCACGACCGCATCATCGGCCCGTGCCGGCCACACTTCGATGGTCAGACGGTCGAGGTCGGCAAGTGTCTGCTCGCCCGTCGGTCGAGCCCGACCCGCCGCTCGTCGCACCAGGTGTCGGCGCGTCGACGCTCTGGGTATCGGACGGCCCGCAGGGAGGCACCCATCCACCAGGAGGGCGCGGCGGCGGGGGACGGCCGGCGCGGCCTCGCAGGAGGGAGATCCATGACGACCTCGATCGGGCGGCGCCTGGCGCGTCGCACCATGGTCGGCCTCGCCGTCGCCGCGGGGGCGATGGCGCTCTCGGCGCCGGCCGCCAGCGCGCAGGCGCAGACGACGAGCTGCTCGGCCGTCTCGCTCGTCCGGCCGCTGCTCGGCGCGCCCGCGTGCGTGACGCCGCCGCTCGCGTGTCCGGCCGACTCGCTGTGCGGCTACTCGGGCCGTGCCGTGGCGACGACGCTGATCGGGCTCGGCCCGTCGGCCGGCCGGGTGCAGCTGTTCGGCACGGCCAACAACGGCGCGGCGCTCGGCCCGGCGGGGAACTGCAGCGGGCAGCCGTCGGGCTGCACCGCCACCGTCGGACCCATCGCCGTGGTCGGGCAGGCCACGGGGCAGGCACGCGCCGCCTGCGCCTGGACCGCGGCGCAGTCGCTCGGGGTGCTCGCCGGCATCCGCTGCGAGCTGGTGCGGACGAACGTCATCACCGCGCCGCAGGGGACCTAGGAGGTCGCTCGCGCCGCGAGGTCGCCTAGGCGGCTTCGCGGCGCACGAGCTCGACCTCGCTGACCACGGAGGCCGCGAGCGCCTCGAGCAGCTCGACCTGGTCGGCCGTCCAGTGGCGCGGCTTGTCGTCGATCGCGCAGAGGCTGCCCAGCGCGTGCCCGTCGTGCGTGACGATCGGCACCCCGAGGTAGGCGATGACGCCGAGGTCGGGGATCGCGAGGTTGTCCTGCACGAGGGGCTCCTCGCGCGCGTCGGGCACCACGAGGGGCGCGCGCCGCATCACGACGTGCTGGCAGAAGGAGTGCGAGAGCGGCGTCTCGCGCGCGCTGGCCCAGGGCTCGGGCAGGCCGGGCAGGGCGCAGAAGTACTGGCGGTCGTGCTCGACGAGCGACACGAGCGCGACCGGGACGTTGAGGACCTGACGGACGAGCTCGGCGATGCGGTCGAACTGGGGCGCCGGACCGGCGTCGAGCAGTCCGGAGGAGCGCAGGGCGGTCAGGCGCTCCTGGTCGCGAGCGACGTCGGCGACGGCGCGT
Organism: Conexibacter sp. SYSU D00693; assembly: GCF_017084525.1. Lineage (GTDB taxonomy): Bacteria > Actinomycetota > Thermoleophilia > Solirubrobacterales > Solirubrobacteraceae > Baekduia. The sequence continues at coordinate 318,165 of NZ_CP070950.1, forward strand.
CGCGGCGCGCGCGCGGCGAGCTCCTGGACCGACGTCATGACCTCGTCGTCGCCGCGTCGTCCGGCCATCGTCGCCACCCGCAGCAGCGCGGCGTCGCGCACGAACTGGGCGACGCTGACGCCCTCGCGGGCAGCCTCGCGCTCGAGCTGCTCCCACAGCTCGTCGCTGAAGCGGACGGTGGTGACGTGCATGGCCATGGGTGCCGTTCACCTGCCGTTTCGGCGCGGATCCGCTATCGCTTTAGCCGTTCGTCGCATCTTGTCTCAAGAAGTGGTGGCGGATTGACGACACGGTGACTGGCCCGCCTCTGCCAGCCACAAGAGATCAAGGACGACCACCGTGAAGCTGCTCAGTACCCCGAAGGACCCGCGCCTCGCCCGCGAGCCCGAGCGCTCGGACATCGCCGACGTCATCGCCGGGCTGCGCAGCCTCGACGAGCACTGCCTCAAGGGCCTCGCCGCGGGGCTCAAGGCCATGGAGGGCGGCGCCCTGACGACCGCCGTCGTCCCCGTCACGAAGCCGGTCGACGTCGCGGGCCGCACCGGCGAGGCCGCCGAGCTGGCCGAGGTCTTCAACTCCATGCTCGCCCGCGCGCAGGCGGCGGTCGTCGCCTACGAGACGGTCCGTGAGGAGCTGCACGCCGCGCTGGGCGACCGCTCGTGCCTGGACCAGCTCAGCGCGAAGCTCACGAGCCTGAGCGACCACTGCCTGGTCGCGCTCGGCACCGGCCTGGAGGCCATGAGCCGCGGCGACCTCACCGTCCCGGCCGAGCCGGTCACCACGGACGTCACCGCCGAACCAGGCGCGCAGCTCGGCCGCCTGGGCGAGACCTTCAACACCATGCTCTCGCGGGCGCAGGGCGGGCTCGGGGCCTACAACACGACGCGCACCGGGCTGGCGGCGATGATCGGCGAGATCGCCGAGACCTCCACGGCGGTGAGCGACGCCTCCCGCGAGATGGCGGCGACCGCCCAGCAGACGGGTGTGGCCATCGACGAGATCGCGCGCGCGTCCACCGACGTGGCCGGTGGCGCCGAGCGCCAGGTCTCGACCGTCGTCGAGGTCCAGCGCATCACGACCGAGGCCGTCGGCCTCTCCGCCGACGCGCAGAAGATCGCCAGCAACGGCGTCGAGCTGGCGGCCCGCATCTCCGCGATCGCCGACCAGACGAACCTCCTCGCGCTCAACGCCGCGATCGAGGCGGCGCGCGCCGGCGAGCACGGCCGGGGCTTCGCGGTCGTCGCCGAGGAGGTGCGCAGCCTCGCCGAGTCCGCGTCCTCGACGGTCAAGGAGGTCCAGCAGGGCTTCTCCGACCTGGCCTCGAGCGTCGGGGACGTCGCCGGCTGCATCGAGCGCATCGAGAGCTCCGCGCGCTCGGTCCACGCCGTCGCGGAGGAGGCGAGCGCCGCGACCGAGCAGGTCTCGGCCTCGGCCGAGGAGTCCAGCGCGTCGACGCAGCAGGTCGTGGCCAGCACGCACGACCTCGCCGCTCGCGCCCGCGAGCTCGACGAGCTCGTCGCCCGCTTCACCGTCTAGCTCCACCCCCGGTCCGCTCCCCCCGGACCACGACCACGGTCCCGTTCCCCCTGGACCACACGGCCCGCACGCCCGGCTGGTAGACAGTCGGGCGTGCGACGGCCGACTGCCGAGCTCGCTGGCGAGCACCCGCAGGACCCCGAGGCAGCGACCGCCCAGGTGTGCGCGCTGCTGGGCGCCGAGCCCCGTGACGCGCGGGTCGCGGACCGGGTCCTGCTCGACACCTTCGACGGCAGCCTGCGCGCGGCGGGCCTCGTGGCCGAACGCCCGGCGGGCGGCCGAGGGGCGGCCCTGGGCGCGCCCGAGAGCGACGAGGTGCGCAAGGCGCGCGGGATCCGCGCCCTGCTGCCGGTCGTCCGCGTGCGCAGCGAGGTGCAGGAGCTCGCCGTGCTCGACGACGAGGGCAAGACCGTCGTGCGCGCCGAGCTCGAGCTGCCCCACGCGCTGCCGGACGGCGAGGCGCCCGTCGCGCTGCCCGCCCGGCTGCGCCTGCGCGGCGTGCTCGGCTACGACAAGGCGTTCAAGCGCGCGCTGCGCGCGCTCGAGGACGGCGGCGGATGGGGCGCGCCCGACGCGACGCTCTTCGACGAGGCGGCGGTCGCCGTCGGCCGCGACCCACGCGGCACGTCGTCCAAGGTGCAGGTCGAGCTCGAGCGCGGCATGCGCGCCGACGCGGCGGCGGGCCTGCTGCTCGCACGCCTGGCCGACGTGGCCCAGCAGAACGTCGCGGGCACGCTCGAGGACGTCGACACGGAGTTCCTCCACGACCTGCGCGTCGCGGTCCGTCGCGCGCGGTCGGTCCTGCGCGAGCTGCAGGGCGTCCACGAGCCGGCGCAGCGCGCGCACGTGCGCGAGGAGCTCAAGTGGGTGCAGTCCGCGACGGGGCTCGTCCGGGACCTCGACGTCCAGCTCCTGGACTGGGACGAGCTGGTGGGTGCGCTGCACGACGACCGGCGCGAGGACCTCGAGCCGCTGCGCGCGACGCTCGAGCGCCGCCGGTCGCGGGCCCTGCGCCGGCTGCGCCAGGACCTGCGCGGCCCGCGCTTCGCGGGGGCGCTGGAGGCGTGGCGCGAGCTGGCGGTCTCGCCGCCCGCGGCGCCGGGCGACCCCGACCGCCCGCGCGCGGCGCTGCCGGTCGAGGAGGTCGCCGCCGACCGCATCGAACGCGTCTACCGGCGGATGGTCCGCGACGGCAAGGCGATCGACGAGGACACGCCGGCGGAGGCGCTGCACGAGCTGCGCAAGCGCGGCAAGGAGCTGCGCTACCTGCTCGAGCTGTTCGGCGGGCTGTTCCCGGCGGAGGTCGTCAAGCCGATGGTCAAGACGCTCAAGGGGCTGCAGGACGTGCTCGGGCGCTTCCAGGACCGGGCGGTGCAGGCCGAGCTGCTCGAGGAGGCGGGGCGCGAGCTCGTCCAGCACGCGACGGGGCCGGCGGCGCTCATGGCGCTCGGGCTGGTCGTGGAGGAGCTGCACGCCGACCAGCGCGCGGCGCGCGACGAGTTCCACGAGCGCTTCGCGGCGTTCGCGGCGAAGGACCAGCGCAAGCTCGTGCGCGCGACGTTCCCGGCGCTGGAGCGCGCGTGAAGGTCGTCGCGACCTACTCGATCAAGGGCGGCGTGGGCAAGACCTCGGCGGCGGTGAACGTCGGGGCGCTCGCGGCGCGGGCGGGCCTGCGGACGCTGCTGTGGGACCTCGACCCGCAGGGCGCGGCGACGTTCCTGCTGCGGGTCAAGCCGAAGGTCAAGGGCGGTGGGCGCAAGCTCGTGCGGGGCACGCGCGACCCGGGCGAGGCGCTGAAGGGCACCGACGTCGAGGGCCTCGACCTCCTGCCGGCCGACTTCTCCTACCGCCACCTCGACGTGCTGCTCGACCGCGAGGAGCGCCCGGAGGAGGGCGTCGGCCGCGTGCTCGCGCCGCTCGCCGGTGACTACGACCTGGCGATCCTCGACTGCGCGCCGTCGATCTCGCTGGTCTCCGAGAGCGTCTTCGCGGCGGCCGACGTCCTGCTCGTGCCGCTCGTGCCGTCGACGCTCTCGGTCCGCACGCTCGAGCAGCTGCGCACCTTCCTGGAGCGCCACGGGGCGGGCGACGGGGCGACGGTGCCCGAGGTGCTGGCCTTCCTGTCGATGGTCGACCGGCGCAAGAACCTGCACCGCGAGCTGGCGGCGTCGCTGCCCGAGACGTTCTCGGGCATGGCGCGGGCGGCGATCCCGTCGGCGAGCGCCGTCGAGCTCATGGGCGCCCGGCGCGAGCCACTGGTGCAGTCGCGGCCGCGCGACGCGGCGGCGGTGGCCTACACGTCGCTGTGGGAGGAGCTGCGCGAGGTGCTCGACCGTGGCTGACGCCGCCGGCGGCGCGGCGCCGGTCGAGGTCGAGCGCAAGTTCCTCGTCGTGGGGGAGGTGCCGGGCCTCGGGACGGGCGGGTCCAGCGCGATCCGCCAGGGCTACGTCGCGGTCGCCGCCACGGGGGACGAGGTCCGGGTGCGCGAGCGCGACGGCGCCTGCGTGCTGACCGTCAAGCACGGCGGAGCGGGGCTCGTGCGCGGCGAGGCCGAGCTGCCGGTGAGCGCCGACCTGTTCGCCGAGCTGTGGGCGCAGACCGAGGGCCGGCGGGTCGAGAAGGTCCGCCACCTCGTGCCGCTCGACGGCGGGCTGGTGGCGGAGGTCGACGTGTTCGGCGGCGCGCTCGAGGGGCTGGTGCTCGCGGAGGTCGAGTTCGGCTCGGTGGAGGAGGCGCGGGCGTTCGTCGCGCCGCCGTGGCTGGGGCGCGACGTCACCGACGACGCGGCCTACCGCAACCAGCGCCTGGCGCTGGGGCGTCCGCCGGGCTGAGCGCGCCGGCGCGCCGGTGCGACAGTGGGGGGCGTGCGCAGCGGCGTGCTCTTCGGGATCGGCGCCTACGGGCTGTGGGGCGTCTTCCCGCTGTACTTCCCGCTGCTCGAGCCGTCGGGGTCGGTCGAGGTCCTCGCGCACCGCATCGGCTGGACGCTCGTGGTCGTCGTGCTCGTGCTGGCCGCGCGCCGGCGGGTGGGCGAGCTCGTGGCGGTGGCGCGCGAGCGGCGGGTCCTCGGGCTGCTGGCCGCGGCGGCGGTCCTCATCGCGGTCAACTGGGGGACCTACATCCACGCGGTCACCTCCGACCAGACGATCGACGCGGCGCTGGGCTACTTCATCACGCCGCTCGTGAGCGTCGCCTTCGGGATGGTCGTGCTGGGCGAGCGGCTGCGGCGCGTGCAGGCGGTGGCGGTGGTGCTCGGCGCCGTGGCGGTGGTCGTCCTCACGGCCTACCACGGGGGCTTCCCGTGGATCGCGCTCGTCCTGGCGGCGTCGTTCGGCACCTACGGGCTGCTGAAGAAGCTCGCCGACGTGGGCGCGCCCGAGGGGCTGGCGGTCGAGACGCTCGTGCTCGTCGTCCCGGCGCTGGTCTTCCTCGCGGTGCTGTGGGCGCGCGGCGAGGGGACGTTCACGACGGAGGGCACGGGCCATGCGCTGCTCGTCGCCGCGTCGGGCCCGATCACCGCGCTGCCGCTCCTGCTCTTCGCGGCGTGCGTCGTGCGCGTGCCGCTGACGACGGTCGGGCTGCTGCAGTACCTCGCGCCGGTCCTGCAGTTCCTCGTCGGCTGGCTGCTGCAGGACGAGGCGATGCCGGGCAGCCGCTGGGCGGGCTTCGCGCTGGTCTGGGTCGCGCTCGTCCTGCTCACCTGGGACGGCCTGCGCGCCGCGGGCACCGCGCGCCGCCAGGCGCTCGAGCCGGTCGCCGAGCCCGCCTAGGCGATCGTCAGGACGAGCGTCGCCATCAGCAGGACGAAGAACAGCGCCGCCGCGCCGCCCAGCCCGCGGGCCACCCACAGGTCGATGCCCGAGGGCCGCCACGGCTCGCGCTCCCCGCGGCGCAGCAGCGCGCCGGCGGCCCGGGTCGCGGGCACGGCGACGGTGCCGATCGGCGTGTCCTCGTCGCCCTCGCTCGGGGTCAGACCCCGAGCACCGTCGCCCGGCGCCCCCTCCTCGCCGCCGCTCGGGGTCTGACCCCGAGCAGGGCGATGGCCGCGGGCGAGCTCGCTGCGCAGCCGGCGCTCGAGCACGCCGTGGGCGACCAGCGCCTCGTCGCGGTGGGCGAGCGCCTCGTCGCGGCGGGCCAGCGCCTCGTCGCGCTCCCGGGCGAGGGCGTCGCGCTCGGCGATCGCGGTGTCGCGGGCCCGCAGCGCCTCGTCGCGCTCGGCGGCCATCCGGTCGCGAGTGCGCACCGCGGCCTCGCGATCGGGCAGCGTCGCGTCGCGCTCTGCCACGGCCCGGTCGCGCTCGCGCCGCGCAGCGTCCCGTGCCGCAAGCGCCTCGTCGCGCTCCCGGACCAGCTGGTCCCGGGCGTCGCGCAGCTCGCGCACCTGGGCCCGCGCAGCCTCCAGCGCCACGCGCGCCTCCTGCGCCTCGGCCCGCACCGCGTCGACCTCCGCGCCCGTCTCCTGCGCGACCTCCACCGCCTCCGCGAACCCCGGATCCGCGCCCCGCGGCGATGCGACATGCCCTGGCACCGCTGCGACGGGGTCTGACCCCGTGCGTGTGACATGGCCTGGCACCGGTGCGACGGGGTCTGACCCCGTGCGTGTGACATGGCCTGGCACCGGTGCGACGGGGTCTGACCCCGAGCGTGTGACGTGCCCTGGCACCGGTGCGACGGGGTCTGACCCCGTGCGTGTGACGTGCCCTGGCACCGGTGCGACGGGGTCTGACCCCGTGCGTGCGACGGGGTCTGACCCCGAGCGGGTGACGTGGGGGGTGGGGGACGGGAGGCGGGTGCCGGTGGCGAGGTCGACGGTGAGGCTCGGGGTGACGGCGAGGGAGGCGCAGGCGCGGTCGAGGGGGTCGTCGCCCCAGGGGAACGCGGCGGTCCAGAGGGCGTCGTCGGTCGGCGCCCACGGCTTGTGGTCCAGGGAGGCGAGGACCTCGCGGCCGCCCGCGATGAGCGTCGGGCGCATGAAGCGCAGGCCGCGGACGCCGGACCAGCGGCCGCGCAGCACGACCCGCCCGTAGCGGACCTCGAGCTCCTCGACGGCGAAGGACGGTCTGGCGGGCGGGGCTCCGCGGTCGTCGCGCGCGGGCCTGGCGGTCGTGCTCGGCACCCGCCTGCCCTACCCGCAGGGCACCGGGCCCTCACCACCGTCCGGCGCCGGACCGCGAAGTGGGACGCGGGGTCGCGGCTAGCCGTCGCGGGCCAGCGCCGCCTTCAGCGCCCGCGCCCGGATCGCCCCGACGCCCGGCACCTCCCGCAGCTCGCGCTCGGACGCCGCCGCGACCTCGAGCACCGACCCGAAGTGGTCGAGCAGCCGCCCCGCCGCGCGGGCCGAGATCCCCGGGACGCAGGCGAGCATCGCCACCGCCTGGGCCTCCGCGGTCGGTGCCGCGCGCCGCCGGCCGAGCGCCCGGCCGCCCGGCGTCCCCGTCCGGTGCGCGCGCCGCGCGAGCCGCTCGACCCACGCCGCCGCGTCCTGCGCGTCGAGGGCCTGGAGGACCGTCACCCCGTCCTCGACGAGCCGGCAGACCGCGCCGCGCCACGACGGCTCGGGCATCCACACCGGCACGCCCTCGATGACGAGCACCGCCCGCGGGTAGGCGTCCTGCAGCCGCATCGCCTGGTCGAAGAGCCGCCCGTCCTTGATCGACGAGGTGAGGTCGCCGCCGGACTTGCGCTCGACCGCGAGCTCGTCGGAGATGACGTAGTCGCCGACCGGCAGGTCGCAGAGCCGCACCTCGATGCCCGCCGCCTCGAGCAGCTCGGGGATGCCGGACTGCACCTCGCGGTGGTCGGCGAGCACGACCGGCGCGTCCGCCGGCGCCTCGGTCAGCACCGCGAGCTCGTCGACCGCCATGAGGGCGAGGTACCGCGCCGGCGACCGATGCGAACGCCCACCGGCGAGAATCGGACCCGATGGACCGCACGCGCGCAGCGGCGCTCGGCAGCGCCGCGTTCTTCCTCGCGGGCCCGGCCCTCGAGCTGGGCGTCGGTCCGTTCCTGCTCACGGGCGGGTTCGCCGCAGGGGACGGCACGCTGGAGGACCCGGCGGCGAAGGTCGCCGGTGTCGCGACGGTCGTCGCCGCCCTCGCCGTCGTCGTCGCGTGCTTCGTGCGCTTCGTGCGCGACGGGCTCGGGACGCCCTCGCCCGCCGCCCCGACCCAGGCGCTCGTCGTCGCCGGGCCCTACCGCTGGGTGCGAAACCCGATGTACGTCGCGACCGTCGCCGGGCTCATCGGCGAGGGGCTGCTGCTCGCGCGGCCGGTGCTCCTCGCCGCCGCCGCCGTCTACCTCGCGACGATGACGACGCTCGTGCGGCTGCGCGAGGAGCCGCGGCTGCGCGCCCGCTTCGGCCCTGCCTACGACGCCTACCGCGCGCAGGTCCCCGGCTGGCTCCCGCGCCCCCCACGCGCACCGCAGCCGTCGCGCCCGCGTGGACGCGCCTAGCCCCTCCGGCCCACCGCCGCGAGGCGCTCGAGCGCCGCGACGACCTCGGGCGCGACGTCCTCGCCGGCGTCCGCGAGCCCCGGACCGGCCAGCGGCGTGACGTCCTGGGGCTGCAGCTCCTCCCCGCAGCAGGAGCAGGTCAGCGTCGGGCGCGTCGTCTGCCCGCAGCGCTCGTGGCGCATGACGACCGGCGCCTGCTCCTCGCCGAAGACCCACTTGTCGCCCCAGGCCTGCAGGACGAGCAGGACCCGCGCGAGGTCGCCGCCCTTCTCCGTCAGCACGTAGTCGTAGCGCGGCGGGTTGTCCTGGTAGGGCACGCGCCGCAGGACGCCGTGGTCGACGAGCGCACCGAGCCGCTGCGCGAGGACCTTGCGCGAGACCCCGAGGTCGCGCTGGATCGCGTCGAAGCGCGTGATCCCGATGGCGACGTCGCGCAGCACGAGCGGCGTCCACCACTCGCCCAGGACGTCGAGGGTGCGCGCGACGGAGCAGTGCATCTGGTCGAACGGCGTCCGCGCCATGCGACGACTGTAGCGCCGCAAGGTTCCCTCAGGGAACTCACTCTGGTAGCGTCGCCGCCGCCCATGGTCGACCGCGTGGCCGAGCTCACCTGGCGGGCCCCGAAGCGCGTGCTCGCCGTCGTCGCCCTGCTCGCCGCCCTCGCCGGCGCGATCGGCCACGACGTCGAGCACCACCTGAAGGCGGCCGGCTTCACCGACAGCGCCTCGGAGAGCGAGCGGGCGTCCGGGATCCTGCGCGGCGCGCTGGGCTTCGACGCGACGCCCGCGATCATCGCCGTCGTCCGGGAACCCGGCGGTGGCCCGCTGCGCCTCGACGACCCACGGGTGCGCCGGGACGTGGCCGACGTCGCCGAGCGCCTGCGCCGCACGCGCTTCGTCGCGCAGGTCGACGACCCGCTGCGCGAGCCCCAGCGCTTCGCCGCCCTGCGCGCCCGCGACGGGCGGTCGATCGTCCTCGCCGTCCACCTGAGCACCCAGGACGTCGAGGACGAGGGCGGACTGGCCGCCGAGGACGCGGCGAAGCGGCTCGAGGGCACGCGCCTGCGCGTCGAGCTCGGCGGCTTCGCCCCGAGCTTCAACCAGGTCAACGACCAGACGCGCGAGGACCTCACCAACGCCGAGGTCATCGCGTTCCCGGCGCTGGCGATCCTGCTGCTCCTCGTCTTCCGCGGCGTCGTGGCGGCGGCGATCCCGCTGCTCATCGGCGTCCTCTCCATCCTCGGGACCTTCCTCGTCCTGCGCACGATGTCGGCGATCGTCGACACGTCGCTGTTCGCGCTGAACATCGCGACCGCGCTGAGCCTCGGCCTCGCGGTCGACTACGCCCTGCTGATGGTCTCCCGCTTCCGCGAGGAGGTCGCGGCGCGGGGCCCGACGCGCGAAGCCCACCTGCAGACCGTGCGCACCGCCGGCCGCGCGGCGCTCTTCAGCGGCCTGACGGTCGCCGCGGCGATGGCGGCGCTCGTCGTCATGCCCCAGCGCTTCCTCTACTCGATCGGGGTGGCGGGCGCCGCCGTCGGCGTGATGTCGGCGCTCATGGCGCTGTTCGTGGTGCCGGCGCTCCTGCGCCTCGCGGGCGGGCGGATCGACGCGCTGGCGGTCCGCCGGGGTCCGGCGGTGTCGAGCGACTCGAGCGGCTGGCACCGCCTCGCCCGGGGCGTGATGCGCCGGCCGGTGGCGGTCGCGCTCGTGAGCGTCGGCCTGCTGGTCGGCGCGGCGGCGCCGCTGGCGGGCACCGTGCTGACGGGACCGAGTGCCGAGGCCGTCCCCGACACGCAGCCGTCCTACGACGCCAACGCCTACGTCGAGCGCCACTACGTCCGCGACCTCGTCGAGGGGGCGACGGTCGTCGTGCGCGGCGCGGCCGACGACGCCGCCCTCGAGCGCTTCGGCGCGCAGATGCGCGCGGTCGACGGCGTCGCGCGCGTCTCGCCCTTCCAGCGCGCGAGCGGGGAGGTCGCCTACGCGTCGGTCGGCCTGCGCGACCGGGCGCTGCACGGCCCGGCCCAGGACGCGATCCGCACGGTCCGCGACCTCTCGCCGCCCGACGGCGCCGACGTCCTCGTCGCCGGCAACACCGCGCGGTTCATCGACCAGAAGGCGTCGCTGGTCGAGCACGCGCCGCTGGTCGTGGCGATCATCTCGGTGACGATCTTCGTCCTGATCTTCCTGCTGACCGGCTCGGTCGTCCTGCCGATCAAGACGCTGCTGATGAACGGCCTGACGCTCGCCGCGACGCTCGGCGTGATGGTGCTGGGCTTCCAGGAGGGCTGGCTCGACGGGGCACTGGCCTACGAGGGGCCGGCGGCGATCGAGGTGACGAGCCTCGTCTTCCTCTTCGCGGTGACCTTCGGCCTGGCGACGGACTACGCCGTGCTCGTGCTCGCGCGCATCAAGGAGCAGCACGACCTGGGCAAGGGCGACGAGGAGGCGGTGGCCATCGGCATCGGCCGGACGGGGCGGGTGATCAGCGCCGCCGCGGTGATGATCGCCGTGGTCTTCCTCGCCTTCGCGGTGAGCCCCGTGTTCTTCATGAAGGAGATCGCCGTCGGGATGGCGGTCGGGGTGCTCGTCGACGCGACGATCGTGCGCGCGCTGCTCGTCCCGTCGCTCATGCGCCTGCTGGGCCGGTGGAACTGGTGGGCGCCCGCACCCTTGCGCCGCCTGCAGGCCCGGTTCGCCCTGCAGGAGGCCTAGTCGTCCAGCGCGGTTGCGCATTGCTGCAGTTCGTGCCGGGCACCAGCCGACCACCTGGCCATGAGCATCATCGACGTGAGCGTGGGGCTGGTCCTCCGTGCTCAGCGGTGGTGGCGTCGGCACTTCTCGTGAGGGGTCACACGGGCGGCGCCTGCGTCGTCTCCCGAGCATGAGGATCGCCGTCGCAGGAGGGACCGGGACCGTCGGCCGCGAGGTCGTGCACGAGCTGCGCGGCCGCGGGCACGACGTGCGCGGGCTGAGCCGCTCGTCGCCCGACTGGCCGGTGGACCTGACGACCGGCCAGGGGCTGGACGCCGCGCTCGAGGGCGTCGACGTCGTCGTCGACGCGAGCAACGGCCCGTCGCCGGGCAGGGCCGCCGCGGTCCTCGTCGAGGGCACGACGCAGCTCCTGGCCGCCGAGGCGCGCGCCGGCGTCGGGCACCACGTGTGCGTCTCGATCGTCGGGATCGACCGCACGCCGCTGAGCCTCTACCGCGTGAAGGTGCAGCAGGAGCGCGCCGTCGTCGCGGGCGACGTCCCGTGGACCATCGTGCGCTGCACGCAGTTCCACGGCCTCGTCGCGCAGCTGCTGGGCGCAGGTGCGAAGGTGGGCGTCGTGCCGTCGGGACGCGCACGCCTGCAGCCCGTCGCGGCCGCCGACGCGGGCCGTGCGGTCGCCGACGTCGCCGAGCAGGCGCCCCGCCGCGGACGCGTCGAGGTCGCCGGCCCGCAGGCCGTCGCGCTCGCCGAGCTCGCGCAGGACTGGCGGGCGGCGCGTGGCGGCCTCGTCCGGGTCCCGCTGCCGCTGCCCCCGCGCCTGGGCCGTGCCCTGCGCGCCGGGTCGCTCACCACCGCCGACCCCGGCGTCCGGGGCGCCACCACCTTCGCGTCGTGGCTGGCCGCCGGAGGTGCGCCGTGACGCACGCGCCGCTCACCCTCGAGGACGCCTTCGAGAGCCACCGCGCGCACCTCGTCCGCGTCGCCTACGGGACGCTCGGCTCCGTCGCCGAGGCCGAGGACGCCGTCCAGGAGGCGTGGCTGCGCCTCCAGCGCCTGGAGGACCCGTCGACGATCCGCGACCTGCGCGCATGGCTCACCACGACCGTGAGCCGCATCGCGCTCGACGTCCTGGGCAGCGCGCGCTCCCGCCGCGAGCAGTACGTCGGGCCGTGGCTGCCCGAGCCGCTGGTCGAGGACCTGGCCGCCGAGGACCCGGCCGACCGTGTGACGCTCGACGAGTCCGTCGGCATGGCGCTCATGGTGGTCCTCGAGCAGCTCTCGCCGCCCGAGCGCACCGCCTTCGTCCTGCACGACGTCTTCGGCGTCGGCTTCGACGAGGTCGCCGAGGTCGTCGGCCGCTCACCCGACGCCGCCCGCCAGCTCGCCTCCCGCGCGCGGCGTCGCGTGCGCGAGGAGCGCCCGCGCTTCCAGACCACGCGCGCCGAGCAGCTCGCGGTCGTCCAGGCCTTCGCCGAGGCCGCGGCGGGCGGCGACGTCGAAGGGCTGCTCGCGGTCCTCGACCCGGACGTCGTCTGGCGTTCGGACGGCGGCGGCAAGGTCTGGGCGTCGCGCCGCCCCCAGCGCGGTGCGGCCAAGGTCGCCAAGGCGATGGCCTACTTCCGCAGCCGCGGCGCCGGCACCGGCCGCATCGCCGAGGTCAACGGCGGCCCGGGCCTCGTGGTCGTCGACGGCGACGACGTCCTGACCGTCATGGCCTTCTGCGTCCACGAGGGCCGGATCACGGCGCTGGACGTCGTGCGCAACCCGGACAAGCTCAAGCACGTCAGGTGACGCCGGCCGCCGTTTCCGCTGCCCGGACCAGGGGCAGTCGGACCAGCATGTCCGCCCCCGCCACCTCCGTCCCGAACATCGCGCTCAACGACGGCGTCGAGATCCCGCAGCTGGGCTTCGGCGTCTTCCAGGTCCCCCCGGAGGACACCGCCGAGACCGTCACCCGGGCGTTCGAGGTCGGCTACCGCCACATCGACACCGCGAAGGTCTACGGCAACGAGGCGGGGGTCGGGGACGCGTTCCACGCCTCCGGGCTCGGCCGGGAGGACGTCTTCGTCACGACGAAGTGCTGGAACGCCGACCAGGGGTTCGACAGCGCCAAGCAGGCGTTGAAGGCGAGCCTCGAGCGGCTGCGCCTGGACCACGTGGACCTGTACCTCATCCACTGGCCGGTGCCGGCGAAGGACCGCTACCTCGACACGTGGAAGGCGTTCGTGGAGCTCAAGGACGAGGGGCTGACGCGGTCGATCGGCGTGTCGAACTTCCAGCCCGACCACCTGCGGCGGATCGTCGACGAGACCGGCGTGACGCCGTCGGTCAACCAGGTCGAGCTGCACCCGTACCTCGTCCAGCAGGGGCTGCGGCGCGAGCACGCCGATCGCGGGATCGTCACGGAGGCGTGGAGCCCGCTGGCACAGGGCGAGGTGCTCGGGGACGAGACGATCACCGGGATCGCGCAGGAGCTCGGCCGCACGCCCGGCCAGGTCGTCCTGCGCTGGCACCTGCAGCGCGGCAACGTCGTCTTCCCGAAGTCCGTCACGCCGGAGCGCATCAAGGAGAACTTCGAGGTCTTCGACTTCGACCTCTCCGAGGAGCAGCTCAGCGCCCTCGACGGCCTCGACCGCGGCCACCGCGTCGGGCCGGACCCCGACGTCTTCGTCGGCTGAGCCGCGGAGCTACACGCGCTCGACGACGCCGTCGTCGAGGCCCACCCGGAAGCGGGCGAGCGTCTCGATCCGCGCTTCGCGCGCGGTGACGCTCGTCGGCGACCGGAACGCCACGCGCAGCTCGTCGGGCGCGAGCTCCATGACGCCGTAGCCGCGGCGGCTGAGCTGCGCGTACTTCAGGTGCGGGCTGTTGGTGACGACGACGCCGGCCTCGACGACCGGCGTCAGGTCGCCGAAGTCGCGCTCGAGGCCGCCGGAGGAGATCGAGCCGCCGACGAACTCCGTCGCGGCGGGACGGCGCAGGTCCGAGCGGCCCTCGGGGAAGACGTCGCCGGCGAAGAACGTGTGGATGTCGCCCGTGACGGCGGTGACCCCGCGGATGTCCTTGGCCCGCACGTGGCCCATCACGTCCGCGCGGTCGCCCGGGTAGCCGTCCCACTGGTCGGGGTTGAGCGGGAGGCTGGGCGCGGAGTCCAGGCCCATCATCACGACCTGGTTGGCCAGGACCTTCCAGGTGGCGCGCGACTCCGACAGCGCGTCCTTGAGCCACCGCCGCTGGGGGGCGCCGAGCATCGTGCGCGACCGGTCGGCCGTCCCCTCGCACGGGACGATCTCGCGATCGCACGCCTGGTCGTCGCGGTACTGGCGAGTGTCGAGCAGCAGGACGTCCGCCATGCCGCCGAGCCGGATGCGCCGGTAGGAGCGGTGGCGCTCCTGCGGGATCGTGTTGCGCGGCCCGTACTCGAAGAACGCGGTGTAGCCGTTTCGCCGGCGCGTGGCGAAGTCGACGCGACGGCGGCCGTCCGCCAGCGTGCCCTCGGCCTCCCCCGCGTAGTTGTTCTCGGCCTCGTGGTCGTCCCAGATCCCCGCGAACGCCGACGAGGCGTGCATGGCCCGCAGGTGCGGGTCGCTGAGGTACAGGCGGTACTTCTCGCGCCACTCGGCCAGCGTCTGCGCCTGGCGGTCCGGCCCGATCTCGTCGACCCGGCCGATCGCCGCGTTGCGGCCGCCGCCCTCGTAGACGTAGTCGCCGAGGCAGAGGACGAGGTCGAGGTCGGGCTCGGCGGCCAGGCCCGCGTGGGCGTGGTAGAGGCCCGCCGTCCAGCTCTGGCACGAGAAGAAGCCGATGCGCAGCGGCTCGCGCGAGTCGGCAGGGCGCGCCGTCGTGAAGCGCCCGGCCGGCGACGAGCCCGAGCGCGTGGCGAAGCGGTACCAGTACCGCTCGCCCGGCTGCAGGACCTTGCTCGAGCGGATCGTCGCCCGTGCGGTGAAGTCGCGCACCGCGCTGGCCCGGACCGTCTGGCGGTGCACGACCTGCGCGAAGCCCTCGTCGCGCGCGACCTCGAGGCGCAGGTGGCCCGAGCGCTCGAGCCCGCCCACCCGGGTCCACAGCGTGATCGCGTGCCGGCCCGGGATCCCGGCCATGACGCCGCAGTCGAACGTGCCCTCGCGCAGCACCTCCACGCGCCGGCGCCCTGCCGCCGTGACCGCGGGAGGGAGGACGAACGCGGGCGCCGCGGCGACGGCGCCGGCCAGCAGCGAGCGGCGGGTGAGCGACATGGCCGCGGCAGGGTACGCCGCTGGACCACCGCGGCGAGCCGCTTGCACCGTTCGCCGGTGCATCGCGGCGCCGACAGGGCGTGCATCGCCCGCGTGCGTGCGGGGCACGCCCCGGAGCGACCATGTCCGCGACGCCGACCGCCGTCGACCTGCTCAGCGACGGCCTCGCCCACGAGCTGCCCGAGCGCGTGCTCCGGCACGCGCGGGAGCTCGGCGCCCGGCGCGCCGCGCTGTACGTCGTGGACATCGAGGGCCGGTGGCTGTGCGCCGTCGGTGACCACGAGGGCTTCCCGCGCGAGATCCGCGTCCCGCAGGCCGTCGGGCCGGAGCTCCCGGCGGGCCAGGTCGAGGCCCTCGGCGACGAGCTGTGCGGCGCCCACGTGTCGCCGATGTGGCTGCGCCACCGGGCGGTGGGCGTGCTGCTCGCAGACGGCGGCGACGAGCACGCCCTCGACCAGCTCGCCCGGCACGCCGCGACGGCCCAGGAGCTCGCCTCGGGCTACACCGACCGCTTCGCGATCGCGCGCCGCCGCCAGGAGACGGCGCCCGCGTCGGAGCTGCAGGAGAGCCTCCTGCCGCCGCGCGTGGCCGCCGCGCCGGGTGCCGAGGTCGTCGGCGCGGTCCTGCCCGCCTACGAGGTCGGCGGGGACTGGTTCGACCAGGCCGACGCCGCCGACGGTGCGTGGGTCGCGGTCGCCGACGGCATGGGCAAGGGACCACGGGCCGCGGCGCTCGCCTCCCTCACCGTGGCGGCGCAGCGCGCGGCCCGTCGCGCCGGCGCGAGCCTCGAGGACGTCGCCCGGGCCATGGACGAGGCCGTCTGCTCGTTCGACCCGGACCAGGTCGCCTACGTCACGGCCATCGTCGCCCGCTGGGACGCCGCGCCGCGCCGCTTCTCCTGGATCGTGCTCGGCCACCCGCGTCCGCTGCTGCTGCGAGCCGACGGGACCGTGGAGGAGCTCGGCGGGCGGGGCTCGCCGCCGGCCGGGCTGCTGGACGCGGCGCGCCCGCTGGAGGTGCGTGAGCAGGTCCTGGCGCCCGACGACCGGCTGCTCCTCTACTCCGACGGCGTCACCGAGTGCACCGACGACGACGGCCGGCGGCTCGGCGTCGACGGCCTGAGCGACGTGCTGCGCAGCGTCGGCGGGCCGTCGGCGGCCGCGCTGGTGACGGCGGTGCTCAGCCGCGTCCACTCGTTCAGCGGCCAGCCGCTGCGCGACGACGCCACGGTGCTCGCCCTGCGCTGCGTGGCGGTCCCGGAGGAGCCGCCGCCGCCGACCTCCTAGCCCTCGCCCTCGAGCGCCTCCTCGCGCGAGCGGTGCAGCACGAGGCGGTCCTCCATGTTGGACAGCTCGAGCAGGACCGCCGCGGCGCTGCCGCTGGGCGCGACGACCGACAGCCGCCGGCCGGTGCGCTGCATGCGGCCGTCGGCCTGGACGATGGCGCCCAGCGCGGTCGAGTCGACGAACGAGACGTCGGACAGGTCGACGACCACCGGCGCGTCGAGCTGGCCGGCCGCCTCGTTGAGCTGCGGCGCCAGGTCACGGGCCGCCGCGATGTCGAGCTCTCCGGAGGGGGCGATGACGTACGGGTCGGACACTGTCCGCCCAGGTACCCGCAGCGCCGCGCAGTTACGTGCATCGAGGCACAGGAGGGTCGGAGGGGAGAGGCAGCCTCAGCCGGTGCTCGTCCACGGCCGCGAGCGCCCGCGAGGGCGCCGCGACCTCTCGGGCACGGGCTAGACCTGCGACGCGAGCGCGAAGGCTGCGGGCAGGAACGTCACGACGAGGTGCGTCACGACGGTCGGGAGGCTGCGGACCATGGCCAGGATGGTGCCCGCCGCCCGCGCGTCGTTCGGCGGGGACGGCCCCCGAACGGCGGCCCGGCCCTCACCACTCCGAGGGGTGCGGCTGACCGCCGCCCGGCGGGGCTGCCGGCACCACCCGGCGTCCGGACCGATGAGCTTCGGCGCGCCGAGCGATCCTGCCCTCCATGAGCACCACCACCGTCCTGCCGCTGCTCGAGGTCGCCGACGTCGCCGCTGACATGGGCTGCGACGGCGCCGAGGAGCTGCGGTTCCTCACCGCGGACCTCGGCACCACCGGCGTCGGCGCGACGCTGCACCGGATCCGCCCCGGCGCGCGCCAGCCCTTCGGCCACCGCCACCACGCCGCCACCAACGAGGAGGTCTACGTCGTGCTCGCCGGCTCGGGCCGCCTCGCCGCGGGCGACGTCGTCCACGAGCTGCAGCGCCTGGACGCCGTCCTCGTGCCCGCGCCGCTGCCGCGCGCGATGGAAGCCGGGCCCGACGGGATGGAGGTCCTCGTCTTCGGCACCCGCCACGACGCCGACGGCGAGCTCGAGATGGGCTGGTGGCCCGATCAGCCCGCGGTGACGTAGACCGCCCGGGCGCGCACGACCTCGCGGCCGTCGACGCAGAGCGAGCAGTCGGCGAAGGACAGCGTGCCGCCGACGCGGTCGACGCTCGTGCGGGACTCGATCCAGTCGCCGGGCCGGGCGGGCTTGAGGTAGTCGACGGTGAGCGAGACCGTCGCGCGGTCCTTGCCGTCGTCGGCGTCGGCCTCGATCGCCCGGCCGAGCGCGAAGTCGGCGAACGTCGACAGCAGACCGCCCTGGACGGTGCCGCGGTGGTTGGTGTGGCGCTCCTCGGCCTGGAGGCCCAGGACCAGCGCCTCGCCGCCCTCGCGGACGTAGACGGGCCCGATGTGCTCGAGGTACGGGCCCTGTCGCGGATGCTCGACGAAGCCCTCGGGGACGGTGGTCGTGCTCATGCTCATCGGGTGCGCCTCTACCCGCACACCACCGCCGCCCCGCCGCGATGTGATGCGCATCACACACTCCCGCCCTGACGAGCGTCACCGCGCCGGCGATGCCGGGTAGCGTGCGGGCGCTTGGACGGACCGCCTCCCACGCCCCCGGGCTCCCCGAAGGAGTCGGACATCCGCGAGCTCCTCGCGGCGGTCGGTCGCGTCGGCCAGGACCTCCTCGCCGTCGACTGGGCCGCCACCCCGCTCGGCCCGCCCGAGCGCTGGCCGCAGGCGCTCCAGACCTCCGTGCGGATCATGCTCGGCTCGCGCTTCGCCATGTGGATGGCCTGGGGCGACGAGCTGACGTTCTTCTGCAACGACGCCTACCGGCGCGACACGCTCGGGACGAAGTACCCGTGGGCGCTCGGCCGGCCCGCGAGCGAGGTGTGGGCGGAGATCTGGCCGGACATCGGCCCGCGCATCGCGACCGTCCTGCGGACGGGCCAGGCGACGTGGGACGAGGCGCTGCTGCTGTTCCTGGAGCGCAGCGGCTATCGCGAGGAGACCTACCACACGTTCTCCTACAGCCCGCTCAGCGACGACGACGGGCGCGTCGTCGGCATGCTCTGCGTCGTCAGCGAGGAGACCGAGCGCGTCATCGGGGAGCGCCGGATGGCGACCCTGCGCGACCTCGGCGCGGCGCTCACCACCGCCGACGGCGAGCAGGCGGTGCTCGACGCCACGTGCGACCGCCTGGAGGCGGACCGTCGCGACCTCCCGTTCTCGCTGGTGTACCTCTACGAGGACGAGACCGCCAGCCGCGCGCACCTCGCCTGCGCCGCCGGGGTGCAGCCCGGCAGCGCCGTCGCACCCACGCTGCTCGAGGTCGACGACCCCGACGCCGTGTGGCCGGCGGCGCCGCTGGCCGGCGGCGCGACCCTCGCGCAGGTCGACGACCTCGCGGCGCGCTTCGGCCCGTTGCCGACGGGCGCCTGGGACGAGCCGCCGCAGCAGGCGCTCCTGCTGCCGCTGTCCCAGCAGGGCCAGCCGGCGCCGTTCGGGTTCCTCGCCGTCGCCGTCAACCCGCTGCGCCGGCTCGACGAGGACGTCACCGCCTTCGCCACGCTCCTGGCCGCCCAGGTGGCGGCGGGGATCGCCAGCGCGCGCGCCTACGACGCCGAGCGCCGTCGAGCGCAGGAGCTCGCCGAGCTCGACCGCGCGAAGACCGCCTTCTTCACGAACGTCAGCCACGAGCTGCGCACCCCGTTGACGCTCCTGCTCGGCCCGGCCGAGAACGCGCTGGCCGACCGCGCCACGCCGCTGCCCGACGCCCACCGCGAGCGCGTCGAGCTCGTCCTGCGCAACGCCCAGCGGCTGCTCAAGCTCGTCAACACGCTGCTGGACTTCTCGCGCCTGCAGTCGGGCAGCGCGACCGCCGCCTTCGAGCCCGTCGACCTCGGCAGGGTCACCGCGGAGCTGGCGAGCATGTTCGAGTCGGCCGCCGAGCGCGGCGGCGTCGACCTCGTCATCGCGTGCGCGCCGCTGCCCGAGCCGGTCTACGTCGACCGCGAGATGTGGGCGAAGATCGTCCTCAACCTCGTCTCGAACGCCCTGAAGTTCACCTTCGACGGCTCGATCACCGTCCGCGTCGACGAGCACGACGGGCACGCCCGGCTCAGCGTCACGGACACCGGGATCGGCATCGAGCCCGGCGACCAGGAGCGCCTGTTCGAGCGCTTCCACCGCGTCGTCGGCGCGCGCTCGCGCAGCCACGAGGGCTCGGGCATCGGCCTCGCGCTCGTGGCCGAGCTCGCCGAGCTGCACGGCGGCCGGGCGACGGTCGAGAGCGCGCCCGGGGAGGGCAGCACCTTCAGCGTCCTGCTGCCCTTCGGCGCCGCGCACCTCCCGTCCGGGGAGCTCGCCGAGGCGGGCGGCCGCGACGTGCGCCCCGACGAGCAGGCGCAGGGCTTCCTCGCCGAGGCCCTGCGCTGGGTCGACGACGACGGCGCGGCGGACCACCCCGTCACGGTGCGCCCCGACGAGGCGGGGGACCGGCGCCACGCGCCGACCGCGGCGCCCCGGGTCCTCGTCGTCGACGACAACGCCGACATGCGCGAGTACGTCGCGTCGCTGCTGGCGGGCGACTACGCCGTCGAGACCGCGGCGGACGGCGAGCAGGCGCTCGAGCTCGCGCGACGCCAGCCGCCGGACCTCGTCCTCAGTGACGTGATGATGCCCCGGCTCGACGGGTTCGGGCTGCTGCGGGCGCTGCAGGACGACCCCGCGACGATGCACGTCCCGGTCGTGCTGCTGTCGGCCCGCGCCGGCGAGGAGGGGACGATCGAGGGGCTCGAGGCCGGTGCCGACGACTACCTCACCAAGCCCTTCTCGGCCCGCGAGCTCCTCGCGCGCGTGCGGGCGAACCTCGAGCTCGAGCGCGTGCGCCGGACGCGCGACCAGCTCCAGCGCAGCCGCCGGCTGCTCGACCAGGCCCAGCGCCTGGCGAAGGTCGGCAGCTGGGAGCTCGACCTGGCGACGGGGGCGGTCAGCGCGTCCGAGGAGCTGCTGCGCCAGCTGCAGGTCGACGCGGAGGGCCTCGAGGCGCGCGGCTTCGAGGAGGCGCGGGCGCGGATGCTCGACGACGGCGAGGCCGACCGCATGCGCCGGGCGCTCGAGGCCGCCGTGGAGGGCCAGCCGCTGGACCACGAGATGCGGGTGCGCACCCCCGAGGGCGACGTGCGCACCTACCGGACCCTGGGGCAGGTCGAGCGCGACGAGCACGACCGCCCGGTGCGCCTGTGGGGCACGAGCCAGGACGTGACCGAGCAGCGCGCCGCCGAGGCCGCGCTGGCCTCGGCCGCCGCCGAGCGCGAGGCGGCCACCCGCGAGCACCGCATCGCCGACGAGCTCCAGCGCAGCCTGCTGCCCGTCCAGCAGGCCACGCCCGACCACCTCGAGGCCGCCGCGTTCTACCGGGCCGGCGTGGAGGGCACCCAGGTCGGCGGCGACTGGTACGACGTCATCGAGCTCGGCGCGGGACGCACCGCCCTCGTCATCGGCGACGTCATGGGCCGCGGCGTGCACGCGGCCGCGGTCATGGGCCAGCTGCGCGCGGCCGTGCGCGCGTACTCGCGGCTCGACCTGCCGCCCGCCGACCTCCTGGAGTACCTCGACGGCGTGGTCCGCGACCTCGACGAGGACCAGATCGTGACGTGCGTGTACGCGGTCTACGACTCGGCCGACGGGACGCTGGCCTACGCCAACGCCGGCCACCTGCCGCCGCTGATGTGCGAGCCCGGCGGCGCGGGTCGCCGCCTCACGGGCGGCGGGCCGCCCTTGGGCACGGGGCCGTGGACCCTCAGCGAGGAGCGCGTCGAGCTGCCGCCGGGGACGAGCGTGGCGCTCTACACCGACGGCCTCGTCGAGCGCCGCGACCGCGACCTCGACACGGGCATCGACGAGGTGCTGCATCGCCTCGGGGCGGCCGAGGACCTCGACGTCCGCCTGGACGAGCTGCCCGCCGCGCTCGTCGACGCGCTCACGCCGGACGACCTCGACGACGACGTGGCCGTGCTCGTCGCGCGGGTCGCCGCCGACGACGACGCCGCCCCGCCGGTCACCTTCGCCCTCGACGCTCGGCCCAGCGCGGTGCGCGAGGGGCGCGCGGCCGTGTCCGCCACGCTGACGGGCTGGCACGTGGCGGGGGACGTCGTCGCCGACGCGGTGCTCGTGGCCAGCGAGCTCGTGACGAACGCCGTGCTGCACGGCGCGGCGCCCATCGAGCTGCGCGTGCGCCGGTCGTCGTCGCACGTGATGCTCGAGGTCCGCGACGGCGCGACCGTCCCGCCGCAGAAGATGCGCCCCGACGCCGACGAGGAGCACGGCCGCGGCCTGCAGCTCGTCGCGTCGCTGTCGGACCGCTGGGGCACGCGGCCCCTGGACGGCGGCAAGGCGGTCTGGTGCACGCTGGCGCTGCCGTGAGGAGCGCCGGGCGGGGTAGGACCCCGCCATGGCCTCCAGCGACCGAGGACTGACCGTCGCGGTGACGGGTCCGACCGGCACCTTCGGCTTCGGGCTCGTGCCGTTCCTGCAGGCCGACGACCGGATCGGGCGGATCGTCGGCATCGCTCGCCGGCCCTTCGACCCCGCCGAGCACGGCTGGACGAAGATGGAGTACCGGCGCGGCGACGTGCGCGAGCCCGGGGCGCTCGCCGGGGCGTTCGCCGGCGCCGACGTCGTCATCCACCTCGCGTTCATGATCACCGGCAACGCGTCGCGCGAGGCGACGCGGGCGATCAACGTCGAGGGCACCCGCAACGCGTTCGAGGCCGCGGCCGGGGCGGGTGCCCAGCGATTCGTCTACGCCTCGTCGGTGGCGGCCTACGGCTTCCACCCCGACAACCCGGTCGGCATGGACGAGCAGTGGCCGCGTCGGCCCGCCGCGCGGCTCTTCTACGCGCAGGAGAAGGCGGAGGTCGAGGCCCTGCTCGGCGAGGCGGCGACGCGCCACCCGGAGCTCGGGCTCTACCTCCTGCGCCCGCCCATCGTCCTGGGACCGCATGCCGTGGGGGCCAAGGAGCTGCTGCCGGGTCCACTGGCCGCCCTCGGCCGGGCGGTCGGGGGGCGCGTCAGCCGGCTGCCGGTCCCGCTGCCCGCGCCGGTGCCCGACGTGCCGCTGCAGCTCATCCACGAGGACGACGTCGGCCAGGCGTTCCTGCTGTGCGCGGTGGGCGCGGGGCCGCCCGGCGCCTACAACATCGCCGCCGACGGCGTGCTGTCGCTCGTCGACGTGGCCCGGGAGCTGGGCGTGCTGCCCGTCGGCGTGCCCGGGCGCGTGGCCCACACCGCGGCGCGCGCGGTCGCGGCGGTGCCCGTCCCGCCGTTCGTCCCGCCCGTGGTGGAGTGGGTCGAGGCCGCCAGCCACCCGGCGATCATGGACACGACCAAGGCGCGGGCACAGCTCGGCTGGTCGCCGCGCTTCAGCGCCCTCGACGCCCTGCGTGCCACGCTGGGGGCGTGACCGACACCGCACCACAGGCCGTCCACGTCCCAGAGCAGTCGCGCCTCGAGCTGCGCCGCGGCGAGGAGGTCGTCGGCTGGGTCGACCTGCGGCCCGCCGGCGCCAGCACGATCATCGCCCACACTGAGGTGCTGCAGGAGGGCCAGGGCCTGGGCGGCCTGGCCGTCCGCGCGGCCGTCGAGCACATCCGCGGCGAGGGCAAGTCGGTCATCGCCGTCTGCCCGTTCGCGCTGGGCTACCTGCGCAGCCACCCCGAGCTGGCCGAGACCGAGCGCTAGTGCCCCTCGGCGGCGTGCTCGCCGCCGCGGTGGTCGCCGTCGAGGTGGCGGCGCATCGTCCGCACCTCGCGGGCCTGGTCGCGGGCGATCGTCGCGGCCAGGCGCCGCAGCGCCGGGTCGGTCCCGCGCGCGAGCTCGGCGCGGGCCATGGCGATCGCCCCTTCGTGATGGGGGACCATCATGGTCAGGAACGCCTCGTCGACGTCGGCGGCGTCGCGCAGCTGCGCGGGGTCGTCGTCCATGCCCATGGCGTGGTGCGGCACGCCGAGGTCGCCCGCCTGCGCGCCCTGCGCCGCGAGCGCCCGATCGCGCGAGCGCATCGTCGCCACCTCGGCGCGCTGGCTGCGGGCGATGCCGCGCGCGAGGTCGCGCACGAACGACGAGCGGGCGCGGCCCTGGGCGAGCCGCGCCATCTCGATCGCCGCCTCGTGGTGGGGGACCATCGCCGCCACGAACGCGCGGTCGACCTGGCCGGTCGCGGCCGCCGTCGTGGCGGTGCCCGTGTGGGTGGCGCCGCCGGGGCCGTGCTCGGCCTGGTCGTCCGCGGCCTGGCCGCCGCACGCCGCGAGGACGAACGCGGTGAGGACCGCCGGGAGCTGCAGGACAAGGCGCATCCCGGCGGTGCTACCCGGCGGGGCCTGGGCCCCGACCGCAGCGGCGTCGGAGGCCGACCGATGAGTCCGGGCGGTCGGCGTCGTCTCAACGGGCATGACGACACGCATCACCCCCAACCTCTGGTTCGACGGCAACGCCGAGGAGGCCGCCGAGTTCTACGTCTCGGTCTTCAAGGACGCCCGGATCACCGGCAAGACGCACTACCCGGCGGGCAGCCCCGGGACGAAGGGGTCGGTCATGACCGTCTCCTGGGAGCTCGACGGCCACAAGTTCGTGGGCATCAACGGCGGGCCGCAGTTCAAGTTCAACGAGGCGATCTCCTTCGAGGTCCACTGCGCCGACCAGGCCGAGGTCGACTTCTACTGGGAGCGTCTCACCGCCGACGGCGGCAAGGAGGGCCCGTGCGGCTGGTGCACCGACCGCTTCGGCGTGTCGTGGCAGGTCGTGCCCGCCGGCATGGACGAGCTCTTCGCCGACGGCGACGAGGAGCGGGCCGCCCGCGCCTTCCGTGCCATGGAGTCGATGACCAAGCTCGACGTCGCGGCGCTGCGCCGCGCCGCGGACGGGGAGGCCGTCGCCGCCTAGTGCGATCGCGCGTCACGGGCTAGCGTTCGGCCACCGTGCCGGTGGCCATCGCCAGCTCGCGGTTCGTGGGGAGGGGGCTCGAGCTCGAGCGGCTCGAGGCCGCGCTGGCCGACGCCGCGGCCGGCCGCCCGCAGACGGTGCTGGTGGGCGGCGAGGCGGGCGTCGGCAAGACGCGTCTGACGCGGGAGCTGCTCGAGCGGGCCCGGGCGACCGGCGCCATCGCGCTGCTCGGCGGCTGCGTCGACGTGGCCGACGGCGGCCTGCCGCTGTGGCCCTTCGTGGAGGCGCTGCGCGCCTACGCGGCCGACCTCGACGACGAGGCGCGCGCGGAGCTCCTCGCCGGCGCCGGGCCCGAGGTGGCCCGGATCCTGCCCGAGCTCGCGAGCGACGAGGCGGGACCGGCGCCCGCCGCCGGGGCCTCCGCCCAGGGGCGGCTCTTCGAGCTCCTGCTCGCGCTGCTGGGCCGGCTGGCCCACCGGGCGCCCCTCGTGCTCGTCGTCGAGGACCTCCACTGGGCCGACCGCTCGACCCGCGACCTGCTCAGCTTCGTCGTCCGCAGCGTGCGCACCGAGCGCCTGCTGCTCGTCGCGACCTTCCGCGCCGACGAGCTGCATCGCGGCCACCCGCTCCGGCCACTGCTGGCCGAGCTGCACCGCGCCCGCGTCGCCCAGCGCCTGGACCTCGGGCCGTTCTCGCGGGCGGAGGTCGGCGAGCAGCTCGCCGGGCTGACCGGGGCGCCGCCCGACCCCGCGCTGGTCGAGGCGGTCTTCAGCCGCTCCGAGGGCAACGCGTTCTTCGCGGAGGAGCTGCTGGCCGCCGGCGAGGAGGGCGAGGGCGAGCTGCCCTCGACCCTGCGCGACATCCTGCTCGCGCGCGTGGAGCACCGCTCGCCCGGGGCGCAGGAGCTCCTGCGCCACGCCGCCGTCGCGGGCCGGCGCGTGCCCGTCGCGCTGCTCGACGCCGTCTGCCCGCTGCCGGCGGCCGACCGCCGGGAGGCGCTGCGCGAGGTCGTCGCCCACCACCTGCTCGTCGCCGACGGCGATGACGGCTACGCCTTCCGCCACGCCCTGCTGCGCGAGGCGGTGTACGACGAGCTGCTCCCGGGCGAGCGCCGCGAGCTGCACGTGGGCTGTGGCGCCGCGCTCAGCGAGCGCCCCGAGCTCGCGGGCGATCCCGCCGTCGCCGTCGGGGAGCTCGCCTACCACTGGTGGGCGGCGCACGACGCGGCGCGGGCCCTCGAGGCGGCCGTCGTCGCGGGGCGTGCCGCGCAGGCGCGCTGGGGCTTCGCCGAGGCCCAGGCCCACCTCGAGCGGGCGCTCGACCTCTGGGACGGCGTGCCCGACGCCGCGCAGCGCACGGGGACCGACCGCGAGTCCCTGGCGCGGGAGGCGGCCGAGGCGGCCAACCTCGCCGGCGACCACGCGCGGGCAGCGGCGCTCATGCGCTCGGCGATCTCCCGGGCCGATCCGCGCGCCACCGGCCTGCTGCACGAGCGCCTCGGGCGCTACCTGTGGGCGGCGGGCGACAGCGAGGCCGCCCGATCGGCCTACGACCGGGCGCTCGAGCTCGTGCCCGCCGACCCGCCCTCGCCGGCCCGCGCCCGGGTCCTGGCCGCCCACGGCCAGAGCCTCATGCTCCTCGCGCGCTTCGAGGACGCGGTCGCCTGCTGCCAGGACGCGATCCGCGTGGCCCGCGCCGTCGGCGCGCGGGCCGAGGAGGGCCACGCCCTGAACTCGATGGGCTGCGCGCAGGGCTTCCTCGGCGACCCTGCGGCGGGCGTCGAGCACCTCCGCGCGGCGCTGGCCATCGCCGACGAGGTGGGCGACCTCGACGACCTGGGCCGCGCCTACCAGAACCTCTCGGAGCTCCTGGGCGGCCCGCTCAACCAGCTCGACGAGGCGCTCGAGGTCGCGCTCGAGGGCCAGCGGCGCATCGAGCCGCTGGGCCTGGCCCGCGACTACGGCGTCTCCCTCGAGGTCAACGCCGCCACGGCCCTGCTCGCCCTCGGGCGCTGGGCCGAGGCCGATGCGCTGCTGGCCACGGCCGAGGACCGCTCGCCGGTCGAGATGGCGGCGATCGAGCTGCGCCTCTGCCGCGCCCGGCTCGAGGTCGGCCGGGGCGACGTCCTGTCGGCCGCCGAGCACGTCGAGGCCGCGCGGCGGCTCATGGCCAGCGTGGTCGACCCGCAGTTCTGGTCGGTCCACGCGGCCACCCGCGCCGAGCTGGCGCTGTGGCAGGGCGACGTCGCGGGCGCCGCCGCGGCCGTCCAGGACGGCCTGCGGCGGCTCGAGGACGCCGATGACGCGTGGTTCGGCGCACCGCTGCTGTGGCTCGGGGCCTGGACGGCGGCCGACGCGAGCCAGCGGCGCGAGGACGCGGCCGGCCTCGAGGTGGGGGCGCTCGTGGGCCGCGCCGACGAGCTCGTCGCCGCGGCCCGGCGCCCGGGCGGCCTGTTCGTCTCGCCGGTCACCGTCGCCTTCGCCCAGAGCTGCCGGGCCGAGGCCGCGCGCCTGGCCGGCACGGGCGAGGTGGAGGCCTGGGCGGCGGCGGTCGAGGCGTGGGAGGCCGCGGGGCACCCGTTCCGCCTGGGCTGCGCGCGCTGGCGCCACGCCGAGGCGCTGCTCGCCGCCCGCCGCGGGCAGGAGGGCCGCAGCGCGCTCCTCGCCGCGCGCGACGTCGCGCGCGCGACGGGGGCGACGGCGCTCGCCCGCGAGGTGGAGGGCCTGGCCCGCCGCGCGCGGGTCGACCTCGCCGAGCGCGACGCCGCGCCGGCCGCGACCTCCGACGACCGCCACGGCCTGACGCCCCGCGAGCTGCAGGTCCTCCAACTCGTCGGCGCCGGCCACACGAACCGCGAGATCGCCGAGGCGCTGTTCGTGACCGAGAAGACGGCTGGCGCCCACGTCTCGAACATCCTGAGCAAGCTCGGGGTCCGGGGCCGCGTCGAGGCGGCCACGCTGGCCCACCGGCTGGGCCTCCTGCCGGATCCGTAGCCAAGACAGGGATCCAGCCCGCCTGCACATTGGGAGGTCTCCCAATGCGCCCGAGCCGACCGGGGACGAAGCTCGTCGGCACGGGCGACCTCCCGGCGCCCGGACCACGACTGAAGGGGCGGAAGACATGCAGGGGACCAAGCGGGCGGCCTTGGCGCTGGCCTGCGCGATCGCGGGGCTGGCGGGCACGCCGGGCCTCGCCCACGCGGAGAACGCGCGTGAGATCAACGTGGTGTTCCAGAACACCTCCGACCAGGCGCTCGACCTGACCAAGCAGGACCTCGAGCACGGCTGCTGGGGCGCCGGCTCGCCGCCGTCGCGCATCGAGGCCGGCGCGACGGTGAACATCAACTCGCGCTCGTGCGGCGTGGCCACCGGCACGGAGTTCGTGCTCGAGTACACGCTGGCGACGAGCAAGCAGCTGCTGCGCCTGCACTACGACAACCCGTACGTCGGCGTCAGCGAGTACCGCGAGCAGTCGCCGGAGGGCTACCAGGCGGTGCGCACGGGCTCCGAGGGCGACGAGGCGCGGCTGAACCTGAAGTTCTCCTGCTCGTCGGCGACGTGCGACGGCATCCCCGACGACTGGAAGCGCAACGGCGTGACCGTCGACCCCGCGGGCCCGGCCGGCCCGCAGTTCATCGACCTGCCGAAGATGGGCGTCGAGCTCGACCGTCCCAACGTCTTCGTCCACCTCGACTGGATGCAGGACGCCGCGCACGACCAGCGCCTGCGCCAGGCGGCGATCGACCGCGTCATCCGCGCCTACGACCAGGTGCCGCGCACGTGGCCCGGCGCCTCGCGGCCCGGCATCAACCTCGTGGTCGACCAGGGGCCGGACTCGACGATCGAGCCGGGCGGCCCGACGTGGGGCTCGCTCTCCAGGGCGGGCAGCGTCGGCTGGTCGGAGGGCTACCTGACCGGCTGGCGTGAGCCGGGGTACTCGCTGACGAACTTCTACGACGACGTGCGCGACCGCCTCGGTGGGGCCGGCCGGGCCGGGATCTTCCACTACGCGATCGCGCCCAGCCACATCGTCCCGTCGCGCGTCAACGCGACGACCATGGCCACCGAGTGGGACAACACCAGCGGCTACGGCGTCCCGTGGGGCTTCATCGTCTCGCTCGGCGGCTGGACCGGCGGGGTCGGCAGCGAGGACGAGCAGGCCGGCACGTTCATGCACGAGCTCGGCCACACGCTCGGCCTCAGCCACGGCGGCGCCGACGAGGAGCTGCCCGACGAGGACGGCTTCAAGCCGAACTTCCCGTCGGTCATGAACTACCTGTTCCAGACCAACGGCTACCCGCGCGGCGGCCAGCAGGCCTTCGACTACTCGCGGATCGACACGCCGGACTTCGACGAGACGAAGGCCAAGGAGGCCGACGGCATCTCGCTCGGGCCCGACGGCGGCACGACCGGCACCGGCCACCGCTGCCCGGACGGCGGGGGCGGCTTCACGAGCGTGCAGGTCGCGACGCTCAAGCCCATCGACTGGAGCTGCGCGTCCGGCGGTGAGGCCACGACGGGCTTCGACACCAACGGCGACGGTCGCCAGACGGTGCTGAAGGGCAGCACGTCGGACTGGTCGCGCCTGCAGTTCAAGCGCGGCGGCGTGGGCGGCGGCACGAACCCGGAGGCCGGCATCCCGGCCGGCGGGACCACGCCGCCCTCGAAGGAGCTGACGGTCGAGATGGACAAGCTCATCGCCGGCCCGGACAGCACGGCGCCGACGACGACGATCCACCGCGCGCCGCAGGCCAACGCCGACGGGTGGAACAACACCGACGTGTCGGTGACGTTCACCGCCGACGACGGCGCGGGCGGCAGCGGCGTCAGCGCGATCGAGGCGGCGGTCGACCTCGGCGGCTTCCAGCCGGTCACCGGTCCGATCGTCCTGAGCGACGAGGGCGTCCACGTCATCAAGTTCCGCTCGACCGACAAGGCGCAGAACGTCGAGGCCGAGCAGACGGCGTTCGTGATGATCGACAAGACCACGCCGGCGGCGAAGGGCGACGTCCTCACGCCGTTCAACGCGGCGGGCTGGCACAACCAGCCGGTGACGGTGCGGGCGACCGGCCTCGACGCGCTGGCCGGGGTCAAGTCGTTCACCCGGACGGTCTCCGGGGCCCAGGGGGCGTCCACCACGACGGTCGACGAGGACGTGACCGACTTCGTGGTCGACGAGGAGGGCGCGACGACGGTGAGCTACAAGCCCACCGACTTCGCGGGCAACGACGGTGAGACGTTCCGGATCGACGTGCGCGTCGACCGGACGGCCCCGTCGTCGACGATCGACGTGCCGCGGGGGACCTTCGCGCTGCGCCTGGGCGAGGAGCTCACGGGCACCGCGACGGACGCCACGTCGGGGGTGGGTGGGGTGACCCTCACGCTGACGCCGCAGTTCGGCGCCAAGCGCGACCCGGTCACCGTGCAGGCGCAGGTCGTCTGCCCCCGCGACGAGGCGCGCTGCACCTGGAGCGCGCCGCGGCCGCCCAAGAAGGGCGACTGGCTGGTCCAGGCCAGCGCCACGGACCGCGCCGGCAACCGCGAGCCCGCCGGCCCATCCGCCCGGGTCGCCGTGCGCTAGCGGCACGCCGCGCCGGACGCAGGACACGGGGAGCCCCGCCACCCAGGCGGGGCTCCCCCTGCGAATAGGGCGTCCTCCCGATGTGCGAGGTGCGGGGCACGGCCACCATGCTCCGCACCACCAGACCACAGGGGGAACCCATGGCAGTCGATGTGCAGGACACGCAGCTCAAGACGAAGCACCGCGCGATGTGGGCGTCGGGCGACTACCCGAAGATGGTCAGCACCTTCCTGCTGCCCCTCGGCCCGCGCCTCGTCGAGGCGTGCGGGATCCAGGCCGGCCAGCGCGTGCTCGACGTCGCCGCCGGCACCGGCAACGCGTCCATCCCGGCCGCGCAGACCGGCGCCAGCGTCGTCGCGTCCGACCTGACGCCGGAGCTGCTCGAGGCGGGCGCCGCCCGGCCCGAGGCCCAGGGCCTCGACCTCGAGTGGGTCACGGCCGACGCCGAGCGCCTGCCGTTCGAGGACGCGTCGTTCGACGTCGTCATGTCGTCGATCGGCGTGATGTTCGCGCCCCACCACCAGGCCGCGGCCGACGAGCTCGTCCGGGTCTGCAAGCCCGGCGGCACGATCGGCGTGCTCAGCTGGACGCGCGACGGCATGCTCGGCCAGCTGTTCGCGACGATGAAGCCGTTCATGCCGCCGCCCCCGCCCGGCGCCCAGCCGCCGCCGCTGTGGGGCACGGAGGAGCACTTCGCCGGGCTGTTCGGCAACCGGGTGGAGATCCGCTCGCAGCGCCGCGAGGTGCTCGAGATCGACGCGTTCACGCGCGCGCAAGACTACGGCGTGCACTTCCGCTCGTTCTACGGGCCGTCGATCTCCGCGCGGGCCAACGCCGAGAAGGAGGGACGCGCCGAGGAGTTCGACGCCGCCATCGACGCGTTCTGCGAGGAGTGGAACCGCGGCACCGCCGAGCAGGCGCGCTTCGAGAAGGAGTACCTGCTCACCGTCGCCACGCGGCGCTAGTACGGCCTCCCGCCCTCCAGGGCCGCCGGGCTCCTCGCCTTGTGCGACGAGGCCCGGCGGTGGATCATCGCCCCATGACGGCGGCCCACCGGGGCGAGGAGCTGCTGGAGGGACGCCGCGCGCTCGAGCGCGCGGAGTGGGCCGCCGCGCGCGCGACCTTCGAGTCGGCGCTCGCCGCCGGGGACTGCGCCGACGCCCACGACGGGCTCGGCCAGGCGCTCTGGATGCTCGGTGAGGTCGACGAGGCCATCGCCCGCCGCGGCCACGCCTTCGACGGGCTCGTGGCCGAGGGGCGCTGCGACGACGCGGCGCGCGTGGCGGTCTGGGTCGCCCACCAGCACCTGCTCGGCGGCCGCGCGTCGGCCTCACGAGGCTGGCTCGCGCGCGCCGAGCGCGCGCTCGACGGCGTCGGGTCGTGCGCCGGTCACGGCTGGGTCGCCGCCGAGCGCGCCCGCCAGGAGGGCGATGTGCGCGAGCAGGTCGTCCACGCCCGGCGGGCGATGGAGATCGGCCGCCGCGTCGGCGACGGCGACCTCGAGGTCTTCGCGCTGAGCATCCTCGGTCGCGCCGTCGTCCTCGCGGGCCGTCGCGAGGACGGCCTCACGCTGCTCGAGGAGGCGATGGCGGCCGCCGCGTCGGGCGCGATGCGCACCGTCCACACGCTCGCCGAGGCGTACTGCAACCTGCTCTTCGCGTGCACCGGGGCGGGGGAGTGGGAGCGCGCGAACGAGTGGTACGAGGTCGTCGCGGAGTTCGCCGTGTCCCACGGGACCCTGCCGCTGCTGGCCGCGTGCCGGACCGACCACGCCAACGTCCTGCTCGCGACGGG
The DNA here is from genome assembly GCF_017084525.1 of Conexibacter sp. SYSU D00693. GTDB lineage: Bacteria > Actinomycetota > Thermoleophilia > Solirubrobacterales > Solirubrobacteraceae > Baekduia. The sequence goes on from NZ_CP070950.1 coordinate 349,750, forward strand.
CCGGTGGGTCGCCGCGGAGGACGAGCTCGAGAGCGCGATGCGCACCGGCGTCGCGCACGCGCGTCAGCTGCCGGAGCTCGGCGTGCCCACGCAGGCGACGATGGCCGAGCTGCGCGTGCGCCAGGGGCGGCTGCTCGACGCGGCCCGCCTGCTGTCCGGCCGGGAGGAGCATCCCGAGTCGCTGCGCGCGCTGGCGCTGCTGCGCATCGCCGAGGGGCGGCCACAGGTGGCGGCGGGGCTGCTGTCGCGTGGTCTGCGGTCGGCCGGCGAGCAGGCGGTCCGCGCGTCCCAGCTCCTGGCGCCGCTCGTCGACGCGCTGCTGCAGGCGGGCGACCTGGCGGGCGCCGGCGCGGCGGCGGCCGAGCTCGAGGAGCTCGCCGCGACGACGTCCATCCGGCTGATCGGGGCCCGCGCGGCGCTGGCGCGCGCTCGCGTGGCTCGTGCCCTGGGACGCGGCGACGAGGCGGCCGATGCCGCCGGCCGTGCGCTGTCCGGGTTCTCCGCGCTGGCGATGCCCTTCGAGTCCGCCGAGGCGCGCCTCGAGCTCGCACGGTCCTCCGCGGTCGCCGCGCCCGACCTCGCCCTCGAGGAGGCGCGCTCGGCCTTCGAGACCTTCCGCGACCTCGGCGCCGCCCGGGCGATGGACGCCGCGGCCGGCGTCCTGCGTGACCTCGGCGCCCCCGGCACGACCCCGCGCGCCCGCGTCGCCGGCGAGCTCACCCGCCGCGAGCAGGAGGTCCTCGACCTCCTCGCCCTCGGCATGACCAACGCCCAGGTCGCCGAGCGGCTCGTCATCAGCGAGAAGACCGCGGGCCACCACGTCTCCCGGATCCTCATGAAGCTCGGCGTGCGCAACCGCGCCGAGGCCGCGGCGTACGCGGCGCGCGCGGGCGTGGCCGGTGCCGCCGGCTGACGAGCCGCTCGGCGCCCCGGCGCCTGGCGCCGGTCACCGCCGCCGCCGACGCGTGCGGGTCAGCGCAGCAGCGCGTGCGTCGTCACCGCGCGGGCGATGACGCCGCGCTCGGGGTCGACGACCTCGGCCTCGGCGGCGGCGACGCGACCGCCGGCGCGCACGCAGGTGCCGGTGCAGCGCAGCGGCCGGCCGACGAGGGCGGCACGGACGTACTGGACGCTGAGGTGCGTGTGGGGCGCGCGGACCTCGGGCTCGACGTTCGTGTGGACGGCCCAGCCGCTGGCGGAGTCGAGCAGCGCCGTGAGGTAGCCGCCGTGGACGATCCCGCCGCCGTTGGCGTGCTCCGGTCCGGGCGTCGCCTCGAGGACGACCCGCTCGGGCCGCGCCTCGACGAGCTTGAAGCCCAAGAGGGCGCTGAAGGGGCCGACCTTGCCGTCGTCGGCGCCGTCGCTGTCCACGCTCACGCAGGGAAGTCTCGCGGGACGGCGGCTGTGGTGCCCGGCCGGAACATAGGACGACTATGTGGTTCGCTAGTCTGGATCAGGCTCGATGAGCTCGCTCGCCGCCGTCTCGGACCCGCCCGTCGCCTCCGCCCCCGAGGTCCACGAGCGCGCGTTCGTCCCGGCGCTCGTCGGGATCGGCCTCGTCGTGTCGGTCATCAGCTCGCTCGGCGCGCCGCTCATCCCGACCATCGCGCAGGACCTGGGCGCGAGCCTCAGCGCCACCCAGTGGTCGCTGACCGCGACGCTCCTCGTCGGCGCGGTCGCCTCACCGCTGCTCGGCCGGCTGGGGGACGGCCCGCACCGCAAGACCGTCCTCGTCGGGGCGCTGGCGCTCGTCACGGCCGGCGGCGCGCTCGCGGCGCTGGCCGGGACGCTCGGCGTCCTGGTCGCGGGCCGCGCGCTGCAGGGCCTCGGCCTCGCGCTGATGCCGTTGACGATGGCCTCCGCCCGCGACCACCTGCCGCCCGCGCGCGCCGCCTCGACCATCGCGGTGCTCAGCGTCGTCGCGGCGGTCGGGGTCGGCCTCGGCTACCCGATCACCGGCTTCATCGCCGAGTACGCCGACGCCTCCGCGGCCTTCTGGTTCGGGACGGCCGCCAGCGCGGGGGCGCTCGTCCTCGCCGTGCTGTTCGTCCCCGCGCCCACGTCGTCGACGCCCCGCGGGCCGCTCGACGCGCGCGGCGCCGCGCTCATCGGCGCCGGCGTGCTCGCGCTGCTGCTCGCGCTGGAGAAGGCGCCGGACTGGGGGTGGGGGAGCGCCTCCACGCTCGGCCTGCTCGCCGCCGCCGCGGCCCTGCTGGCCTGGTGGACCGCCCACGAGCTGCGCGTGGACCACCCGCTCGTGGAGCTGCGCCTCGTCCGCCACCGCGCCGTGCTCACCGCCAACGTCACCGGCCTGGTGCTCGGCGTGGCGATGTACCTCGGCATCGCGCTCATCACCCAGGCGGTGCAGCTGCCCTCGATGCTCGACGAGTCGATCTTCGTCGCGGGCCTCACGCTCGTCCCGCTCTCGGTCATGTCGACGGCGTCGAGCCGCCTGCTGCCCGCCGTCCGCGGCGTCGTCGGCGAGCGCGGGACGATCCCGGCCGGCGCGACCGCCATCGCCGTCGCCATGGTCTTCTTCGCCGCGACGGGCGACCACCTGTGGCAGGCCTTCGTGACGATGGGCATCGTCGGTGCGGGCCTCGGCCTGACCTTCGCGGCGATGCCGGGACTCGTCGTCCACCACGTCCCGCACCACGAGACGTCCAGCGCGATGAGCTTCTACCAGGTGACCCGCTACGTCGGGTTCTCGATCGGCTCAGGCCTCGCCATCACGCTCCTGCGTGCCTTCGACGGCGGGGCCGACGTGCCGACCCCGGACGCCTACGCCAAGACCTTCGCGATCGGCGGCGGGCTCTGCCTCCTCGCCGCCGTCGTCGCCTGGGTCCTGCCGGGCGACGCCATCGCTCAGGAGCCGTCGAGCATCCAGCGGTAGACCTGCCCGTCGCGCAGCTCGACCCGCGCCGGCTCGCCCGCCTCCGGGCGCTTCGCGAGCTCGGCCAGCACGTTCGTGCGCCCGCGCAGGACGCGGCCGTCGGGCAGCTGCCAGTGCAGGTAGGGGTGCAGCCGCAGGCGCAGGCCGTCCCAGTCCCGCGCCCCGAGGTCGTCCCGCACGGCGCGCACCGCGTCGTCCATGCGCGGCAGTCTCGCGCAAGCCGTTCACGACGCCGCCCCCGACGCCGCCTAGGCTCGCGCCGGTGCCCAGCCCGCGCGTCGTCCCGCACCACCCGGCGGACCTCGAGGCGTGGCAGGTCCTGCGCCCGCTGCTCGACGCCGGCCCGTACCTGCCCTGGAGCTCGGGCGCCCTGCGGCCGGCCGCCCTGGTGCGGGCGTGCAACGAGGTCGTGCTCGGCGACCGCCGGGCGGTGGTCGAGTGCGGCAGCGGGATGAGCACCGTCGTCCTCGCGCGGCTCCTGCGCCAGCGCGAGGCGGGGCAGCTCGTCGCCCTCGAGCACGACGAGGGCTGGGCGCAGCGGGTGCACGACCTCCTGCGCCGTGAGGCGCTCCAGGACCGGGCGCGCGTGGTCCACGCGCCGCTCGACGGCGACCCGCCGTGGTACGCCGAGGCGGCGCTCGACGACCTGCCGATGGCCATCGACCTGCTCCTGGTCGACGGGCCGCCCGCCTACCTGCCGGGCGACGAGCACCGTCGCGCGCCCGCGCTGACGACGCTCGACGACCGCCTCGCGCACGGCGCGACGGTCGTGCTCGACGACATCGACCGTCCCGGCGAGCGCGCGGTCCTCGAGGGATGGGAGACCGCGACGGCCTGGCGCTTCGCGCGCGACGAGGTCGCGGCGGTCGCCGTCGGCGCGCGCGACCGCGCGCCGACGCTGCTCTGAGGGGCGCTAGCCCGCCGACGCCGGCTGCGCCCGCAGGGTCCCGTCCTGCGGGCCCGCCACGTGCGGACGGCCCGGCAGCCACCAGGCCCAGCGACCGGCGGCGCGCAGGCAGACCGGCAGGAGGACCAGCCGCACGACCGTCGCGTCGAGCGCCACCGCGATCGCGAGGCCGACGCCGAACTGGCGCAGCGTCGCGATGTCGGCGAGCCCGAGGGCGAGGAAGACGCCGAGCATGCTGAGCGCCGCACCGGTGACCACGGCGCGCGTGCGGGCCAGGCCGACGGCGACCGCCCGGGACGCGTCGCCCGTGCGCAGGAACTCCTCGCGCACGCGGGCGACGATGAAGACCTGGTAGTCGATCGACAGCGCGAAGATGATCCCGAAGACGGCGGTGACCGCGACCGCGTCGAGGTGCCCCGGGCCGCCGAGCAGCGGGTCGTCGCCGGCGAACAGGAGCTGGAGGAGGCCGAGCGACGCGCCGACGGTCAGGAGGTTCAGCGCGATCCCGATCAGCGGGACCACGACCGAGCGCAGCAGCACGCCGAGCAGGACCGCCGTGAGCAGCGCGAGCGCCACGACCAGCACGGGCAGGCGCGCATCGGCACGCTGGTCGTAGTCGAGCAGCAGGGCCGCCGGGCCGCCGACCGCGGCGTCGGCGCCGATCGAGGACCGCAGGCCGGCGGCCGTCCCGCGCAGGCGGTCGTAGAGGGCGATCGTCCGCGGGTCGTCCGGGCTGTGGCGGGGGACGACGAGGATCCGCGCGCCGCGACCACCGCGGGCGACGTCGACGCCGTACGGGCTCTTGCCCTCGCTCTGCAGGGCCGCCAGCAGGAAGTAGCCGGATTCGAAGAAGCTCGGCTTGGCCGCGTCGCCGGGGGTCGCCCGCGCGCCGCCGCCCGACGGTGCGGCGTCCCCGCCCAGCCCGCTGGCCGCGCTGCGCGCCGCGTCCAGGCCGCGGCTCAGCGACCCCGCGGTGCGCGCGCCGTCGCCGACGCCCGTGCGCAGGACCGCCGCGCCGTCGCGCAGGCGCTCGACGCCCGCGCCGAGGTCCTCGGCGCCGCTGCCCAGCCGCTGGAGCGCCTCGACGAGCTCGCCGCTGCCGCCCGCCAGCGCGCTGACGGCGCCACCGAGGGCCGACACTTCGCCCTTGAGGGACCCCAGCCCGGCGACCACCCGCGCGGCGCCCGTGGCCAGCCGGTTGACCTCGGCGCCCGGGACCGCCGCCGACAGGACGCCGGCGTAGCGCGCGTCGCGGTCCAGCGCGTCGACCGAGGCCGACAGCTCGCCCGGCGCGTCGGCCTGGGCCAGCGCGTCGCGGACCTTCCTGAGCGCCACCCGCGAGCGCAGTGCCGCCACCCCCGAGGTCGGCAGCGCGCGCTCGAGCTCGTCGACCGCGGTGGCGATGTGCTGGTCCTGGGCCCGCGCCTTGTCGCGCACGGCGACGACCGCGTCGCGCCGGCGGCGCAGGCGCGCCTCGAGCTCGCTGCCGGCCGCGCGCACGGAGGTCAGCGCGGTGCGCAGCGCCTGCAGGCCGTCGCGCAGCCTGCCGGCGCTCGTGGCGGCCCGGCCGGCGCCCGAGGCGAGGTCCTTGGACCCGCTGCCGGCGTCCGAGAGCCGTCGCGCGAGACGGCGGGCGCCCGCGGCGGTCCCGTCGATGCCGCCGCGCAGCTGTCCCACGCCGCCCGCGACCTTGCGCGAGCCGCTGTCCAGCGAGCCCGCCGCGCTGCCGGCGGAGCTCAGGGCGCCCTGGAGCGCGGCGGCGCCGCTGGCCGCGGTGCTCACGCCACGGTCGACGTCGGCGAGCTTGCGGGTGCGGCCCTGGAGGCTGCGCGTGAGCTTGCGCTGGCCGTCGACGGCGGCCTGGCCCGCGCGCCGCAGCCGGCGTGCCTGGGGCGCGATGGTGCCCGGGCCGAGCACCGCGGCGACCTCCGGGTCGCGCTCGAGCCGGCGTTGCAGGCGCTGCAGCGCGGCGAGGCGCTTGGGCGTCGTCATCGTCTCGGTCCGCGCGACGGCGACGAGCTCGAAGGGCGAGGACCAGCCGGCTCCGAGGGCCTCGGTCACCGCGGCGGTGTCGGCGCGCACGCGGCTGTCGTCGGGCAGCGCGCCCGCCCCCGGGGCGGCGGTGTCGAGGCCGAAGGCGGGCACGGACAGCGCCAGGAGCGCCAGCGCGACGACGGCGGCGGCCCCGCGGCCCGGCACCCGCCCGGCACGCGGCTCGCGCGCCGGGACGCGGCGGCGGCCGAGGTCGAGCCGGTCCCCGAGCAGGACGAGCGCCGCGGGCATCACCAGGGCGGCGCCGAGCGCGCTCAGCGCGGCCACGGCGCTCACGCCCACGGCGGCCGACAGGACCGACGCACCGGGGGCCAGCGCGGCCGCCGCCGCCATGGCGACGACGATCGCGGCGCCCGCGACGACGATCGTCCGCGACGTGGGCGCGGCCGCGCGGTGGACGGCGAGGGCCGGGTCGTCGCCCGGCGCCAGCCCCGCGCGTTCCTCGCGGGTGCGCGAGACGACCAGCAGCGCGTAGTCGACGGCGAGGGCGAGGCCCATCATCGTCGCGATCGACGTCGCGAACGCGTCGAGCTCGAGGACGCCGGCCAGCAGCCGCAGCACGCCGGTGGAGGCCAGGATCGTCGTCGCGCCGAACGCGACGGGCAGCAGGGCGGCCAGCGGCGCGCGGAAGACGAGCAGCAGGACGAGCAGGAGGACCGGGAGCGCGATCAGCTCGGCGCGGTGGACCGCGCGCAGGGAGCTGCGCACGCCGTCGCGGCTCACGGCGTCCAGGCCGGTGACGTGGGCCTGGACGGGACCGTGGACCGCCCTGCGGGCCAGGTCCTCGACCTCGCGGGCGCGCGTGCGCACCGCGTCGGCCGACCCGGTCACCGAGGCGATCACGAGCACCGTCCCGGGCTCCGGGCGCAGCGGGGTGGAGGCCGCGGCACCGGCGCTCCACGGCGACATGACGAGCACGCCGCGCTCACGGCTCAGCCGGGCGACCAGCGCGCGGCCCTGCGCGTCCACGGCCTTCGCCGGACCCTGCAGCAGGACCGGGACGGTCGCCTCGTCCTGGAACGTCGACGCCGCCAGCGAGCGGGCCTTCGCGGACTCCGATCCGCCGATCCGGACGCTCGTGCCGTGCAGGGCCGAGCCGACGTCGCGCCCGACGAGCGCGAGGACGCCGGCCACGAGCAGCCAGGCCAGCAGCGCCAGGCGGGGACGGCGGGCGGCGAAGCGGGCAGGCGTGGTCGCAGGACGGCGGACGCCGTCCATCCGGAGATGGGGCACGAGACGGACTCCCGGTCAGAGGCAGTGGCCCTTGCGCCACTGGACGGATGTCGTATCGGCAGCGGGTGTCCGCCACTTGACACCGTCCGCGACGGGCGGCGGCGACAGCGCTCCTGCACGCCGCGACCCCGCCGTCCGCGATGCTGCACGCCATGGCGAAGGCCGAGGAGGCGATGGTCGAGGCGGGCGGGCGCGAGGTGCGCGTCAGCAGCCCGAGCCGCGTGATCTTCCCCGCGACCGACCGCACGCCCGAGGTCACCAAGCTGCAGGTCGCCGAGTACTACATCGCCGTCGGCGACGGCATCCTGCGCGCCCTGCGCAACCGCCCGACGACGCTCGAGCGCTGGCCCAAGGGCGTCCATCCCGGCATGGTGCTCGCGACGCGCGAGGACCCCCGGGGCCACGACGCCTTCTACCAGAAGCGCATCCCGCGGGGCGCCCCCGAGTACGTCGAGACGGCGCGCATCCAGTTCCCCTCCGGCCGCCACGCCGACGAGATCTGCCCGACCGAGCTGGCGGTCGTCGCCTGGTGCGCCCACATGGGGACGATCACCTTCCACCCGTGGCCCGTGCGCAAGGGCGACGTCGAGCACCCCGACGAGCTGCGCATCGACCTCGACCCGCAGCCCGGGACCGACTTCAAGGACGCCGTGGCGATGGCCCACGAGGCCAAGGGCCTGCTCGACGACCTCGGCATGGTGGGCTTCCCGAAGACCTCCGGCGGGCGCGGGATCCACATCTACGTGCGCATCGAGCCGCGCTGGACCTTCACCGACGTCCGCCACGCCGCCATCGCCTTCGGCCGCGAGCTCGAGCGCCGCGCGCCCGGCAAGGTCACGACGAAGTGGTGGAAGGAGGAGCGCGGCGAGCGGATCTTCGTCGACTACAACCAGAACGCGCGCGACCGCACGATCGCCTCGGCGTACTCCATCCGCCCGAAGCCCGGGGCGCCGGTGTCGGGACCGTTCGCCTGGGACGAGCTCGACGACGTCGCGCCCGAGGACTTCACCGTCGCGTCGATGCCCGCGCGCTTCGCGCAGGTCGGCGACCGCCACGCCGCCATCGACGACGTCGCCCACTCGCTGGAACGGCTGCTGGAGCTGTACGAGCGCGACGAGGCCGAGGGCCTGACCGACATGCCCTATCCGCCCGAGTACCCCAAGATGCCGGGCGAGCCCATGCGCGTGCAGCCCAGCCGGGCCAAGCAGCAGCCGGGGCAGGAGTGAGGCCGGGCGGCCCGCCGGCCGCCATCATGTGCCGATGCTCCGGCGTCTGGTGTGCTGCATCGGCCTCGTCCTCGCGGGGCTGGCGAGCGTGCCGGCGGCCGCCCACGCCGGCTTCTCGACGCCGCCCGGGGCGACCTGGACGCAGGGCTTCATCCGCCAGGCCGACGGCACGACGCTGCACTACGACCTGCTGCGCCCCAAGGGCCTGCCCAAGGACGCCAGGACCCCGGTCATCGTGTCCATCGGCCCGTACTTCGGCCATGCCGGCCAGACGGGGCCGGCCGGACCGGTCGAGGGCACGAGCTACGACCCGCTGGGCACCCCGGGCCCGTCGGACCGCTTCCGCGACGTCGTCGAGGGCGCGAAGCTCATGGAGCGCGGCTACGCGTTCCTCATGGTCGACCTGCGCGGCTTCGGCGGCTCGAACGGCTGCCTGGACTGGGGCGGGCCGGGGGAGCAGGCCGACGTCAAGGCCGCGGTCGAGTGGGCGGCGTCCCAGCCGTGGTCGACCGGCAAGGTCGGCATGTACGGCAAGAGCTACGACGGCGTCACGGGGCTCATCGGCGGCGTCTCGAACCCGAAGGGCCTCGCGGCGGTCGTCTCCCAGGAGCCGGTCTACGACCTGTACCGCTACCTCTACGCCGACGGCGTCCGCTACACCAACTCGCTGCTGACGCCCGCGCTGTACATCGCCATCGACGCCACCGGCTTCGCCCTGCAGGACTCGTCGCAGGTCCTGCTCAACAACGCCGGCAGCGTCGCCTGCTACCCCGGCGACTACCTCGCCCAGCAGAGCGACGTCCACGACGCGCCGTTCTGGAAGGCCCGCGACCTCATTCGCCGCGCGCCCGCCGCGAAGGTCCCGCTGCTGCTGACCCAGGGCTTCCTCGAGAACAACACGAAGCCGGACGGCAGCTTCGACTTCTTCAGCGCCTACGGCGGCCCCAAGCGCGCGTGGTTCGGGATGTGGGACCACGTCCGGGGCAACGACGTCGACGCGGAGGGCAAGCTCAAGATGGGCCGTCAGGGCTGGTTCGACGAGGTCATGCGCTTCTTCGACCACCACGTGCGCGACGTGCCGCTGGTCGACGCGCCGGTCGACCGCGACCCGCCGGTCGTCGTCCAGTCCAGCGACGGCGGCTGGCGCGCCGAGCCGGCGTGGCCGCCCGCTGACGCCACGGACGTCGTCGCGCCGCTGCGCGACGGCAGCTACGTCGACGACGCGATGAACGCCGGCACGTCCGAGGTCGCCGCGCAGGGGCTGCTGGCGGGTCGGGGTCGGGGCGTCTGGACGGTCAGCCCGCCGCTGCCCCACGCGGCGCACCTCGCGGGCGTCCCGCGCTTCAGCGCCGACGTCGCGGTCTCCCGGCCGTTCGCCAACCTCGTCGTCGACCTCTACGACGTCGACCCGGCGGGCAGCGCGACGCTCGTGTCGCGCAACGCCCGGCGGATCGACCGCAGCGGCCGCCACGACCTCGCCCTGTACGGCAACGACTGGAAGCTCCCCGCCGGGCACCGGATCGGCGTCCTCGTCACCGGCTCGAACATGGACTGGTGGCTGCACGTGCCGACGCTGCAGACCGTCCGCGTCAGGGGCGCGACCCTGCGCCTGCCGTTCCTCCGCCACACGCGCGAGGCCGCGCTGCCGGGCGAGCCGGCCGAGCGGCTGAAGGCCTACCGCGAGCGGGCGCCGTTCACCGTGGACGGCGAGACGCTCGCCGCCGCGACCGACGCGGCCTTCCCGGTCCCGCCGGCGCAGACGCCGCCGCCCGCCGCGGCCGCCACCTCGGCCAGGCCCAAGCGCGCCGCGACGCCGCGGCTCGTCGTCCGGCTCTCCCGGCGCTCGACGCGGAGGGTCGTCGTCCACGGCACCGCGCCGACGGGCTTCCGCGTGCGCATCGCCGTCCGGCAGGGCACCCGCACGATCGGCCGGCGGACGGTGACGGCGAAGGTGGGTGCGTTCCGGGCGACGGTCCGCGTGCGTCCCCGCGGACGCGGGCGTGTGCGGGCGCACGTCACCGCCACGCGGGGCCGGACCGTCCTGCGGGCGCGGTCGGCGGCGCTGGTCCTGCGCCGGCGCTAGCGCCCGTGGTGCTCGTGCTCGCGCGCGACCACGGTCAGCGCGACGAGCCGCGACACGAGCACCGCGACGAAGCCGACGCCCGCGAGCTGCTCGACCATCACGAGCCCGCGGGCGAACGGCTGCACCGGGACGACGTCGCTCAACCCGGTGCTCGTGAGCGTCGTGACGCTGAGGAACAGCAGCTCGATCCACGTGCGGTGCTCGCCCTCGGTCGCGGCGATGAAGCTCCCGGGCTCGATCGCCTGGCAGACGACGAACGCGTAGGCGAACGCCCACGCCAGCAGGGTGAAGGTCGCGCCGATCCCGAACAGGTCGTCGCGCGTCACGTGCGGGTCGCCGACCAGGTGCGCGATGAGCAGCCCCGCGACGTAGAAGTAGAGGATCGCCTCGAGCGCCGAGGAGTAGGGGAGCAGCTCGGAGCTGCGCGTCGCCGCCTGGATGAGCAGCAGGACCGCGGCGGGCGTGCCCACCACCAGCGCGACGTGCGTGACGCCGGGCTTGCTGCGCACGATCCGGATGACGAGCCCGAGGATGAGGATCCCGAACAGGCTGAACAGCGCCCGCCCGGCGTCGTTGTCCTTCATGAACGGGTAGAGCAGGATCCCGGCCAGCTGGGCGGCCAGGAGCGTGGCCGACGGCTGCTGGCGGAAGAAGTCGCGCACCGCGGCAAGGTAGCCCCGGCCGCGGACGGCGCAGCCCTAGTGGGCGATCGGCGCGTAGTGCTCGGCGAAGACCTTCGCGACGAGCTCGCCGCGGCTGCACACGCCGACCTTCTCGAAGACGGACTTCACGTGGTCGCGCACGGTGTGGGGCGAGACGCCGAGCTGCGCCGCGACCTCGCCGGTCCCGAGGCCGCGGGCGATGGCGCGCGTGACGTCGAGCTCGCGCTCGGTCAGCCCGTAGGCCTCCACGATCAGCGGCGCGACGTCGGCCGCCTTGGCCGGCGGGAGGGGCGCCGGCGGACCGTGACCCTGTCCTGAGGCGCGCTATCGCGCCGGAGAGCAGGGTCGCGGTCGGTCGGCTCCGATGGCCCCGGGCGGGACGCCACCACCGCTGGCTCCGTCGGCACCCACCGACCCACGGCAGCCCCTAGGCCGCCGCCAGCGCCACCGGCTGCCACGCGCGCCAGGTGTCCAGGCGCTCCTGGTGCTGGCGCTCGATGGCCTCGAACGAGCGGCCCAGGAGGACCTGGCGCGGCGGGTCCTCGCTGTCGACGACCTGCAGCAGCGCGTCGGCGGTGTTCGTGGGGTCGCCGAGGTCCCACTCGAAGGCCAGCGCCTCGCGGACGCCGTCGTACTGCGCCATGCGCGGGCTCAGGTGCGCGCTCTCGGCGAAGCCGGTCGCGTAGGGGCCGGGCTCCAGGCAGGTGACCTTGATGCCGAACGCCGCGACCTCCTGGGCCAGCGACGCGCTCAGGCCCTCGACCGCCCACTTCGACGCGTGGTAGGCGCCGAACTCCGGGAAGGCGCGCACGCCGCCCTCGCTGGTGACCTGCACGAGGTGGCCGTGGCCCTGTTCGCGCATGGTCGGCAGGGCGGCCTGGGTGACCCAGAGCGTCCCGAGCAGGTTCGTCTCGAGCTGCGCGCGGACCTCCTCCGGCTGCAGCTCCTCGACCATGCCGATGTGGCCGAAGCCGGCGTTGTTGAGGACGACGTCGAGGCGGCCGAAGCGGGCGACGGCCTGCTGCACCGCGGCGAACGCGGCGTCGCGGTCGGTGACGTCGAGGGTGAGGGGGAGGACCCGCCCGCCGAAGCGCTCGGCGAGGGGCTGGAGGGCGGCGGCGTCGCGGGCCGTGGCCGCGACCTGGTCGCCGCGCTCGAGCGCCGCCTCGGTCCACAGGCGGCCGAGGCCGCGGGACGCGCCGGTGATGAACCACGTCTTCGTCTGCATGAGGTCCACGGTAGGTCCGGGACGGCATGCTGTCGACGAGGACTTCGCACGGATGCCATGCTTGTAGCGCATGGCTGCCGAACCGCTGCCCGAGCTGTCGCTCACCGGCCTGCGCGTCGTGCGCCAGGTCGCGTCGTCCGGGTCGTTCAGCGCGGCGGCCGACGCGCTGGACTACACGCAGTCCGCGGTCTCGCGGCAGGTCGCGACGGTCGAGCAGGCGGTCGGAGCGCCGCTGTTCGAACGCCTGCCGCGCGGCGTACGGCCCACGCCGGCGGGCGAGCTCCTGCTGCGCCACGCCGAGGCCATCCTCGACCGCGTCGGCGCGGCGCAGCTCGCGCTGGCCGGCCTGCGCGACGAGGTGCAGGGCCGGCTCGCGCTGGGTGCCATCCCGGTCGCGATGGCCGCGCTCGTCCCCCGGGCGGTCGCCCGGCTCGCCGCCCAGCACCCGGGTGTGGAGGTGAGCCTCTCGGAGGCGGGGACGCCCGCCCTCGTGCGCCGGCTGCGCGCCGGACGCCTCGCATGCGCGGTCATCGCGACCGGCCACGGGCTCGAGGACCCCCACCTCGACGGCCTCGAGACCGACGTCCTCCTCGAGGGGCGGATGTTCGTCGCGGTCGCCGAAGGCCACCGCCTGGCCCGGCGCGCGACCGTGCGGCCCGACGAGCTCGAGGACGAGCCGTGGGTCACCGGCGACCTCTCGGCGGCCGGCCCGCAGTTCGGCGCGTGGCCCGCCTCCGCCGTGCCGCGGCGCACCGCCTTCGCCACCCGCGAGTGGTCGACGCGCCTGGGCCTCGTCGCGGCCGGCCTCGGCGTCGCGGTCGTCCCGGAGGTCCTGGCTCCCGTCGTTCCTGCCGGCATCGTCCTGCTCGACGTCGACGACCCCGGCGCGGTGCGTCGCGGCGCGCTCGCCGTGACCCAGCCCGACCGCTCGCCGGGCCTCGCGGCGCTCGTGCGCGCGCTGCGCGCGGAGGGTGGCGCGCTGGTCTCCGGGGGTCCGCGCTAGGCCGCGGCGCGCGCGGAGCGCTGGGGCTCGGCGTGCTCGCCGACGACCCCGACGGTCGAGTGCTCGAGCTCGTCGGCCAGCGCCCGCAGCTGCGCGGCGAGCACGCGCGCCTCGTCGGTCGGCTCGCGCGTCGTGCGCGCGACCGTCAGCGCCTTCGCGGCGCGCTTGGCCGTCTTCGTGCGCAGCCCGCGGCGGTGGAGGTCCCTCGCGAGCTTCTTCGTGGTCTGCTTGCCCATCGCCTCTGGCGTACCCGCCGCCGCGATCGCCCGCACGCCAGCTCGCCCAGTAGGTTGACGCCCCCGTCATGATCGCCTCCCAGGGACCCATCGCCGTCTACGGCGCCACCGGCTTCACCGGCAAGCTCGTCGCCGCCGAGCTCGCCCGGCGCGGCGTGCCCGCGGTGCTGTGCGGGCGCAGTGCGGCGAACCTCGAGCCGCTCGCCGCGCAGCACGGCTTCGAGGCGCGGGCCGCCGCGAACACGGACCCGGCGGCCCTGCGCGCCGCCTTCGAGGGGTGCGCCGCGGTCATCTCCTGCGCAGGGCCGTTCCTCGAGGTCGGCGAGCCCGTGGTCGAGGCGGCGATCGACGCGGGCTGCCACTACGTCGACACGACGGGCGAGACGCCGTTCATCCAGCTCGTCCTCGAGCGCCACGGGCCGCGAGCGGAGGCCCAGGGCGTGACGCTCGTGCCGGGCATCGGCTTCGACTACCTCCCAGGCGACCTCATCGCGCACCTTGCCGCCGAGGGCCAGGAGCGCCTCGACGAGCTCGTCGTCGCCTACGCCGTCGAGGCGTTCCGCGCGACCCGGGGGACGACGCGCAGCGCGCTGCTGATGCTAGGGGAGGGCGACTGGCGCCAGCCGCTCGGCCTGACCTTCGACTTCGACGCGCCCATCGGCCGGCGGCGCATGTCGCGCTACCCCAGCGGCGAAGCGGTCACGGTCCCCCGCCACACGAGCGCCAGGACCGTCACGACGCTGCTGACGAGCGCGACCGTCGCGCCGCATCCCGCCCTCGAGCGCGCGACGCCGCTGCTCTCCGCGCCCATGGCCCTGGCCTTCCGCTCCAAGCGGCTGCGTGCGCTGCTCGACAAGGCCATCGACCGGCTCCCGGAGGGCCCGAGCGAGGAGAGCCGCGCGAGCGTGCGCTGGACCGTGACCGCCGAGGCCCGCCCGGCCGGCCGTCGCGCGACGGTCAGCGGTCCCGACGTCTACGGCGTCACCGGCACGATCACCGTCGAGGCGGCGACCCGCCTCGCGCGCGGGGAGGCCAAGAAGGCCGGCGGCGCCGCGCCCAGCGAGGCGTTCGACCCGCGCAGCTTCCTCGACGCGCTGGCGCCCGCGGGCGTGACGTACCGGGCGCCCTAGGCCGCGGCTCCGTGCTCGGTCACGAGCGCGAGCCAGACGATGCCGACGCCGATGAGCCCGATCGCCGCGAAGCGCGACGGCGTCGCCGGCTCGCCGAGCAGCGCCATCGCCACGAGCGCGGTGCCGACCGCGCCGGTGCCGGTCCAGATCGCGTAGGCCGTGCCGACGGGCAGGGAGCGCAGGGCCAGCGAGAGCAGGACGACGCTGCCGATCGCCGCGACGACGAAGACGGCGGTCGGGGCCGGCGCGGTCAGGCCGTGGGACTTCTTGAGGGCGAGCGCCCAGACGACCTCGAGGGCGCCTGCGGCGAACAACGCGAGCCAGGTCATGACGATCTCCGGATGTCGGTGACAGGAGCGCGTCGTCTGACATGACCGGGTACGGCGCGTCTCGTCCGGCCGGGCGCCGCTCAGGGCGACCGGACCATCGACGGTAGCACCGGGCCGACCGCCGACCCGGCGCGTCGCCGCGCCGGTCGCCGGGGAAGACCCCGACCCATGGCCGACAACGTCTACAAGTCCATCGAGGTCACCGGCACGTCGCCGTCGTCCATCGACGACGCCATCAGCGGCGCCATCGCCAAGGCCTCCGAGTCCGTGCGCAACCTGGACTGGTTCGAGGTGACCCAGATCCGCGGCCACATCGAGGAGCAGAAGGTCGAGCACGTCCAGGTGACGATGAAGATCGGCTTCCGGCTGGAGTGACCGCCGGGTCGCGGCAGCGCTCGTTGGCTGTCCGTCAGCGGGCGACGCGCATCGTGTCGGCCTCGTCCCCGCTCGAGGTGCGAGCGCGCCCGTTGACGTCCGTCACGCGCGTGAAGATGGCGTAGCGCCCAGCGGGGAGCCGTCGGGGGAGCTTGACCTTCCAGGTCGTGGTCCCCTTGGCGAGGAAGAACCGGCTGGGCTGGCAGGTTCCGCTCGCGCGTCGGGCGGCGAGGAACTTGCCGTTGCGGGCGAGCTGCGTGCAGGTGCTCGTCCTGGTGCGCGGCGTGGAGGGCCCACGGACGACGGCGACCTCGACGCGGCCGACGGGGACGATGCTGTTGGGCAGCGTCCCGGCGAGCTGCTTGACGGCGCGCGTCGCGGTGGTCGTCACCTGAGGCGTCGGGGCGGGCGGTGGTGGGGGGAAGGCGGAGATCTTGACCTCCCCGTTGTGCACAAGCGCCATGCGGTCGCCCTCGACATCGATGTTCGGGCTGTCGTGGAGGCGGACCTTGTAGCCGTCGAGGCGCGTCTCGAAGACGCCCGGTTCACCCAGCCACATCCGGGGCTGGCCATCCAAGCCGAGCAGGAGTCGCTGCCCGGCGGTGGTCATCGCCACGGCGTCGCCGACGATGGCGAACCGCCCTCCGGGGCGTACAGGGATGGGTCGGGCGGTGGGATCGCTGACCGAGGCCTGCAGCAGGACAACGGCGCCGTCGCTCCAGTTGCGGTGGCCACTGAAGACGACACGGCCGTCGGCATCGACGTCGATCGGGCCTTCGGCGAGTTCGAGTGGCCCGAAGTCGGCGGCGTCGATCTCCGCAGCGACCGCTACGCGATGGACCCGTTCGGCGAAGGGTTCGACACGACCAACCTGAGCGCCGAGGCCAAGGGCAACCCGTTCCGCTTCCAGGGCCATTACCTGGACGAGGACACCGACACCTACGACATGCAGGCGCGGTCGTACCGACCGCTGCTCGGGCGATTCCTGACCCAGGACCGCTTCGAGTCGCCGACGGCCGACCAAGGCCTGCAGGTAGATCCGTCGCTGAACAACCGCTACGGCTTTGCCGGCGGCAACCCGACGACTCGGGTGGAACTCGACGGCCACAAGAACGGCGGGCCCTCCGGCGATGGCCCAAGCACGCCGCTGGGCCGCAAGCCGAGCGCCGACGAGCGACAGACTCGTCGCCGGTCGATCAAGCACATCAACACATCGCGCGCCAACGCTGAGAGGAGCATCGCCCAGGAGAACGCCCAAATCGCCGGCGGCCATCAGCCGCCGAGGCGCCAACTGCTAGCCGAGGAAGCAAACAGGTTCCTCAACGCCTACCGCCGCAAGCACGACCTGACCACTCGCGAGACCGAGAATCTGGCCAGCGTGTTTCAGACGCTGACCGGGTCGGCTGATGCCGATGAGCCGGGGTGGTCGCGAGCGCTTAAGTCCATCGGCATCACTCCTGAGGTGGTCGGTACGTCGGCTTTGCCATGCGGGTTCTTCTGTGGCGCGCTCAAGTCGACAGTCGGACGCGCGGCGACCGTGGTTCGGCGTGTGCTCCCCGGTCGGGGGACCACCGCCGCCAGGGGCGGAGCGGCGATCGCACGATACGACGCAGATTTCGCAATGCGCCAGGTCTTCGCCGGTCGTACGGCCAAGGTCACTGAGTGGGCTAGGTTTGCGGATGCGCAAGGCTGGCAGCGCGTCCAGAGCGGTGCCGGTCCCCTGAAGTTCCGCGACGCCAACGGCGTCGACCGGCTCGTGATCAAGCGTGGTAGCGAGCGCACTCCTGGTAGCGAGCGGCCTGACATCGCTATTCGTGACGCTGGTGGGACCCGGGTCGACACCTGGGGCAACCCGGTAACTCGTCGGAGCCCCGGCAACCACACACCCGTCGAATGGGATCTGCCTTGAAGCCCTACACCGCCATAGCCGATCTCGCTGGCTTCCTGCTCGAGGACTCTTACGTCCTGGACATCCACGCGACCCCGGGTCAGCTCGACTTCCGAACGGACTTCGTGCTGACACCGGAACATGGCGCATACCGCGGTCCTCGCTCCGGGGAGCAGCATGACTACCGGCGAGGCTGCCTCAGCTTCCTTCAAGTCACCCACCTCACTTGGGCGGAGCAGGGTCTCCCGCCCGCCGTCGACGCGCGCGGGGAGAAGGACTATGGAACTTTCGATTCCTTCGAGTGGGCCGACCACCGCTACGTGGTCGTGGGCAGCTTCGGCTCCATCGACGTGCGCGCCGGGATCGTGAGGGCACAGCTAGCAGACGAGGCCTCCTGATCACCGGACGAGGCGTCGTGCAGGTGGTGCCAACCGCGCGTACGGGACGCACCGCGCTTGCCCTCCGGTAGGAACACGGGGTTCGCCTTGAGCGCCCGCCGCCAAGTTGCGTCCGGCTACGGGTCGGTGACTCGACGGAGTGGCCTTTCTTGCGGCCACTTCGTGATGCCGGAGGAGGGACTCGAACCCCCGACACGCGGATTATGATTCCGCTGCTCTAACCGACTGAGCTACTCCGGCGGGGGATCGGGAGTGTAGCGGCGGGTAGCCGGTCGCGGCATGGCCGACGCACAGCAGTTCATCGACGCGATGCGGGAGAGCTCGGGCGCGCAGGACCCGGAGGAGGCCCTGCGGGCGGGGCTCGCGGTGCTGGGGGAGCGGTTGGGTGGTGCGGCCGACGAGCTGGCCGCGCAGCTGCCGTCGCCGTTCGACGGCGTCACGCGCACGGCGTCCTCGGGTGCGGCGCCGCGGACCGACGACCGGGCGATGGCGCAGGCGCTGGCGCAGCGGCTGAACGTCGACGACGCCGCGGGGCTCGACGTGCTGCAGGGCACGATGCGCGCGGTGGCGATCGTGGTGGAGGACGACGCGCTGCTCAAGCGGATCGCCGCGGAGCTGCCGGCGTCCCTCAAGCCCGCGTGGGACCCGCCCGCCGACGCCGACCGCTTCCGCACGGCGCAGACCGACGCGCCCGGGCGCTCGCTGCGGGCCTAGTGCCCCGAGGTGTGTCCCTCGGAGCACCTGGGGGATGTTCGAACGGTCACACCTCGCGCGCGAGACCCGTCGGGCGCGGGTGAGATGCTCCCGCCCATGGCCGCCGCGAAGCCGCTGCGCGAGCTGATCGACCGGGGGTGGGCGCAGGCGCTCGCCCCGGTCGAGGATCAGGTCGCGCGGATGGGCGAGTTCCTGCGCGAGGAGGTCGCCGCGGGGCGGAGGTTCCTCCCAGCGGGCGAGCACGTGCTGCGGGCGTTCCAGCGGCCGCTCGCCGACGTGAAGGTCCTCATCGTCGGCCAGGACCCCTACCCGACGCCGGGCCACGCGGTGGGACTCTCCTTCTCGGTCGCGCCCGACACGCGACCGCTTCCGAAGTCCCTGATCAACATCTTCAAGGAGCTGCAGGAGGACGTCGGCGCCCCGCCGCCCGCCAACGGCGACCTGACGCCGTGGGCCGACCAGGGCGTCCTGCTGCTCAACCGCGCGCTGACCGTGGGCGCCGGCCGCCCGAACTCCCACCAGGGCAAGGGCTGGGAGGCGGTGACCGAGCAGGCGATCCGCGCGCTCGCGGGCCGCGGCGGTCCGCTCGTGGCGATCCTGTGGGGCCGCAACGCGCGCAACCTCAAGCCGCTGCTGGGCGACGTCCCGGCGATCGAGTCCGCGCACCCGAGCCCGCTGTCGGCCAAGAACGGCTTCTTCGGCTCCCGGCCGTTCAGCCGGGCCAACGACCTCCTGGTCAAGCAGGGCGGCGCGCCGGTCGACTGGCGGCTGCCGTCCGCCGTGCCGCAGGCCGCCGGCGCGACCGCCTAGGCGTCGGCGCGGAAGAACTTCGCCAGCGCCCGGTGCGTCTGGTCCGGGCGCTCCATCTGCGGGACGTGCCCGCAGTCGAGCTCGAGGTGCTCGGCGACCGGCAGCGCCTCGGTCACGTGGCGCGCGAAGCCGATCGGCACGAGCGTGTCCTGCGTGCCCCACACGAACAGCGACGGCGGCTGCAGGTCCTTCAGGCGGGGCCAGAAGCCGTCCTCGCCGTAGGGCTCCTCGAGGTAGATCGCGCGCGCCGCGGTGTAGAAGGCGGCCCGGCCGCCGCGCGTCAGGTACGCCCGCAGGAACTCGTCGACGCCGGCCTCGACGAAGCCGTCGCCGGACTCGGGGACGACCCGCGCGACGATCCGCTCGACCACCGCCCGTGGCGCGGGCTGCACGAACCCGAGCTCCGGCCGGACCAGGCGCAGCAGCGGCGCCCACGGCCGCCGGCGCCGCCACGCCATCGACGGCGCCAGCAACCCGAGCCGGCGCACCCGGTCGGGGAACGTGAGCCCGACCTCGAGCGCCGCGCGCCCGCCCATCGAGTTGCCGACGAGGTGCGCGCGGTCGACCTCGAGCGCGTCGAGCAGCGCGACCACCTCGCGCGCGAAGAACCGCGCGTCGTAGCGGGCCCGGGGGCCGACCGGCTTGTCCGAGTCGCCGAAGCCCGGCAGGTCGATCGCCCGCACGCGGAAGCCGCCGGCCGGCGCGCCGGGGTCCGCCATCGCGCTGAGCGTCGACAAGAACGACGCCTTCGTCGCCCCGAGCCCGTGGAGGCAGACGACGGGCGCCCCGTCCAGCGGCCCGGCCTCGAAGAGCGAGATCCGCCGCCCCAACGGCGTCTTGACCAGCCGCGCCTGCAGCCGCTCGGGCTCCTGCGACCCGCTCGTCGCGGCGAGGAAGCCGACGCCGAGGTGCAGGTCGTGGCGCACGCGCAGCTTCCCGCGGCGGAACGCGAGCATGCCGGCGCGCAGATCGTCGGCGATCCTCCGCCACGTCGCGAGGTCGGCGGTCAGCTCCGCCTCGGCCCGTCCGCTGGGCAGCGCGAGGCGCGCGCCCGACCCGTCGAGCACGGCATCGCGATCCTGGTCCTCGCGCCCGCGCACCGCGAGGCGCACGCGCCGCGCGCGTCCGCCGCCGAGGTGCAGGACGTCCGGGTCGAACCGGTCGACGAGGGCCCGGAACGGGCCGGGATCAGGCGTGGGCCTCGTCGCCTTCCCGGTCGCCATCCAGCTCCCGCTTGAGCACCTTGCCCGCCGGGTTGCGCGGCAGCTCGTCGAGGAAGACGATCTCGCGCGGCACCTTGTAGCCGGCGAGCTGCTCCTTGACGTGCTGCTTCAGGGTCTTCTCGTCGACGTCGCCCTCCTTGACCACGTAGGCCTTCAGCCGCTGGCCCCACTCGTCGTCCTCCACGCCGACGACCGCGACGTCCGCCACCGCCTCGTGGCGGGCCAGCGTGTCCTCGACCTCCTGGGGGAAGACGTTCTCGCCGCCCGAGACGATCATGTCGTCGTCGCGGCCCTCGACGAAGAGCCGGCCCTCCTCGTCGAGGTGGCCGACGTCGCCCGTGGCCATGAGCCCGCGGACGACGTCCTTCGAGCCGCCGCCGGTGTAGCCCTCGAAGAGCATGTCGTTGCCGACGAAGATCCGGCCGGTCTCGCCGGGCGGCAGCGGCTGGTCGTCGTCGCCGAGGATCTCGAGCTTCGTCCCGTGGGGCGGCGGGCCGGCGGTGCCGGGCGCCTCGCGCAGGTCCCTGGGCGAGGCGATCGCCGCCCAGGCGACCTCGGTGGAGCCGTAGAGGTTGTAGAGGACGTCCCCGAAGGCGTCCATGAAGTCGATCGCGAGGTCGCCCGGCAGGGCCGAGCCACTCACCGGGACCGTGCGCAGCGTGCTCGTGTCGTACTTCGAGCGCGTCTCCTCGTCGAGGTCGAGCAGCTTGCGGCACATCACCGGGACCATCGGGAGGCACGCCACGCGCTCCTCCTCGACGACCTTCAGCGTCTCCTCGGGCTTGAACTTGCGCCGCAGCACCAGCGTGGAGCGCAGCAGCAGCGCGAGCAGCAGGTGGGCGAAGCCCCACTGGTGGAAGAGCGGGGCGACGACGAAGACGCGCTCGCGGGCGCGCAGGGGGATGGCGGAGAGGATCGAGACCGCGGCCCCGATCGTCGGCCCGCCGCGCGTGGCGCCCTTCGGCGTGCCGGTCGTCCCGGAGGTGAGGATGGTCGTGCGGCCATGGCGGCCGGGCTTGGAGAGGGCCGTCGGGGCGCCGTCCTCGATGAGCTGCTCGAGCGTCTCGACGTCGCCGGTGTCCGTGTCGTCGTCGGTCCAGGCCACGTAGCGCGTGCGGTCCTGGAGGGCGTCGGCGAGCAGGTCGGTGAACTCGGCGTCGTGGATGACGGCCTCGGGGCCCTCGCGCTCGACCACCTCGGTGAGCTGCGGTCCGGCGAAGGCGGTGTTGAGCATGAGCCCGTCGGCCCCGAGCTTCGAGAGCGCGATGACGGTCTCGACGAAGCCGCGGTGGTTGCGCATCATCAGCGCGACGCCGTCGCCCTCGCTGATGCCGCGCCGGGCCAGCGCGTTGGCCAGCCGGGTCGTGCGCTCCTCGACCTCGGCGAAGGTCAGCGTGCCGCGCTCGTCGATGATCGCCGCGCGGTCGGGCTCCAGCGCCGCCGCGGCCGCGTAGCCGCCGGCCGGTGACTGGCCGAACTTCGCCACGGCCGCGAGCGCCTTGGCGCCCCGGTCCGGGCGGATCGGCGTGACCAGTCCGGCGCCCGCGAAGACCTTCGCGGCCTGCGCGCCGGTGCTGACGACGTCGGCGACCCGTTCGAAGCGCCGCGAGCGACCCGTGCTGGACATGAGGCCTGTGCTTCCCGCCGAGCCCCGTCCTTGACACCCCTTCGTGTCAACTTCCGCCGGAGACGGCGGCGCTGGCGCTCGCGGCGATCGTCGCGCCGATGATGGCGCCCTGCACCTGCTGGACCGCCGCGCGCACCGCCTTGCCGACGGCGTCGCCCTCGGCGATCTCCTTGGCCCGCTTGCGCGCGGCCTTGCGGTGCTCGCGCCCGACCACGTCCTTCTCGCGCTCGAGGGCGTAGACCAGCGCGACCAGCGCGCTGTCGCGCTCGTCGGGCTCCTGCCCGTCGACCAGGACCCGGCGCAGGCGCTCGCGCACCGCGCGCTCGGGCTCCGGATCGCGCGTCGGGTAGCGCGTGCGGCTGAAGATCCCCAGCAGCTTCGACTGGTCCTCCTCGAGCACCCCGTGCGCGACGAGGTCCGCCGCGGCACGCGCCCGCAGCGGCTTGAGCTCCTTGGGCAGCTTGGCGACCCAGTGCTTCGCGCCCTTCGGGTCGTCCTGTGCGCGCAGGAGCGCCAGCGTGTCGGCCAGCACGCCCTCCGGCGCGCTCGCGTCGTCGAGGACCTGCAACGACTTGTCCTCGTAGCGGACGAGGTCCCGGATCGCGAGCTCCATCAGGATCGCGCCGGCGGTCGCCTGGTCGGCGGTGCTGTACGTCGTGGAGTCCGAGCCCTTCTCGTCGTCGAGCACGAGCAGCAGCAGCTCCTCGTGGAGGCCCAGCCGGTCGGTCGCCATCGCCATGCTCGAGTCCTACCCCACAGATGACCGGTGCCTGGCACCCGTCACCCGAACGGATGGCGTGGCAGGGTGGGCGGCGTGGTGCTCCTGGCCGTCCCCAACGTCTCCGAGGGCCGCGACCGCCAGGTCGTCGATGCGATCGGCCAGGCCTACGTGCGCGCCACGCGGGCGACCCTGCTGGACACCCACACCGACCCCGACCACCACCGGTCGGTCCACACGCTGGCCGGCGCGCCGGGCGACCTGGCCGAGGCGCTGGCGCGGGGCGCACAGGAGGCGCTCGCCCGGATCGACCTGCACGACGACCGCGGCATCCACCCGCACGTCGGCGCGCTCGACGTCGCGCCGGTGGTGCACCTCGACGCCCAGCGACGCGGCGCCGCGTGCGCGGAGGCGCTCGTCGCCGCGGAGCTCATCGGGCAGCTCGGCGTCCCGGTCCTCCTCTACGGCCAGCTCGCGCAGGGCCGCAGCCGCGCGGAGCTCCGCCGCGGCGGCATCACCCAGCTCGCGCAGCGCCTGCGCTCCGGCGAGCTGCACGCCGACTTCGGCCCGCAGCGCCCGCACCCGACCGCCGGCGCCACGCTCGTGGGCGCCCGTCCGCCGCTCGTCGCGTTCAACGCCGAGCTCGCGCCGCCCGCCACGGAGCAGGACGCCAAGCGCATCGCGGCGGCCATCCGCGAGGGTGGCCCCGACGGCCTGCCCGGACTGCGCGCCATCGGCCTGCGGCTCGCCGGCAAGGGCGGCGTCGCGCAGGTGTCCATGAACGTCGAGGACCACGAGGCGCTGGCGCTGGCCGAGGTCGTCGCCGCGATCGGCCGCCACGCGCGCGTCGCGCGCTGCGAGCAGGTCGGCCTCGCGCCCGCGCGCGCGTACGACGGGTTCCCGGACGACCTCGAGGTCGACGGGCGGCGCACGGTCGAGGAGGCCCTCGCCGTCCTAGACTCCTAGGCAGCGATGGCCCAGACGAAGCGCAAGCGCCGGACGAAGCACCGCGGCAACGCCGCGGGGATGGTCGAGGTGCGCGGCCGCACCGGCCGCCCGATCACCGACGCCGAGCGCCGCGCCTCGCAGGGCCGCAAGCCCGCTCGCGCGACGGGCATGGCGAAGTACGACAAGCCCCCGACGTGGCGCAGCGCCGCCAACCGCGGCGCGATCGCCGCGCTCATCTTCGGCCTGGTCACCATCCTCGTGCTCAAGCAGCCGGTGTCGGCGGGCATCGCCCTCGCCGGCTTCATGCTCGCGATCTACATCCCGATGACGTTCCTCACCGACACGTTCCTCTACAAGCGCCGCCTCAAGCAGAAGGCGGCCGGGAGGGCCTGATGGAGGTCCGGATGTTCACCGTCGGGCCGGTGCAGGAGAACTGCTTCCTCATCCGCCACGACGGCGCCGACCGCGCGGTCATCGTCGACCCGGGGGAGGAGGCCGAGAAGCTCCTCGGCGCGATCGAGGCGCTCGGCGTCCAGCTCGACGCGATCCTGCTCACCCACACGCACTTCGACCACGTCGGCGCCGTCGCCCCGATCGCGAAGGCCACCGGCGCGCCGGTGTACTGCCCGAAGCTCGAGGTCCAGGTCCTGCAGGACGTGATGGCCTACGTGCCGTGGCCGGGCTTCGGCCCCTACGAGTCCTGGGACCCGGAGCACACCGTGGAGGGCGGCGAGACGCTCGAGCTCGCCGGCTTCACCATCGACGTCGTCTTCACCCCCGGCCACTCGCCCGGCCACGTCACCTACGCGATCGCCGACGAGCAGGCGCTCTTCAGCGGCGACGTGCTCTTCCAGTCCTCCATCGGGCGCACCGACCTGCCGGGCGGCGACTTCGAGGTGCTCATGCGCTCGATCGCCGACCTCCTGGGCCGCTTCCCGGACGAGACCCAGGTCTTCCCCGGCCACATGGGCATCACCTCGCTGGGCGCCGAGCGCGCCACGAACCCCTTCCTCCAAGAGCTCACGGGGTGAGCGCGGCCAAGCTGCAGGCGCCGCGCGGCACGCAGGACGTGCTGCCCGAGGACGCCGCGGCGCGCACCGCCGTGGAGCGGGCGGCCCGCGCCGTGCTCGAGCCCGCCGGCTACCGCCGCATCGAGACGCCGACCTTCGAGCAGACCGAGCTCTTCTCCCGCGGCGTGGGCGCCTCCACGGACATCGTCCAGAAGGAGATGTTCACCTTCCGCGACCAGGGCGACCGCTCCATGACCCTGCGTCCCGAGGGGACCGCGCCCGTCGTGCGCGCCTACCTCGAGCACGGGATGCACAAGGAGCCCCAGCCCGTGCGGCTCTGGTACCTCTCGAGCTTCTTCCGCCAGGAGAAGCCGCAGAAGGGGCGCTTCCGCCAGTTCTGGCAGGTCGGGGCCGAGGCGATCGGCGCCGCCGACCCCGCGGTCGACGCCGAGCTCGTCGTGCTGCTGCGCGAGCTGCTCGAGTCCCTCGAGGTCCGCCAGGTCCAGCTGCGCATCAACTCGCTCGGGACGCCCGAGTCGCGCGCGGTCTACCGCGAGGAGCTCACCAGGCACCTGCGCGCGCACGGGGACCGGCTCTCCGACGACGTCCGCTCGCGCATCGAGCTCAACCCGCTGCGCGCGTTCGACAGCGACCACGCGGGCACGCAGGAGGTCATGGCCTCCGCGCCGCTGCTGCAGGACTTCGTCTCCGACGAGGACCGCGACCACTTCGCCGAGGTCCGCGCGCTGCTCGACGCCGCGGGCGTCCCGTACGAGATCGACCCCACGCTCGTGCGCGGCCTGGACTACTACACGCGCACGATCTTCGAGTTCACCTCCGGCGAGCTCGGCGCCCAGAGCGCCGTCGGCGGTGGCGGGCGCTACGACGGCCTCGTCGAGCAGCTCGGCGGCCCGGCGACCCCGGGCTGCGGCTGGGCCGCCGGCATCGAGCGGATGCTCCTGGCCGCGGGCGCGCGGCCGGAGCCCGAGCCGGTCGTCGACCTCTTCGTCGCCTGGGAGCCGGAGGCCCGCCGGACCGCGTTCGAGGTGCTCACGGAGGCGCGTCGCGCCGGTCTCGGCGCGCAGATGGACCTCGCCGGGCGGTCGCGCAAGGGCCAGGTCAAGCAGGCCGCGCGCCTGGGCGCGCGCTACGTCGCCTTCGTCGGCGCGGACGGCTGCGCGCTGCAGGACACCGAGGCGGGCGAGCAGGAGGACGTCGACCCGGCTGCGGTCGTCGCACGGGTCATCAACGGGAGGCACTTGGCATGAGGACGCCGCGGTCCAACAGCTACCGGGACACGTGGTGCGGGGCGCTGGACGCGTCGCGCGCCGGCGACGCCGTCACCGTCGCGGGCTGGGTGCACCGCCGCCGCGACCACGGCGGCCTGATCTTCATCGACCTGCGCGATCGCTCCGGGATCGTCCAGCTCGTCTTCCACCCGGAGACCTCGGGCGTCGCGTTCGGCGCGGCCGAGCGCCTGCGCTCCGAGCACGTCGTCTCGGTCGAGGGCGACGTCGTGCGCCGCGAGGAGGGCAACGTCAACCCGAACCTCGCGACGGGCGAGATCGAGCTCCAGGTCCGCCAGATGCAGGTCCTGGCCGAGGCCGAGACGCCGGTCTTCCCGATCGACGAGGACCACGACGTCGACGAGGTCACGCGCCTGCGCCACCGCATGCTCGACCTGCGCCGCGAGCCGATGCGCGAGGCGCTCGTCCTGCGCTCCAAGGTCGTCAAGGCGATGCGCGACGTCCTCGAGGAGCGCGACTTCCTCGAGGTCGAGACGCCGATCCTCACGCGCTCCACGCCCGAGGGCGCCCGCGACTTCCTCGTGCCCTCGCGCCTGCAGCCGGGCTCCTGGTACGCGCTGCCCCAGTCCCCGCAGCTCTTCAAGCAGCTGCTGATGATGAGCGGGTTCGAGCGCTACTACCAGATCGCCCGCTGCTTCCGCGACGAGGACCTGCGCGCCGACCGCCAGCCCGAGTTCACGCAGCTCGACGTCGAGATGTCCTTCGTGGAGGAGGAGGACGTCATCGAGATGATGGAGGCGGTGATGACGCGCGTCTTCGAGGTCGCGCAGGTCGACGTGCCGCCAGCGCCGTGGCCGCGGATGGGCTACGACGAGGCGCTGTCGCGGTTCGGCTCGGACCGGCCGGACACCCGCTTCGGCCTCGAGCTCCACGACGTCTCCGACCTCGTCGGTGGCAGCGACTTCAAGGTCTTCCAGGGCGTCCTCGACGGCGGCGGCGCGGTCGTCGCGCTCAACGCCGGCGCGCGGGCGATGAGCCGGTCGGAGATCGAGGGCCTCAACGAGGTCGTCCAGCGCCACGGCGGCAAGGCGGTCGCGCACGCGTTCGTCGACGCGGGCGCGTGGCGCTCGGGCATCGCGAAGTTCTTCTCCGAGGACCAGCAGCGCAAGGTGGTCGACGCGCTCGGCGGTGCCGAGGGCGACCTCCTGCTGTTCGCCGCCGACCAGCGCCAGGTCGCGCTGGAGGCGCTCGGCGGGCTGCGCCTCGAGCTGGGCAAGCGCTTCGGCCTCATCCCCGACGACCGCCACGACCTCCTGTGGGTCGTCGACTTCCCGATGTTCGGCCGCAACGAGGAGGAGGACCGCTGGGACGCGCTGCACCACCCGTTCACAGCGCCCGTCGGCTCCTTCGACGACCCGGGCGCGCTGCGCTCGCGGGGCTACGACCTCGTCATGGACGGCACGGAGATCGGCGGCGGCTCGATCCGCATCAACGACCCCGAGGTCCAGCAGCAGGTCTTCGACGCGCTGGGCATGGACGAGGAGGAGGCACAGGCGCGCTTCGGCTTCCTGCTGGACGCGCTGCGCTACGGCGCGCCGCCGCACGGCGGCATCGCCATGGGCCTCGACCGCATCGTCGCCATCTGCGCGGCGCGCGACTCGATCCGCGACGTCATCGCCTTCCCGAAGACCGCGTCGGGTGGCGACCCGATGACGGGCGCGCCGGCGCCGGTCGACGACCGCCAGCTGCGCGAGCTGGCGGTGCGCTCGCTGGTCACTCAGCAGGCGTAGGCGACGCCACGTAGACGTTGGGCCTGCTGCTCTGGGCGCTCGACCCGCCCGGAGCGGACTCGCCCGTGGGGTAGGAGCCGGTGGGCGGCGGCTGCTTGTAGGAGGGGAAGCCGCGTGCCGGGACCGTCTGCAGCGTCCCGGTCGCCTTCGAGCTGTCCCCGGTGCTTGCGACGCTCGTGGCGGTCAGCGGCGCCTTGCGCGTGACCCGCGTGGTCGTCGTCGCCGGCGCGGCGGTCGAGCGCGCGTACGTCGTGGCCGGGGTCTGCGACGTGGCCGCTGGGGCCTTCTTGGCCGGCTGCTTCCTGGGCGCCGAGGCCGCCTTGCGCTCCGGCCGGTCGCGCTCGACCTTCGGCGCGCGCTCGAGGACGGGCGGCGCGACGGTCGCGACCGGCACGGCGCCGCCGAGCCCGACCGTGCTGATGCACGCCGCGGCGCAGCCCTTGGCGACGAGGCTGATCTGCGGCTCGCTGCCGGGCAGCAGGACGATGAGGTCGCGCAGGCGCTCGCGCAGGCCGTCGAAGCGGTGGCCGAGCGCCACGAGCAGGCCGTGGGGCGCGAGGACGAGCACGCGGGGGCGACGGCGGCGCGTGTGCGCCTCGTCACCGAGGCGGTGCACGAGCGTGCGGCGGCTGCGGGCGACGAGCGACTTGGCGGCGACGACGTCGACGTCGAACGCGTCGGCGATCTCACGCAGGCTGCGGCCCTCGAGGACGCTGAGCGCGAGCGCGCGGCGCTGGCGCGGCGGCAGCTCGGACCAGGTGGCGACGACGCGGTCGAGCTCGGCGGCGGCCGCGACGGCGGCCTCGGGCTCGGTGCTCGCCGGGGTGGCGAGGACGCAGCGCGCGTCGTCGAGCGGGACGGCGTCGCGCTCCCGGCGCGCCAGGTCGATGGCGCGGCGCGCGGCGATGGTCCGCAGCCAGGGCCGGAGGTCGTCCGGGACGCTGCCGCCCCGCAGGGCCCGGTGCGCGGCGAGCAGCGCCTCCTGCACGGCGTCCTCGGCCAGCTCGGGCCGGCCGGTGCGCTTGGCCACGAAGCGCACGAGGGGCGCGCGGTGGCGGTGGACGATCGCCGCGAACGCCTCGTCGTCACCGGCGCTGGTGCGCTGTGCGAGCAGGCGGTCGTCTCCCTGGTGTGCAGGCATCCGCGAGTGAGAACGCCGCGCAGGGGCGAAGGTGTCGCTCGCGTCGGGCAACGTCATCCGAAAGGCGGATCTGCGACACCTGGTGCCGGCGGCCGGCGACAGAGAGGGCATGACCACCACCAAGTCCCTCCTCAAGGCCGCCGGCGTCCTCGTCGCCGGCGCCACCCTCGCCCTTCCGGCCGCCGCGAGCGCCAAGTCCGCGCCCACCGCCCCGCCGCAGCACGTCGTGGGTGAGCCCATCACCGAGGAGAACGTCAACCACGTGTTCTTCGAGGCGCGGATCGTCGGTGCCGACGGCGGCGTGGTGAAGACGCTGGCCTGCGACTGGAAGCTGCCGGGCGACGACGACCGCGAGTGCCTGCGCTTCCAGGGCGACCCGCAGAACGCCGTCGAGGCGATCCGCGACGCCGGCGGCGCCCGCGCCGTCAAGCGCGTGACCTCCCCGGAGATCGGGCTGGACTCGACGACGCGCATCACCCGCCGCGCCGGCGGCTCCTGGCTGTTCCGCACGACCGGCAGGTCCGGCGACCTCGACCTCAACAACGGCTGGGTCTGCGACGAGGACGGCTACGGCTGCACGATGTGGGACGCCAACGGCGAGGACTCCGCCAAGGACGAGGTGAAGGCGGCCGCCGCGAAGATGCAGAAGAAGGCGCGCAAGGCCCGCCGGGCCAAGCGCTAGCCGGAGCGCTCCTCGAGACGCGTCCAGGCGCTCTGGACGCGTCTTGAGGATCCCGCGGCGACGGCCGATGGACCACCCGTGGACCAGGTCAGCCTGCCCATCCGCCTCGCCCTCGTGGCCGTGCTCGCCTTCGCCGCGCTGTGGTTCGTCGCCCTGCGCCCGAAGCCCGTCGAGACCGCCGCGACGCCGGCGCCGACCGCCGCCCCGGCCACGCCGGCCGCGGACGCCAGCGGCGCCCCGGGGGTGGACGGGCTCGCGTCGGCGGTCGACAAGGCCAAGGGCGCGGTGGACACGGCGAACACGGCCAGCGCGAAGGTCGAGGCCGCGACCGGCGGCACGGGCAGCGCGACGCCGGCCGCCGTCGCCAAGACGCCGGCCAGCGCCGCCGTGAAGCCCGCCACGCCGGCGAAGGCCGCGAAGCCGGCCGACCTCTCGGTCCCGCTGCTGCGCAGCCTCGAGGCGGGCAAGACCGTCGTCCTGCTCTTCTCCGGCAAGGGCGCCGACGACCGCGCGGCCAAGCGGGCCGTCAAGGCCGTCCCGCGCCGCGGCGGCGACGTCGTGGTCAAGGTCGCCTCGATCGACCGCGTCGCGAGCTTCGGCGCGATCACCCGCGGCGTCCAGGTCACGACCGCCCCGACGACGCTCGTCATCGGCCCCGACGGCAAGGCCCGGCAGATCCTCGGCTTCACCGACGCCGACGAGGTCGCCCAGGCCGTCGGCGACACCCTGCGCCGCTAGCACGGGGCGGAAAGTGCCTGGCACTTTCCACCCGGCACCGCGGAAAGTGCCTGGCACTTTCCGCCCCTAGACTCGGCGGACCGTGGACGAGCGGTTCGCCGAGCACCTCGAGCACCCGGTCGCACGCGGCCACCGTCCCGACGGCGGCCACGACGGCCACGCCGGCGGCGCGCTGTGCGGCGACCTCGTGCGGGTCTCGGTCGCGGTCGCCGGCGACACCGTCGTCGACGCGGGCTTCGACGCGGAGGGCTGTGGCGCGCTGACCGCCGCGGCGTCGGCCGCGGTCGACCTCGTCCGCGGCGAGGCGCTGCTCGACGCCGCGCACGTCGGCACCCAGCCCATCGCCGCCGCGCTGGGCGGCCTGAGCGCCGGGAAGCTCCACGCGGCCGAGCTCGTCGCCGACGCCCTGCACGCCGCGCTCGGCCAGGCCGCGTGGCACGACGCGCAGCTGGCGGCCGACCCCGGCCGCACGCTCGTGGCCATGAGCGGTGGGGTGGACTCGACGGTCGCCGCCCTGCTCGCCGGCCCCGGCGCCGCCACGGTCACGCTCGAGCTCTGGCGCGACCCCGAGAACGACGCCGAGGCCTCGTGCTGCAGCGCCAATGCCGTCCGGGCCGCGCGCGCCGTCGCCCACGGGCTCGGCCTCCCGCACCTCACGCTCGACCTGCGCGAGCCCTTCCGCGAGGGCGTCGTCGACCCGTGGCTGGCCGGCCACGCCGCCGGCCTCACGCCCAACCCGTGCGTGGGCTGCAACGGCCGCGTGCGCCTCGACGCGATGGTGCAGCTCGCCGACCGCCTCGGCGCGGCCACCCTCACCACGGGCCACTACGCGCGCACAACGCCCGACGGCCTCGTCCGCCTCGCCGCCGACCCGGCCAAGGACCAGGCCTACGCGCTCGCCGGCCTCGATCCCGCGACGACCCGGCGCCTGCGCTTCCCGCTGGGCGAGCACACCAAGGACCAGGTCCGCGCGCTCGCGCGCGAGCACGGCCTCACGGTGGCCGACAAGGCCGACTCCCAGGACCTCTGCTTCCTCGCCGGCACGGGCCGCGCTCGGTTCCTCGCCCGCCACGGCGGCCTCGACGACCGTCCCGGCGACGTCGTCGACACGGGCGGGGCGGTGCTCGGCCGCCACCGCGGGGCGCACCTCTACACCGTGGGACAGCGCCGCGGCCTGGGCCTCGACGGCACCGGCACGCCCCTCTACGTCCTGCACACCGACCCCGCGGCGAACACCGTCACGGTCGGCGACCGGGCGCAGCTCGCGACCACGCGCATCGCGCTCGACGGGCTGCGCCTGCACCGCCCGGCCGCCGCGGTCGACCGCGCCAAGCTCCGCTACAAGGCCGAGCCCGTCGCCTGCCGCCTCGAGGACGACGTCCTCGTCCTCGACGCGCCGACGGAGGCCGTCGCGCCCGGCCAGGTCGCGGTGCTGCTGCAGGGTGATGCAGTTGTCGGCCACGCGGCGGTCTCCGCCAGCCGCCTGCACCTGGACGGTGTGGGCAGCCCCACCGAGGCGTCCAGCGCCGCGGCCTAGTGTCCCCGGACGTCAGCCCGGTGGCCGCCCGCCGCCGGTCATCGTCAAGGGGGAAGTCACAGCATGGTCACGAAGTCCCGGCGCATCGCGCCGCTCCTCGGTGCCGCCTGCGTCCTCGTCGCCGTCCCGGCGACCGCCGACGCCGCCATCTCGACGCAGAGCGTCCAGCAGGGGGTCACCGCCGCACAGCTCGCGCAGACGCTCGCGGGCACCGGCATCACCGTCGCCAACGCCACCGTCACCGGCAACACGCTCCAGGCCGGCAAGTTCAGCGGCGGGGCGCCGCTGGGCATCGACCAGGGCGTCCTGCTCAGCTCCGGCGACATCGCCGACGTCAAGGGCCCGAACAACGCCACGGGCGCCGGCGAGGGCTTCGGCGGCAACGGCGACGCCGACCTCGACGCGCTGGCCGGCGCGACGGGCGAGGAGCCCGGGACGGAGGACGCCTCGGTCCTCGAGTTCGACGCCACCTCGAACGCCTCGACGCTGTCCTTCAAGTACGTCTTCGGCTCCGAGGAGTACACGGAGTACGTCAACAAGGGCTTCAACGACGTCTTCGCCTTCTACGTCGGCAGCGGCAACCAGCGCGTCAACTGCGCCACGGTCCCCGGCGCCAACGGCCCCGAGCCGGTCTCGGTGGACACGATCCACCCGGGCAAGAACGCCAACCTCTACCGCGACAACGGCAACGGCCAGCTCGACACGCAGCTCGACGGCGTCACGACGGTCCTGACCTGCACCGCGCCGGTCACGCCCAACCAGCCCACGCACGTCAAGCTCGCCATCGCCGACCGCGGCGACGACCTCCTCGACTCGGCGGTCGCCATCCAGGCCGGCTCGCTGCAGTCGGGCCCGGGCAACCAGCAGCCGACCGCGCTCAGCGCCAAGGCCGCGCTGCTGAACCTCAACCCGCTCGGCCTGTCGCTCTTCTCGCCCAACGCGACGCTCACCTCCAACGGGGCGGCCGTCAGCGGCAAGAAGATCTCGTTCACCGTGAACAAGAAGAGCATCTGCTCAGCGACCACGAACGGCAGCGGCGTCGCCACCTGCAGCGGCCTCGCCAGCCTGCTCGACATCGTCCTCGGCGGCGGCTACGTCGCCACCTTCGCGGGCGACGCGCAGCTCAAGCCGTCCTCGGCCAAGGCCGGCATCATCAAGTAGCGGCTCGAACCGCCCCCGGCCGCCCGCAGCGGCGGCCGGGAGGCGGGCTCGCCGCGCACCGCGGGCCTCCTAGACTCCGGACGCGTGACGTCCGACGAGATCCGCGAGACCTTCCTGTCGTTCTTCGCCGAGCGCGGCCACAAGCGGCTGCCCTCGGCCTCGCTGGTCCCGGCGGCGTTCGACCCGTCGGTCCTGCTCACCACCGCGGGGATGCACCCGCTCAAGCCGTACTTCCTGGGCATCGAGCAGCCGCCCGCCGACAAGCTCACGTCCTGCCAGAAGTGCTTCCGCACGCCGGACATCGAGAACGTCGGCGTGACCGCCCGGCACCTGACGTTCTTCGAGATGCTCGGCAACTTCTCGATGGGCGACTACTTCAAGCAGGGCGCCGTCGAGTTCGCGTGGGAGCTGTCGCTCGAGGGCTTCGGCTTCAAGGCGCAGGACATCTGGATCACCGTCTTCGAGGGTGACCCGGAGCTCGGGATCGGCCCCGACGAGGAGGCCATCGCGGCGTGGGAGTCGGTCGGGGTCCCGCGCTCACGGATCGTCGCGCTGCCGCGCTCGGAGAACTTCTGGCAGGCAGGTCCGAACGGGCCGTGCGGCCCGTGCTCGGAGCTCTACCTCGACCGCGGGCTGGACTTCGGCAGCGAGGACGACCTCCCGGGCGGGGAGAACGAGCGCTTCCTCGAGTTCTGGAACCTGGTCTTCATGCAGTACGACCAGGACCCTCCGGGGACCCTGACGCCGCTGCCGGCGCAGAACATCGACACCGGCATGGGGCTCAACCGCATGGCGGCGATCCTCCAGGGCGTCGAGACGGTCTTCGACACCGACCAGTTCGCGCCGCTCATGGCGCTGGGCAAGGAGCTCGCGCAGCGCCCGGACGACCGTGGCCTGCGGATCCTCGCCGACCACACGCGGGGCATGACGTTCCTCGTCGCCGACGGCGTGGTGCCCTCCAACGAGGACCGCGGCTACGTGCTGCGCCGGCTCATGCGCCGCGCGATCCAGCACGGCCACCGGATGGGGATCGAGCCGGGCTTCCTGCCCCGGTACGTCGACGTCGTCGTCGAGACGATGGGCGCGGGCTACCCCGAGCTCGAGCGCGAGCGCGACACCATCCTCAAGTGGGTGCGCGCCGAGGAGGAGGGCTTCGGCCGCACGCTCGAGACGGGCCTCGGGATGCTCGACCGGATCCTCGAGGCGGGTGAGGTCTCGGGCGACGACGCCTTCCGCCTGCACGACACCTACGGCTTCCCGATCGACCTCACCGAGGAGATCGCGGCCGAGCGCGGCGCCTCCGTCGACCGCGCCGGCTTCGACGCCAACATGGAGGCCCAGCGCGTGCGGTCCTCGGCGGGGGCGGGCGCGTCCAAGAAGGTCGGCGCCGACCAGGAGCTCGTGCGCCAGCTCGCGACCGAGCCGTCGCGCTTCACGGGCTACGAGCACCTCGAGGAGCGCACGACCGTCGCCGGTGTCGCCGAGCAGGGCGGCCGGACCTTCGTGAAGCTCGCCACCTCGCCGTTCTACGCCCAGGGCGGCGGCCAGGTCTCGGACACGGGCACGGTGGCCTGCGCCGACGGCGACTGCCGCGCGACGGTCGTCGAGGTCCTGCGCTCGGGCGAGGACCAGGCGGTCGTCGTCGAGCTGGAGGAGGGGTCGCTGCGCGAGGGCGAGGAGGTCGTCGCGCGCGTGGACCGCGTCGCCCGGCACGCCACGCAGTGCAACCACACCGCGACGCACCTGCTGCACGCGGCGCTGCGCCAGCGGCTGGGCACCCACGTGCGCCAGGCCGGGTCCTACGTGGGGCCCGACAAGCTGCGCTTCGACTTCACCCACGGCCAGCGGCTGTCGCCCGAGGAGCTGCGCGACGTGGAGGACCAGGTCAACGCGTGGATCCTGCGCAACGACCCGGTGGTGCCGCAGACGACGTCGCTGGACGAGGCGCGCGCGAAGGGCGCGATGGCGCTGTTCGGCGAGAAGTACGGCGACGTGGTGCGGATGGTCGAGGTCGGCGATGCCCAGTCGACGTCGTCGACGGGCACAGGCGGCATCTACTCGCGCGAGCTGTGCGGCGGCACGCACGTGCGCTCCACCGCGGAGATCGGCGTCTTCCGCGTCGTCTCCGAGGGCTCGAGCGCGTCGAACGTCCGGCGCATCGAGGCGGTCACCGGGCCCGAGGCGGTCGGGCTGCTGCGCGCGCACGACGCCATCGCGCGCGAGGCGGCCGACGCGCTGCGCACGACGCCGGAGCAGCTGGTGGCGCGGATCGGCGCGCTGCGCGACGAGGCCAAGAAGGCGGCCAAGGCGGGGGCGGGCGGCGGCAACGGCGCGGTGGACGTCGACGCGCTCGCGGGGCGCGCCGAGGAGCTCGGCGGTTTCAAGGTCCTGACGGCGTCGGTGCCGGTCGGTGACGCCAAGGCGCTGCTCGACGCGGCCGACCGCCTGAAGAACAAGCTCGGCGACGCGGCGATCGTGCTGGGCGCGGCGGGGGAGGGGCGCGTGCACCTCGTCGCCTCGGTCGCGCCGGCGCTCGTCGAGCGCGGGGTGAAGGCCGGCGACGTCGTGAAGGTGGCCGCGCAGGTCACCGGCGGCGGGGGCGGCGGCAAGCCGACGATGGCCCAGGCCGGCGGCCGGGACCCCGAGAAGCTCGACGACGCGCTGGCGGCGGCGCGCGACGCGATCGCGTCCGCGCTCGGCGCCTGAGCGACCTATAGCCTCGTGCGGGTGCTCGCCCTGGACTACGGGTCGGCCCGGTGCGGCTGCGCGGTCAGCGACCCGACCGGCACCCTGGCGACGCCGATCGAGGCCGTCGCGCGCCCCGCGACCAAGACCGGGTTCGCGAAGGTGGTCGAGCTCGTGCGCACGCGGGAGGTGGAACGCGTCGTCGTCGGGCTGCCGGTCGGCCTGAGCGGGCGCGACACGCCGCAGACCACGGAGGCCCGCAGCTGGGCGGCCCGCCTGGCGCAGGCCGTCGACGTGCCGGTCGACCTCTTCGACGAGCGCTTCACCACGTCGATCGCTTCCATGTCCGCTGACGCGCGCACCTCCGAGGACTCCCGCGCCGCCGCCGTCCTGCTCGAGGACTGGCTGGCCCGCCACGGCTGGGAGCACGCCGGGTGAGCATCTTCGGCCGTCGCGACGAGGGCGACCACGGGCCGCGCTCTGCGGATGAGCGCGAGCGCGCGCGCCTCGAGCGCGAGCGGCGCCGGGCCGAGCGTGAGGGCCGCGCGGCACCCTCGGATGCGAAGAAGGGGACAGTCCCCTCGTTCGCATCGCCGGAGGACGTGCCTGCAGAGCCGCCGACCTCGCCCGCGCCGGCCGAGGCCCAGCCGCCCGCTGAGGCGCGACAGCGGGGACAGGCCCCCGAGTCGCAGGAGGCCTGGTTCAGCGAGCCCGCCGCTCCGCCGCCGCCGCCTCCGCCGCCGCTGCGGCGCGAGCCCGCTGCGGAGCCCGAGCCGGTCGTCGAGCACCACGAGCCCGTCCACGTCGAGCCGGAGCCCGAGCCGGTCGAGCCGGTCGAGCCCGAGCCCGTCACCCAGGTCACCTCGGACGAGCCCATCGGCGTGCGCCGCGCGACGGCGCCGTCGGTGCGCGACCTGCCGCGGGTGAGCGGGCCGACGCACAAGACCCCGCGCGCGCCGAAGCCCGCGCGCCGCCGCGGGACGCCCGGCGACCGGCGCGGCGCCCGCCGCGCCGTGGCGGCGGTGCTCCTCGTCGGCCTGCTGGCCGTCGCCTGGTTCCTCGCTTCGCTCTTCCAGCCGTTCTCCGGCGACGGCAAGGGCTCGGTGCGCATCACCGTCCCGCCGGGCAGCGACATCGGGGCGATCGGTGACCTGCTCGAGCAGCGCGGCGTCATCAGCTCGGGCTTCTTCTTCGAGCTGCGCGCCCGCCTCAGCGGCGACGGCGAGTCGCTGCGCGCCGGCAGCCACGTCTTCCGGCGCGACATGTCCTACGGCGCGGCGCTCGACGTCCTGACCGCGCCCGCCGAGGCGCCCAAGGTCATCCGCGTCACCATCCCCGAGGGCCGCGCGCGCACGGAGATCGTCCCGCTGCTCGAGGAGTCCGGGCTGAAGGGCTCGTTCCTGCGGGCCAGCGACCGCCACCGGGGCTTCAGCACCCGCCGCTACGGCGCGCCGACGTCCACGAAGACGCTCGAGGGCTTCCTGTACCCGGCGACCTACGAGCTGAAGGTCGGCTCGACGGCGGGCGACCTGGTCGGCAAGCAGCTCGACGCCTTCACCGAGGTCGCGCGCGACACGCGGCTGCGCTCCCGCGCGCGCCGGCTGGGCCTGGACGCCTACGAGGTCCTGACGATCGCCTCCATGATCGAGCGCGAGGTGCTCGTGCCGCGCGAGCGGCGGCTCATCTCCGCGGTGATCCACAACCGCCTCGAGCAGGGCATCCCGCTCGGCATCGACGCGACCATCCGCTACGAGCGGCGCAACTGGACGCGCCCGCTGCGCCAGTCCGAGCTCGACGCCGACACGCCGTACAACACGCGCAAGCGCCGCGGGCTGCCGCCGACGCCGATCGGCAACCCGAGCCGGCCGTCCATCGAGGCCGCGCTGCGCCCGGCCAAGAACGACTACCTCTACTACGTGGTCCGCCCGTGCGGGAACGGCGCGCACGCCTTCTCCTCGACCGACGCGGGCTTCCAGGAGGACGTCGCGGCGTACAACCGCGCGCGCGAGGCGCGCGGCGGCAAGGACCCCTCGGACTGCTGAGCGCCGTGGCGCGCCTCGGCGTCCTGGGCTGGCCCGTCGCCCACAGCCGCTCGCCCGCCATGCACACGGCGGCGCTGGCGCAGCTCGGGCTCGGCGGCTGGAGCTACCAGCGCCTGCCCGTCCCGCCCGAGCTCTTCGACGAGACCGTCCGCGGCCTGCCCGGCGCGGGCTTCGTCGGGGCGAACGTCACGATCCCGCACAAGGAGGCGGCGCTCGCGCTCGCCGACGACGCCACGCCCGCGGCCCGGACGATCGGCGCAGCCAACACGCTCAGCTTCTCCCCGGACGGCGCGATCGAGGCCGACAACACCGACGCGCCGGGTCTCCTGGCCGCCATCGGCGAGGACGTCGCCGGCATGGACGCCACGGTGCTCGGCGCCGGCGGCAGCGCCCGCGCGGCGGTCTTCGCGCTGCGCGAGGCCGGAGCGCGGGTCGCGATCTGGAACCGCTCCGCCGCCCGGGCCCGGCAGGTGGCCGAAGAGCTGGGCGCGACCGTCGTGGCCGCGCCGCAAGCCGGAGCGCTGCTCGTCAACTGCACGTCCGTCGGGCTGCACGATCCGGCGCGGACGTTCAAGGACCTCCCCCTCGATGCCGATGGTCTGGACCGATGGTCGATGGTCGTGGACCTCGTCTACCGTCCTTCGGGTACCGCGCTGCTCGACGCCGCCGCGCGGCGCGGGTGCCGGACCGTGGACGGGCTCGAGGTGCTCGTCCGCCAGGGTGCGCTGTCGCTCACCCGCTGGACGGGGCGTGAGGCGCCGCTCGCGGCGATGAGGACTGCGGCTCGTGGACCGGACACCCAACCCCGAGATGACGCCTGAGCCCGCACCCCATCTGCGCCCCGTCGGCGACGCCGACGAGGCTGCCGCGCGCCCGACGGGCTGGGACGGCATCACCAAGCCGCAGGGACGCTCGGGCTCCGCGCGCTTCCTGACCGACGTGCTCGTGGAGCTCGGTGCCGCCGACCGCGCCCGCGTCGATCGCGCCATCGACGAGGCGCGCTCCGCCGGGACGACGCCCGAGCGGCTGCTGCTCGAGCAGGGCCACATCAACCAGGACCAGCTGGCCCGCGCCGTCGCCGAGCGCCACGGCCTCGACCACCTGGACCTCTCCGTCTTCACCGTCGACATGGCGGCGGCGAACCTCGTCAGCAGCGCCGCGGCCAAGCGCTACGAGGCCGTGCCCGTGGCGTTCCTCGGCGAGCGCGGGCTGCTCGTCGCCATGGCCGACCCGGCCAACGTCCTGGCCGTCGACGACATCGCCCTCATGACGGGCTACGAGGTCCGCGCCGCGGTCGCCTCGCGCGAGGACATCTCCGCGCTCGTCGCCCGCCTCTCGCGCCTGGACGACGTCGTCGCCACGACGCTGGCCGAGGACGAGGAGGAGACCGCCGAGGTCGTCGACCTCCACGAGACGGCCGACGACGCGCCGATCATCAAGCTCGTCAACCAGATCGTCGCCCAGGCCGTCGAGCAGGGCGCCTCGGACATCCACCTCGAGCCCGACGGGCGCCAGATGCGCGTGCGCTTCCGCGTCGACGGCGTCCTGGTGGAGAGCACGAACGTCCCGCGCCGGATGGTCAGCGGCGTCGTGTCGCGCGTGAAGATCATGAGCGAGCTCGACATCGCCGAGCGGCGCCTGCCGCAGGACGGCCGCGTGTCGCTCACGATCGACGGCCACCACGTCGACCTGCGCGTCGTGACGCTGCCGTCCGTCCACGGCGAGACGGTCGTCATCCGCATCCTGGACAAGTCCAACGTCGTCCTCGAGCTCGACAAGCTCGGGATGGCGCCGCCCGAGCACGAGCGCTTCCTGCGCGCGATCCGCCGCTCGTACGGCGCGACGCTCGTCACCGGCCCGACCGGCTCGGGCAAGTCGACGTCGCTCTATGCCGCGCTGGGCGTCCTGAACTCGCCCGAGAAGAACATCATCACCATCGAGGACCCGGTCGAGTACCAGCTCGACGGGGTCACGCAGGTGCAGGTCAACCCCAAGGCGGGCCTGACCTTCGCCAACGGCCTGCGCTCGATGATGCGCGCGGACCCCGACATCATCATGGTCGGCGAGATCCGCGACCGCGAGACGGCGCAGATCGCCGTCGAGTCCGCCCTCACCGGCCACCTCGTCCTCTCGACGCTGCACACCAACGACGCGCCGACGGCGATCACGCGCCTCGTCGAGATGGGCATCGAGCCGTTCCTGGTCTCCAGCGCGATCGACTGCGTCGTCGCCCAGCGCCTGGCGCGCACGCTCTGCAGCCACTGCAAGCGCCGCGCGATCGTCCCCGCGGACACGCTGCGCGAGTCGGGCTTCCCGGCGCGGATGGACCTCGAGGCCTACGAGCCCGTCGGGTGCTCGCGCTGCGGCGGCAGCGGCTACAAGGGCCGTACCGGCCTCTACGAGGTGATGGTGCTGACGGAGGAGATCCGCCAGCTGGCCATCGAGCGCGCGTCGGCCGACCAGATCGCCGAGGTCGCCGTGCGCGAGGGCATGCGCCGGCTGCGGGAGGACGGCCTCGAGAAGGTCGCCCAGGGGCGGACCTCGGTGGCCGAGATCGCCCGCGTCGTCGGCGTCGGCTAGCGCGTCGCCTTGCGGACCGTCAGCGCGGCGCGGTTGCCCGTGCGGTCCGTGGCCGAGACGTCGAAGCGCACCGTCGCCTTGCGCGGCAGCTTGGAGACCTTGAGCACGAACAGCCCCCTGCCGCTGTCGCGGGCGACGACCGTGCGCGCCGTCGTGGTCTTCTTGCAGGACCTGCGCTTGCGGCCCTTGCGGCACGTGGTCGTGTAGGTCGCGCGGACGCTCGCGCTGACCGCCGCGACCCCGCCGGCGTCCAGCGCCCCGAGGTGCAGCGTGCACGCCGTCTTGGTGCACGCCCGCGAGAGCAGCGTGACGGTGGGGGCGCTGCGGTCCTCGAGCGGGCGGAAGGCCGGCGGCTGCGCCGGGGCGGGCTCCTCGGCCTTCGGCGTCTCGGGCCTGGGCTGCTCGGGGACGACGTCCGCGAGGTCCTGCGTCAGCGGCGCGGTGGCGCCCAGCGCGCCGGTGATGAACGCGCGGATCGACGGGTTGGCGACCTCGGCGTAGACGCCGGGGTAGGCGGCCAGGCCGCAGCCGTTGCCGAAGCTCACGATGCCGACGAGGGTGTTGGTGCCGGCGAGGACGAGCGGGCCGCCGCTGTCGCCCTGGCAGGAGTCCGTGCCGTCGACGGGCTCGCCGGCGCAGAGGTGGCGCTGCGGGACGATCGTGGGGCCGTAGGCGCTCGCGCACGTGCTGTCGGAGACGACGTGGACCGTGACGGCCCGGAGGTCGGTCGGGTACACGCCGTTGCCGGTGAAGTCCCCCCAGCCGCTGACGGTGACCGCCGTGCCGGTGTCCGGCGTGACGGAGGCCAGCTCGACGGCCTTCGTCGTCGTGCCGTCCAGCGTGAGCGGCGTCGCGAGGGTGAGGACGGCCGCGTCGTTGAGGCCCTTGGCCGCGTCGTAGCCGGGGTGGCGGACGCTCGAGACGACCGCGACGTCCTGGACCGGCGTCAGCAGCGACGTCGTGCCGGCGTAGACGCGGTCGGCGCTGAACTGCGCCGGGTCGTCGAGGCAGTGCGCCGCCGTGAGGACGTGCGTGGCGTCGAGGACCGTCCCGCCGCAGAACTGCTCGGGGCCGCTGAAGTGCGTGTCGTCGACGATGGCGACCTGCCACGGGACCTCGGTGCTCGTCGCCGTGTGGCCCCCGACGATGCGCGGCGTCGCACGGGCGAGGGCGTCGGCGGCGGTGGCCGCGGGGAGCACGGCGCAGGTGAGCAGGAGGGTCAGGAGGCGACGCACCATCGGGTCGTCGGCGCGTCGCCGCGCGGCCTTGACCTGCGGCCCTGGTGGCCTGGACGCGCGGGCTACCGGGTGCGCGCCGCCGTGCGCGCGAGGGCCGGCCCGGTCGGTGGCGCTGAGGGCGCACCCGCCCGCCGACCCGGCCGCGCGGCGCCGAGCGCGGGGTAGGACAGACGTCCAGTGCCGGGCAAGCCCGAGGCGCGGCGTGCCGATGGGAGAGACGTGCGCTTCGACTTCGCCGACCTGCTCATCGACGTCCTGGAGCGGCGGGCCTCCGACCTGCACCTCACCGCCGGCAACCACCCGATGATCCGGGTGCGCGGTCGCCTCGTGCCGATGGAGGACTACCCCGTCCTGGACGCGACGGACACGCGCGAGGTCGTCTACTCGATCCTCACGAACGACCAGCGCCAGCGCCTCGAGACCGACTGGCAGCTCGACTTCGCCTACGCGGTCCCCGGCACCGCCCGCTTCCGCGTCAACGCGTACTTCCAGCGCAGCGCGCTGGCCGCCGCCTTCCGCCTCATCCCGTCGACGATCGTCCCGATCGACGACCTGGGCCTGCCGCCCGTCGCCCACGAGTTCTGCAAGAAGCCGCGCGGGATCGTCCTCGTGACGGGCCCGACCGGCTCGGGCAAGTCGACGTCACTGGCCTCGATGATCGACGAGATCAACGAGACGCGCGAGGACCACATCCTCACCATCGAGGACCCGATCGAGTTCCTCCACGGCCACAAGAAGTGCCTGGTCAACCAGCGCGAGCTCGGCTCGGACGCGCCGACGTTCGCCGCCGCCCTCAAGGCCGCGCTGCGCCAGGACCCCGACGTGATCATGGTCGGCGAGATGCGCGACCTGGAGACGATCCAGACCGCGCTGACCGCCGCCGAGACCGGCCACCTCGTCTTCGGGACGCTGCACACCCAGAGCGCGCCGTCGACGATCGACCGCGTCATCGACGTCTTCCCGCCCCACCAGCAGAGCCAGATCCGCGTCCAGCTGTCGGTCGCCCTCCAGGGCGTGCTCACCCAGACGCTCATCCCGACCGCCGACGGCTCCGCGCGCGTCGTGGCGTGCGAGACGCTCGTGCCGACGCCCGCCGTCCGCAACCTCATCCGCGAGGGCAAGACCCACCAGATCCCGTCGGCGATGCAGACCGGCGCCGGCGTGGGCATGCAGACCCTCGACGCGTCACTGGCCGGCCTCGTCCGCGCCGGGAAGATCAGCCAGAAGGCGGCCGAGGCGCGGTCGTCCACCCCGGACGAGCTGCGGCGCCTGCTCGGCAGCGGCGGCATGCCCGCCGGCGGCGGCTACGGCGGCCTCCAGGCCGCCTAGCCCAGGGACGAGGAGCGAGGAGCGACATGGCCACCTACGTCTTCAAGGCGATGGACCTCACCGGGGCGAAGGCCGCGGGCGAGGTCGAGGCCGACTCCAAGCAGGTCGTCGCCGACCAGCTCAAGGCGCGCGGCCTGATCGTCCTGGACATCGCCGACAAGCACAAGTCGCGCGAGCTCAACCTCAAGCTCTTCCAGCGCGTCAAGGCCGACGACCTCACGATCTTCACCCGCCAGCTCGCGACGATGGTCGCGTCGGGCATGACGATCCTGCGGGCGCTGTTCGTCCTCGAGTCCCAGACCGAGAACGACCTGCTCAAGGAGACGATCGTCGAGGTCCGCAAGGACGTCGAGGCCGGCCTTCCGCTGTCGGACGCCCTCGAGCGCCACCCGAAGGTCTTCAACCCGCTCTTCGTCGCCATGACCCGCTCGGGCGAGACGGGCGGCATGCTCGACCAGTCGCTGCTGCGCGTCGCCGACCAGCTCGAGAAGGACGCGGCGCTGCGCCGCCAGGTCCGCGCCGCGATGGCCTACCCGCTCGTCGTCCTGAGCTTCGCGGTCTGCGTGCTCATCGCGCTCGTGGCGTTCCTCGTGCCGGTCTTCGTCGGCGTCTTCGAGCAGTTCGGCGGCGACCTCCCGCTCATCACGAAGTTCACCGTGAAGCTCAGCGAGCTGATGACCGGGTGGTGGTGGGCGATGATCCTCGCGACCGCCGGCTCGGTCTTCGGCTTCCGCAAGTACATCTCCACCGACAAGGGCCGCGCGAACTGGGACAAGTTCAAGCTCCGCGTCCCGATGAAGATCGGCGACATCGTCCAGAAGATCGCCCTTGCCCGCTGGTCCCGGACCCTCTCGGCCCTCGTCAGCGCTGGCGTCCCGCTCCTGCAGGCCCTCGACATCACCGCCAAGACCGCGGGCAACCGCGTCGTCGAGGACGCCATGCGCGCCGTCCAGGAGTCGGTCAAGAACGGCGGCTCCATCGCCGACCCGCTCAAGGCCTCCCCGGTCTTCCCGGGCATGGTCAGCCACATGGTGGGCGTGGGCGAGGAGACCGGCGCCCTGGACACCATGCTCACGAAGATCGCCGACTTCTACGAGGACCAGGTCAACGCCGCGGTCAAGCAGCTCACCTCGATCCTCGAGCCCGTGATGATCGTGGTCGTCGGCGGCATGGTCGGGTTCATCGTGATCTCGATGTACCTGCCGCTGTTCAAGGTCTACGACCAGATCAAGTAGTCGTCACCGACCGGTCGGTGGGTAGGACCACCGACCGTGCTGGACGTCCTGCGGTCCGTCCTCGGGCTCCTCGGGCTCGTCGCGTGGGCGACGTGGCTCGTCACCTACCTCCGACGGACCGGGTGGCGCGACGAGCACGGCCCGCGCCCGCTCCTGGCGGCAGCGGCCTCCGCAGGTGCGCTCGTCCTGTTCGGCAGCACGGCTGCGGTGGCGTTCGACTGATGGGGAACCCCACGCACCGGCCCCAGGTCGTGCGCGCTGGGGCGCGTGCTCGCGTGAGTCGCGCGAGCCGGAAGCCGACGAGCGGCCCGACACGCCGGCGGACGCGCTCGACGGCGTGGACGTCGAGGTCGTCGTCGAGTGGCACGACTGAGCCGGGCGCGCGCGGGTGCCGTCCTGCCCTCGGGCTGCGAGAGTCGCGCCGTGGCCGACTGGACCAAGAAGAACTTCGACGACCTGCGCGACGTGAGCCCGCCGGAGGTCCCGATGCAGTGGCGCTTCTCGCGCAACGCCCTCG
Source organism: Conexibacter sp. SYSU D00693 (assembly GCF_017084525.1). Classification (GTDB taxonomy): domain Bacteria; phylum Actinomycetota; class Thermoleophilia; order Solirubrobacterales; family Solirubrobacteraceae; genus Baekduia. The sequence continues at coordinate 394,365 of NZ_CP070950.1, forward strand.
GGTCGCCGGAGCTGGGCGTGAGCCGCTTCACCTACGAGCCCGGCGCGCGGATGCCGTTCGCCCACCGCCATCGCGAGCAGGAGGAGGTCTACGTCGTCGCGGCCGGCTCTGGGCGGGCGTGGCTCGAGGGCGAGGTCGTCGAGCTGCGCCAGTGGGACGTCCTGCGGTGCGCGCCGGCGGTCGGCCGGTCCTTCGAGGCCGGGCCTGACGGCATGGAGCTCATCTGCGTCGGCGGGCGGCGGCCCAAGAGCGGGGACACCGAGCGGTTCGACGACCCGTTCGCCTGAGGGCGAGACGGACCTCCTTCGCGTGCTGGCGGTGCTCGCCTCCGGGCCGGTCGGTTGGGTCTTCTGGGACCGCTGGTGGGCGGTCCTCGGCGCCATGCTCCTCCCGGTCGTCGAGGTCTGGGCGTTCTGGGGCCTCGGGTCGTACACCCGCGATGGGAACGAGAACTGGAGCCTCATCACGGTGCCGGTCCTCGCGGTCGTGTGCGGCGTCCTGTCGTCGGCGGCGATGTGGCTGCGCACCCGTCGCGAGGCACGGCGGCGAGGTCCCGGACCGAGCGGGCTGGACGGAGCGCGCGAGCGCCTCAGGCGTCCGCCGCCCGTGACACCGTGCGACGGTGCTCTGCGCGATGACCGGACAGCCGCACCGGCTCTTCTGGATGCGCTCGGCGTGGTGGTGCCAGGACTGCCGCCAGAAGGTCGAGACCTGCTGCGAGGGCGGTGGCTGTCCGTCGGTGGTCGAGGCGCTGCCGGACGAGCGCCCGGAGCCGCGGCGCGCGGTGTGAGTCCCGAGGTCGAGGTCGTCGACCCGCGCCGCCGCAAGGAGGTGCGCCGCTGGGCGGGCATCGAGCGCGCCGAGGGCCTGCCGTACGTCCCGACGCAGCGGGCGGAGCTGCGGCGGCGGGCGGGAGGGCGGTCGGCGCTGCGGGCCTCCTGGGAGGAGGCGCTGGTCCTCGGCGACCGCGCGAGGTGCCTCGTGACCGTCCGGCCCGAGCACCAGGCCAAGCTGGGGGAGGCGGTCGGCGGGATCGGCCACCTGTGGGCGGCGGACGTCGCGTCGGCGGTCACGCTGCTCGACGACGCGTGCGCGCGGCTGGCGGCGCAGGGCTGCACGACGGCGATCGCGCCGTACGACCACTTCCTCAACGCCCAGGCGCAGTGGGCGGTCGACGAGCTGCCGGCGTTCCCCAGGACCGGGGGCTCGCCGGTGGTCCGCGAGTCGCTCGAGACCGCGGGATTCGCGCGCCGATGGCCGTGGCTGACCTACCGCATCCCCCTCGACGACCCGTCGCGCTTCGACGTGCCGGTGCCGGAGGGCGCCACGATCCGCCGGGTGCGCCGCGCCGCCTGGTGGCGCGAGCTGGCGGTCCTCGCCGAGGTCCTGGACGAGGCGTTCGAGCCCGAGTGGGAGCACCATCCGTTCGAGGCGCCCGCCATGCGCGAGGTCTTCGGGCCGCTCCTCGCGCTCGTCGACCCGCGGCAGTTCCTGATCGCCGAGCTCGACGGCCGGGCGGTCGGCCTGTGCCTCGGGACCGGGGACCTGGGATCGCAGCTGCAAGCGGCGGCGGGCGGTGCGGGGCTGCGCGACGGCCTGCGCCTCCTGCGCGCCAAGCGCCGACCGGCGCGCGCGGGCGTCTTCATGGTCGGCGTCACCGAGGCGGGGCGGGGCCGTGGCATCGGTCGCGCACTCGCAGCCCAGGTGCTGCGTCGCGCGGTGGAGCTGGGAGCGACGGAGGGCATCTACCACCTCGTCAACGAGCACAACCGCGCGTCCCGCGCCCTCGCCGAGTCGCTCGGCGGGACGGGGCGCGTGGTGGCCCACCACTGGGCGCGGGCGCTCTGACGAGGGGCGGGCGGCCGTGCGCCCCTCGTCGTGGCGAGCCGTCAGCCGCAGTGTCCGAACCGGGGCGTGATCCAGGAGTCCCCGTTGCCGAGGTGGTCGCGCATCCGGCCGCCGAAGATCACGCACGTGCCCGGCGCGTGGACGTACAGCGGGCCCGCGTAGTACTTGAAGAAGCCGTCCTGGGCCTTGTAGTTCCCGCCCTTCTTGGCGATGGAGGCCTCGGTCCAGGACGGGATGCCGACGGAGCGGCGCTTGATCGTCACGGCGCAGTTCTTCTTCGTGGCGCCGCTCCACATGAGGTAGACCGTGCCGAGCACGCCGCCCTTCGGGCCCTTGAGGTCGTGCTGCTGCAGGACGCGGTAGCTGCTGCCGCAGACGCCCTTGGGCGTGTACGGGTTCGCCGCGGCGTGGGCGGCGGGAGCGGTGGAGACGGCGGCCGCGGTGGCAAGGGCGGCGGTGGACAGGACGGTGCGCAGTCGAGGCATCGCGTGCTTCATGCCCTGACGCGTGAGATGCGGCAGGGTGTCTCACGAAGCTCTCACGCGGCCGCGGGCAAGATCCGGAAGAAGTGCGGACGTGCGAGGCCTCGCCGTCGTCGATCCTCAAGGGGCATGGACGATCGTCGCTACGTCTGCCGCGGCTGCGGGCAGAAGTGGTTCATCCCGGCCAACCGCCCCGAGGTGCCGGACCTCGAGGTGTGCGAGGCCTGCGGTGGAGCGCTCGGGCCGCTCGCCGCTCGGCTCCAGGCGCGAGCTGGTGAGGTGGGGAGATCCGACACCCAGGTGTGCCGGAACCCCGCAGGACGGCGCTAGACCGGAGGCATGACCTCTCGCTCCGTCGTCCTCGGCACCGCCATCGCGTTGACCGTGGCCGCTCCCGCCGCTGCGCAGGCGCCGTTCTCCGCGCCGACGGCCGTCGGCGGGTTCGGCGCGCAGGTGCAGCTCGCCGGCACCTCGTCGCTCGCCGTCACCGCCGAGGGCCGTTCCGTGCTCGCCGGCAGCGGCGACACGGCGAACGTGCGCTTCCCGGTCGCCGCGTTCGGCTCGCCGGGGGACGTCCCGCGCGTCGGGCGCAGCCTGAGCGCGCCGGGCGTCATCACCTCCCAGCCGGTCGTCGCCGCCGAGGGCCGGGTCGCCGCGGTGGTCTGGGGCGCCGGCCACACGGCGTACCTGCGCGTCGCGACCGACGGCCGCTGGGGCCAGCCGATCGCGGTCGGGCGTTCGCGCCTGAAGCCGCAGCCCGCCGTGGCGATCCAGCCCGCCACCGGGCGGATCACCGTCCTGTGGCGCGGCTCGTCGCGCAGGGGCAACCGCCTGCAGTGGCGGATCACCACCGGCGGCAAGCTCGGCCGGACCCACACGCTCGGCGAGTTCGGCAACGACCCGCGGATCGGCACCGACCGCTCCGGCAAGACGATCGCCGTCTGGACGCCCTACAGCGTGACGACCCGCGGCGTGCGCACCGCCGCCCGCCGGGTCGGCGAGTTCACGAAGCCGATGTCGATCACGACGGCGCAGGCCCAGGACGTGCGCCTGGACGTCGGCGCCGACGGCGAGGCGATCGCCGCCTGGCGCACGCCGAGCGAGGGCGGGGCGGACGTCCAGGCGCCGCGGGGCACGCCCACCTGGTCCACGCGCACGGCGAACACCGCGTTCTCGCGCCCCCAGCAGGTCGCGGGTGTGGCCGATGCGTCGACGCTCAGCCTCGACCGCGGCGCCACCGGCGCAGCCGTCCTGGCCTTCGACCGCCAGACCGACGACCTGACGGCCACGGTCTCCGCGGTCTTCCGCCCGGCGCCGGGCCGGCCCTTCGGCGCGGTCCAGGCGCTGGGCACGCCGGGCTTCGTCGCCGCTCCGGGCGCCAGCGCCGCGGTCGACGACCGCGGGGTCGCGACCGTCGCGTGGGGCGCGAGCGTCCTGAGCGGCCAGACCGGCGAGCCGGGGCTGTACGCCGCGCGCTCGACGCCCGCCGGGGCGTTCGGCGCGCCGCAGCGGATCGACGCCGCCGCGGTGCGGGCGCCGGTCCTGGCGGCGGCGGGTGGCTCGACGACCCTGCTGGCGTGGGTGGGGGAGGGCGGCGTCCGCGTCGCCCGAGCCGCGCCTTGAGCCCCGGTCGCGCAAGGACGAGCGGATGAAAGGTGCCAGGCACCTTCCACGCGCGCGCACGGAATGTGCCTGGCACTTTCCGGGTGGCCGAGGCCGGAGGCGCCTAGACCGCGACCGGCTCCGCGCGCTCGTCCGGCGCGTCGGCGCCGCCCGCCGCGCCGCCACCCCGCGAGAACCGCAGGCCCTCGTCCTCGATCGGCCCGTGGCGCAGCATCCGGATGTCGCGCGCGTAGTTCTGGTGCAGGCGCCACGGCGCCCGCGCGCCCTGCTTGGGGAACTGGTCGAGGGAGCGCAGGACGTAGCCCGAGGCGAGGTCGATGAACGGCTGCAGCGGCTGGCCGTCGTCCGGGGCCAGCGGCCGGACCTCGCGGTAGCCGTGGGCCTGCATGTGGTTGAGCAGCCGGCAGACGTAGTCGGCGGTCAGGTCGGCCTTGAGCGTCCACGACGCGTTCGTGTAGCCGATCACCGCCGCCAGGTTGGGCAGGCCGGTGAACATGAGGCCCTTGTAGCCGACGGTCTCGTTGACCGGCACGGCGCGCCCGTCCACCTCGAGCTGCATCCCACCGAGCGCGACGAGGTTCAGGCCCGTCGCCGTCACCACCACGTCGGCCTCGAGCTCCTGGCCCGAGGTCAGCCGCAGCCCCGTCTCGGTGAAGGTCTCGATCGTGTCCGTGACCACGGAGGCCGACCCGTCGCGCAGCGCCTTGAACAGGTCGCCGTCGGGGACCAGGCACATGCGCTGGTCCCACGGGTCGTACGCGGGCTTGAAGTGCTTGTCGACCTCGTAGCCCTTGGGCAGCTGGCGCGCGACGCCCGCCCGGATGAGCCGCCGCACGAGCCCCGGCGCCGCCCGGCTGAGGTTGAAGAACGCCGTCTGCGCCAGCACGTTCTTCCACCGCACGACCGAGTAGGCGGTCTTCTGCGGCAGGCGCTTGCGCAGCGCGTCGGCGATCGGGTCGCGCGCCGGCAGGGTGAAGACGTAGGACGGCGAGCGCTGGAGCATCGTCACGTGCGCCGCCCGCTCGGCCATGGCCGGCACGAGCGTGACCGCCGTCGCGCCGCTGCCGATGACCACCACGCGCTTGCCCGCCCACTCGAGGTCCTCGGGCCAGTGCTGCGGATGCACGAGCGTCCCGGCGAAGCGCTCGACGCCCGGGAACTGCGGCGTGAAGCCCTCGTCGTAGCGGTAGTAGCCGGTCGCGCCCAGCAGGAACCCGCACGTGAGGTGGACGACCTCGCCGTCGCGCTCGACGTCGAGCGTCCAGCGCGAGTCGGCCGTCGACCAGGAGGCCCCCAGGACCTTGTGGCCGAAGCGGATCGTGTCCTCGATCCCGTGCTCGCGCGCCGTCTCGCGCACGTACTCGAGGATCGACGGCCCGTCGGCGATCGCCTTCGCCGCCGCCCACGGCTTGAAGCTGTAGCCGAGGGTGAACATGTCCGAGTCCGACCGGATGCCGGGGTAGCGGAACAGGTCCCACGTGCCGCCGATGGCGTCGCGCGACTCGAGGATCGCGAACGTCCTGCCGGGGCACTTCTCGCGCAGGTGGCACGCGGCGCCGATGCCCGAGAGGCCGGCGCCGACGATCAGGACGTCGAAGTGCTCGTGCTCCATGGCCCGCACATCATGGCAGGGTGGAGCACGAAGGTGACCAGGTGGTCACCCACCCCAGAGCGAGGGCAGGACGAGGGCGACCGCCAGGCCGCCGAGCCCCATGCCCACCGTGGACGCCGCGCCCTGCGCCTCGCCCTCCTCGAGCATCCGCGCGGTCCCGACCCCGTGCGCCGCCACGCCGTGCGCCAGGCCGCGGGCGACGGGATGGCGCACGCCGAGGGCGTCGAGCAGCGACGGCCCGAAGGTCCCGCCCGCGATGCCGGCGATGATGCTCGTGGCGGCGCTGAGCGCGGGGGAGCCGCCCGGCAGCTCCTCGGCGATGGCGATCGACATGGGGCTCGTGGCCGAGCGCGACGTCGCCGCCAGCGACCACGCCTCGGGCAGCGACATCACCCGCGACGCGAGCCAGCCGAGCGCCGCCGCGGCGACCGCGCCGGCGACCACGCCGCCGCCGATCGCCCGGGCATGGCGCAGGATGAGCGCGCGCTCGCGGTGCACCGGCACGGCGAGCGCGACGACCGCGGGCCCGAGCAGCCACGTCAGCGCCTCGGTCCCGTCGTGGTAGTCGTCGTAGTCGACGCCGGCCGCCACCACCACGACGCCGAGGACCAGCAGCGCGACGAGCGTCGGGTTGGTCAGGGGCGAGTGGACGCGGTCGCGCAGGCGCAGCGCGCCGACGTAGGCCAGCGCGGTGACCGGGAGCCAGAGGAGCTCCTCAGCCACGTTCGAGGTCCCGCACGACGCCGCGCTGCACCAGCACCCCGACGAGCCCGATCGTCACCAGGCCGCCCACGAGGATGATCGACCCGAGGCCGAGCCACTCGCCGACGCTGCCCTCGACGTCGAGCACGCCCAGGCCGGCCGGGACGAACAGCAGGCCCAGCCAGGCGAGCAGGAGGTCGCCCGACGGCTCGACCCAGGCCAGGCGCACGACGCCGAGCTCGAGCAGCGCGAGGAGCAGGACCATCCCGACGACGCTGCCGGGCAGCGTGACCGGGAGGATCGATGCCAGCGCCTGGCCCGCCTCGAGCAGCCCCCAGAGCAGCAGGAAGGAGGCGGCGAGGCGGAGCAGGCGGGCCACCCGCCCGAGCCTACGAGGCCGGGACCGATGGCGGGTGCCAGGCACCCGTCACCCGTGCGGCGTGCTCGCCGCCGTGCGCCGGCTCGTCGCCGTCGAGTGCCTCGGCCACCAGGACGGCGGTGCCGAAGGCGAGGGCGACCGCCGCGAGGGCGCCGACGACGCGCGGCGACGGCCCGCCGTGGATGCCCGTCCGGTGCACGACGGCGTGGCCCTTGCCGCGCGCGATGAGCCACCGGTTGACCGGGATCGCCACGGCGCCCGCCACCGCGAGGGCGAAGGACAGGCTGCCCCAGAACAGGACGTCGCCCAGCCCCGCCTCCATCGCCCCCGGGACGGCGACCATCACGAGGTTGTCGACGACCTCCATCGTGGCGATGCTCAGCGTGTCGGACGCGAGGGCGATCGGGACGACCGCCGCGAGCGCGAGCCCGCCGCGCAGCAACGGGATGCTGGTCAGCAGGTAGCCGAAGAAGAACGCCAGCGTCACGGAGATGGCGACCGTGCCCAGCTCCGAGAAGCCGGCGGCGGTCCCGATGACCATCCCCAGGACCTCCCCGATGGCGCAGCCGGTGAGGCAGTGCAGCGTCGCGCTCAGCGCCACACCGGTCAGCGCGCGGCCGCCGTCGGGCAGGTCATGGTGCTCGTGGTGGTCCATGGCGACCAGCATACCCCTATGGGGTATCAGGGACGACTACGGTCAGCCACACCATGCCCGAGCTCCGTGGCGAGAAGGTGGTCCTGCGCGACGTCCGTCCCGAGGACGGGCCGGCACTGCGGGCGATGCACGCGGCGCCCGAGGTCGCGGCGTGGTGGGGCCTGCCCAAGGACGACTTCCTCGAGACCGACGACGACGCCGACACGCTGCTGGCCATGGAGGCCGACGGGCAGCTCGTCGGCTACCTGCAGTTCTACGAGGAGCGCGACGCGGACTGCAAGCACGCCACGATCGACCTCTTCCTCGACCCCGGTCACCACCGCCGGGGCCTCGGCAGCGACGCGCTGCGCACCGTGATCGGCCACCTCGTCGACGACCGCGGCCACCACCGCATCACCATCGACCCGGCCGTGGACAACGCGCCCGCCATCGCCTGCTACCGCGGCGTCGGCTTCCGCGACGTCGGCGTGATGCGCGCCTACTGGCGCGACCTCGACGGCCGCTGGCGCGACACCCTGTTCATGGAGCTCGTCGTGCTCGAGGACGGCTAGACCGGCGTCCGCGGCGCCTCGACGACCCAGCTGCCCTCCAGGTGGACGACGCGGTGCTCGCCGGCGACGACCACCCGCAGCGCGACGTCGCCGCAGCCGGGACAGCGCAGGACGAAGCCCGCGCCCTCGTACAGCCGGTGCGCGCCGATGGCGGCGACCTCGCCGCAGCCGTCGCAGCGGCGCAGCATCGAGGTCATGTCGCCGCCCAGCAGCTCGCTCAGCACGCCACCGAGCGCGTTGCCGTCGAGCCAGGTCTCAGCGGTCATGTCAGGTCAGCTCCCGGTCGGGCCGAAGCGCTCGGCGTGGATGGCAGACGGTGCGTGGCCGAGCTCCACGAGCAGGTCGGCGACGTGCTCGACGAACCCGGTGGGGCCACAGACGAAGACACGTGGCGCCGCGGACGCCGGCGGCCCCGCGGCGCGCAGGAGGGCGGCGTCCACGCGGCCGGTCGCGCCCGTCCAGCCGGCGGGCGCGCTGCGCGTGAAGGTCTGGTGCAGCCGCACGGACGGCGAGCGCGAGACCAGGTCGTCGAGCTCGGTCGCGTAGAGGACGTCGCCCGCGCCCCGCGCCGACAGCACGAGGTGGACCTCCGCCTCGCTGCCCTGCGCGGCGTGGTGGCGCAGCATCGCCATCAGCGGCACGAGCCCCGAGCCGCCGGCCACGAGCAGCAGCGGCCCGCCCTGCTCGGCGCGCCAGGTGAAGTGCCCGCCGATCGGCCCGCGGACCTCGAGCTGGTCGCCCTCGAGCACCTCGTCGACGAGGTACGGCGACACCTCGCCGTCCTCCAGGCGCTCGACGGTGATCCGCAGGACCCCGTCCTCCGGCGCCGAGGCGATCGAGTACGACCGCTGGGCCTGGTAGCCGTCCTCGGCGGTCAGCCGCACGTCGACGTGCTGGCCGGCGCGGTGGCCCGGCCAGTCGTCGACGTCGAGCTCCAGCGTCCGCGCTGCCGCGGTCTCGGGGACCACGCCGGTGACCGTCGCGATCCGCCAGAGGACCGGGGCGCGCCGTTCGAGCGTCGCCACCCTCAGTCGCTCCAGTACCGCTGCTCCCGCCACGGGTCGCCGTGGTTGTGGTAGCCGGCGAGCTCCCAGAAGCCCGGCTCGTCGTCGATGGTCAGCGTGATGCCGCGGACCCACTTCGCGCTCTTCCAGAAGTAGAGGTGGGGCACGACGAGCCGCGCCGGCCCGCCGTGCTCGGGGTCCAGCGGCTCGCCCTCGAAGGTGTGCGCGATCCAGGCCTTGCCGTCGACCAGGTCCTCGAGCGGCAGGTTCGTGGTGTAGTCGCCGTCGCACCACGCGCTGACGAACTCCGCCTCGGTCTCGACGCCCTCGAGCAGCGTGTCGAGCGAGACGCCGGTCCACGTCGTCCCGAGCTTCGACCACTTCGTGACGCAGTGGATGTCGACCGTGAACGTCTCCTGGGGCAGCGCCAGCAGCTCGTCCCACGACCACGTCCGCGCCGCGTCGACCGCGCCCTGCACGGTGAAGGACCACTGCTCGAGCGGCGTGCGCGGGGTCGGCCCGGCCGACAGCACGGGGAAGTCGTCGACGACGTACTGGCCGGGCGGGACGCGCGCGGGGTCGACCTCCCGGCGCGGGCGCCCGCGGAAGCCACGGGAGATGGGCGGCATGGCGGCCGATCGTGTCACGCCGGCCCGCGCCCGTCGAGGCCTCGGAGCTCCTACTCGCAGCCCACGCCGTCGCCGTCGGCGTCGAGGCGGTACTCGTCCGGGCCGGTGACGGTGTACGGGCCGCCGAGCTCGCCGCAGTCGTAGTCGCGTCCCGTCGGCACGCAGGGTGAGTAGGAGGGGTGGCAGCCGGTCCGCGGCGGTCGGGGTGGATCGGGCGGTGGAGACGGCGCATCCGTTGGCTTGGGCCTCGGGCACGCGCTCCTGCTCAGCCGCACGCGGCCGCCGCCGACCTTGCGCGCCGTCACGCCGGTCGCGACCCACGTCCCACCCCGTCGGGCGAGCACCCACCGCACGCGGAAGAACTGCCGCACGACGTCGCCCGAGCAGGCGTCGCGGTCGCGCGAGCGGATCGCCACCCGGACGACCGCCCGCCCGGAGACCATCCGCACGCTCGCGCGGTTCACCTTCGTCCCGAGCGAGCGCCGGAACCCGGAGCGCCAGGCGTCGTAGGGCCCGAGCCGGCGCCGGACGCTCGCCGACAGCAACCGCCAGGCGCTGCGATGGCGTCGCTCGTTGAGCAGGAAGTAGAAGCGGCGGACGACGCGCTCCGCCTCGTCGGCCGGTGAGACGTCGTCGGCGTCGTCGGGCGCCGGGGTCGTCGCCTCGGAGGGCAGGGGCCTGTGGAAGTCGCCCGCGCAGTCGCGCCACACGCCCGTCACGGCGGCGCGCGCCGCCGTCTCGGCCTGCTGGTAGCTGGTGACCCGCGCGAACGGCGTCGGCGCGCCGAGGAAGACCTCGCCGTAGCCGCTGGCGATGACCGCGAGGCCGATGTCGGCGCCCGCGACGGTGTCCGCGTAGGCCAGGACCCGCCCGGCGCTGTCGACGAGGCCCTGGGAGGGCTCCGTCGTGAGCGTGACCTGCTGGCCGGTGAAGCTGGCGACGACCGCCGCGGCCTGGCGCGCGCCGCACTCGCCGGCAGCGTCGTCGCGCTCGATCTCGGGCGCGTCGACGCCGATGAGGCGGACCGTCGCCGTCCGGCTGTCCGCTCCCCGCACCTCGACGGTGTCCCCGTCCAGCGCCCGGACGACGGTCGCTGCGACCTGCTGCTGTGCCTGTGCCGCTGCCGGCAGCGACCCGCCGACGGCGAGCGCGGCGACGGCGATGACCGCACGACGGACCCCTGACCCCATGGCGCAGTCTTGACGCTGCGCGCAGGGCCCTGCAGCCCGGTGCGACGAACGGCGCTAGAGGGCCGGCTCGCCCTCGACGGCCCGGCGCTCGAGCTCGCGCCAGGCGTCGGCGTCCATCACGTCGAGCAGCGGGTCGCGAGCCAGCACGTAGCCGAGGCCGTCCTCGCTCTCGGTCACGACGAACCCGGTGGTGCGGGTGCCGGCGATCGTGGTGAGGGGGAAGTGGGCGAGGAAGAGGACGAGCTGTGCCGGGAGCCGGATGACGGCACCGAAGAGCGACAGTCGTGCGGAGAGGGAGGAGGGCATGGGCCAGGCGGACGCTAGTCCGGTTGGGATCGCGCTCCGAGCGCTTGGTCACACACCGGATGCCCGGTGGACGGATGGCGGATGCCAGGGGCGTCAGCACATGAGGTGCTGGGCACGTCGGCGTTCGTGTTCCTCTTCTTCAGCAACCGCCTCGGCTGCTTCGGGTCGCTCGTCGTCTCCCTCGTGGTGACGCTCGTGCTGCTCGCGCTGATCGGCGTGCTCTAGGCGGCCAGCGGCGCCGGGGCCGGCGCCGCCGCCCTCGTGAGCAGCGGGCGGACGCTGGCCAGGACGCCGGCGACGAGGATCCCGGCGAAGACGAGCAGGGCGACGCGCGGCTCGAGCTCCTGGGTCAGCAGGCCGAGGCCGACGACGGGGACGACGAGCCCGAGGTAGCCCGCCAGGAAGAGGCCCGCGAGCGCCTCGGCGCGATGGTCGTCGTCGGCGATCTTCGCCACGGTGATGACCGCCCCCTTGAACAGGCTGCCGGCACCGCCGCCGAGGACCACGCCGCCGGCCAGGAACAGCGCGAGGCTGGGCGAGGGCAGCCACAGCGCGAGGACGAGCGCGGCCGCCCCGAGGACCATCGCGCCGCCGCCCATGGCGACGAGGTCGCGCTCGCCGCGCGAGGCGAGGACGACCTGGGAGGCCGCCGAGGCGGCGAAGACCACGAACGCCGCGAGGCCCGCGAGCGCGCGGGACGGATGGCCGAGCTCGCCGGCCAGGAACGTCGGCGCGAGCGACGTGAAGAGGCCGAAGGCGGCGAAGCCGAGCAGCGCCCCGCCGCTGGCGCCGAAGAACGCGGGACGGGCGGCGGCCGGGACGACGACGCGCTGCGGCCGGTAGGCCGGGCGCGCCGCGTGGGCCGTGCGCGTCTCGGGCGTGCGCCAGACCAGCGCCACGGCGAGCAGCAGCAGGGCCAGGAACACGAGGTACGGGACCGTCAGCGGCGAGGTGACCCACTGGGCCAGCACGCCCGACACGAGCGGGCCGAGGCCGATGCCGCCGAGGTTGGCGGCGATCGCGACGACCTCGGCGCGCCGCGGCGGCGCGTCGGGCCGCGCCGCGCGGTGCAGCTCGGCCAACCAGGCGGTCGCCGTCGCCGTGACGGCGCCGACGCCCAGGCCGCTGACGGCCCGCGCGACGAGGAGCCCGGGGACGTCGCGCCAGACGAGGAAGACGACGGCGCTCGCCGCGCTGACCAGCAGGGCGGGGGCCAGCAGCCGGCGCCGGCCGTGGACGTCGGAGAGGTGGCCGACGAGGAAGAGCGAGGCCAGGACGCCCGCCGCGTAGGCGGCGAAGACGATCGTGACCGTCAGCGAGCCGAAGCCGTCGCGCGCGGCGTAGATCGCGTACAGCGGAGTCGGGACCGCGGAGTACGCCATGACCACGAGGAAGGCGAAGGCGACGGCCCAGAAGCCGTGACGGTGGCGGAGCTCAGGCACGAGGACAGCGTCCCGCGCGACGTCATCGCGCACAACGCAGAGTCTCGATGGTCGTCATCTCCGAGAGAGATAGCCTCCGGGCGATGGAGCTGCGCCACCTGACCGCGTTCGTCGCCGTCGCCGAGGAGCGGTCCTTCACGCGCGCCGCCGACCGCCTGCACGTCGTGCAGTCGGCGGTCTCCGCGACGCTGCGGGGCCTCGAGGCCGAGCTCGGCGCCGCGCTCGTGGACCGCAGCACGCAGCCCGTCTCGCTCACCGACGCCGGCGAGGCGTTCCTCGTGGAGGCCCGCCGCACGCTCGAGAGCGCGCAGGCGGCGCGCGACGCGGTCGACCAGGTCCGCGGCGGCTTGCGTGGCACCGTCCGCCTCGGCGTCATGCAGGCGCGCCGGTCGCCGGGCGCCAGCGTCCCCGAGGTCCTGCTGGCCTTCCGCGAGCGCCACCCGGCCGTCGAGGTCGTCATCGGCCACACCGGCGGCTCGACGGAGATGGCGGGCCACGTCCGCGAGGGCGTCCTCGACCTCGCCTTCGTCTCGCTCACCGACCGCCGCCCCGCGGGGCTCGACCTCCTGCCGCTGACCACGGAGCCCGTGGCGCTGGCCTGCCACCCCGACCACCCGCTGGCCGGCCGCAAGGAGGTCGAGCTCGCCGAGCTCGTCGACGAGGTCTTCGCCGAGGCGCCCATCGGCTGGGGCACGCGCATGGCGGTCGAGCAGGCGCTCGCCGCCCGTGGGCTCACCCGCAAGGTCACCTACGAGGTCAACGACGTGGCGAGCGTCGTCGAGTTCGTCGAGCACGGGCTCGCCATCGCGCTCATGCCCGAGTCGTTCCTCGCCACCCAGGCCCACGGTCGCGTCGTCGCCGTCGCGCTCGCCGACCCGCCGGCGTTCCGGACCTACCTGGCCAGCTCGTCCGAGCGCCGGCTCAGCGCCGCGGTCGTCGCCCTGCGCGACACGGTCGCCGAGCTGTCCGAGCGCGCTACGCCGCCGCGGCGCGCGCGGCCGCGGCGACCGCCAGGACGTCCGCGCGCTCGTTGAGCTCGTTGCCGACGTGGCCGCGCACCCAGTGCCAGCGCACGGACGCGTGGCGCGTGCACTCGGCCTCGAGCGCCTGCCACAGCTCCTGGTTCTTGACCGGATCGCCCCCGGCGGTCTTCCAGCCGCGCTTCTTCCAGCCGGCCATCCACGACGTCATCCCGTCGTGGAGGTACCGCGAGTCGGTCACCACGCAGGCCAGCGACCCGTCGGGCAGCGCGCGCAGGCCCTCCAGCGCCGCCGTCATCTCCATGACGTTGTTCGTGGTGTGCGCCAGGCCGCCGCTGAGCTCGACCGGGGCGCCGTCGCCGTCCTCGCAGACGAGCGCCGCCCAGCCGCCCGGGCCCGGGTTGCCCTGGCAGGCGCCGTCGGTCCACACCAGCACCTCGCCGAGCGCGGCCTCGGGCATCGTCCCCGGCAGGGACTTGGCCTTGCGCTTGAAGGGCGGCTTGCGGGACGACGACGCGGCGGGCACGGCGGCGCAGGGTACGGCGGCCGGCGGACGGCGCGGCGGCCGTCACCAGGGCGTGGTGGGCTGCAGCACGGCCGCCGACAGCGCCTGGGTGCGCAGGTGCGTGATCCCTTGGTACTCGGGGTCGGCGACCATCTGCGAGAACGCCTGGCGCGACGGGTAGCGCACCAGGAGCACGGCGTCCCACTCGTGCGACGCGGGCGCCACGAGCGAGCGTCCGCAGTCGCCGACGTGCAGCACCTCGCCGCCGACGCGCTCCAGGAACGGCCGGATGTCGCGGGCGTAGGCCTCGTAGCTCGGCCGCCCGCCCTGCGCGAAGCGCAGGAGGTTGAGCATCACGACCGGCCCGCCCGGGTCCTCCTCGAGGAAGCGCTTGAGGTCCTGTCCGGTGGGGTCGACGGCGTCGCTCATGCCGCGATCCTGCCGCACGCCGGACGGTCCGTGCATCCGGGCACCCCGCTGTGGGAAGGTCGCCCACGGAGGGTCAACCGAGGAGGAGAGGAGACCGTCGTGCGTCAGCTGACGAGCCTCGATGCGCAGTTCCTGGCGATGGAGGGACCGACGACCTACGGGCACGTGTCGGGCCTGGCGGTCTACGACCCGTCGACCGCCCCGGGCGGGCGGCTGGAGGTGGGCGACGTCTGCCACCTCGTCGGCGAGCGCCTGCACCTGCTCGAGCCCTTCCGCTGGAAGCTCGCCGAGGTCCCGTTCGGCCTCGACGACCCCTACTGGGTGGAGGACGAGGACTTCGACCTGGACTTCCACATCCGCGAGAGCGCCGTGCCGCCGCCCGGCGACGACCGCAAGCTCGCCCAGGTCGTGCAGCGCATCTGCGCGCGACCGCTCGACCGCTCCCGTCCGCTCTGGGAGATCTACGTCATCCACGGCCTGCAGGGCGGCCGCGTCGCGCTGCTGACGAAGATCCACCACGCCGCGGTGGACGGCATGAGCGGCGCCGAGGTGCTCAGCGCGCTGCTCGACCTCGAGCCCGAGGGCCGCGAGCTGCCGCCCAAGCCCGACCGCTGGGGCGAGCCCAAGCCCGGCCAGCTCGAGATGCTCGGCCGTGGGCTGCTCGCCGCGCCCAGGCACCCGGTGCGCGCCCTGCGGGCCCTGCCGCGCGCGGCCGCGAACCTCGAGGACCTGCCGGCCGCCGGCGCGCTGCCGGGCGTCCGGCAGGCCGGCCGCGCGGTCACGCGGTTCCGGCGCGCGCTGCCCGGCGCCCCCGAGCTCGAGCTCCTGGACTCCGAGGCGACCCGCGCGCCCAAGACCCGCTTCAACGACCGCATCACGCCGCACCGGCGCTTCGCGATGCGCAGCATCTCGCTGGAGCGCGTCAAGGCGGTCAAGAACGCCATGGGCGTGAAGGTCAACGACGTCGTGATGGCGATGTGCGCGTCGGCCGTCCGCGAGCTGCTCATCGACCTCGGCGAGCTGCCGGAGGAGCCGCTGGTGGCGATGGTGCCGCTCAGCGTCCGCACCGACGAGCAGATGGGGACCTACGGCAACCGCATCTCGGCGATGTTCGTCCCGCTGCCGACAGACGTCGACGGCGCCGAGGAGCGGCTGCTCGCGGCGCACCGGTCGATGAGCGGCGCCAAGGACCGCCACCGGGCGGTGCCCGCCGACATCCTCCAGGACGTCACGAGGACCCTGCCGCCGGCCGTCTTCGCGCGCGCCACGCGGCTGACGACCCGCCTCGGTGCGCTGGGCCGGCTGCGCCCGTGCAACCTCGTGATCTCGAACGTCCCGGGCCCGCCGATCCCCCTGTACTGCGCGGGCGCGCGGCTCGAGGCGCACTTCCCGGTGTCGGTGATCACCGACGGCGTCGGCCTGAACATCACCTGCATGAGCTACCGCGACCACATCGACTTCGGCATCGTGGTCGACCGCGACCAGCTCGACGACCCGTGGCCGCTCGTCGACGCCCTCGAGCACGCGCTCGAGGACCTCGAGGTCGCCGCGGGGATCACCACGCGCGAGGGCGATCCCGCGCCCCCTCCGCCGGTCAGCGTCCCGTGAACCGCGGCGCGCGCTTGGCCAGGAAGGCGGCGATGCCCTCGCGGCCGTCGTCGGACGCGGCGCTCGTGGCGATGTCGTCGGCCTCGCGGGCGAGCTGCTCCTCGAAGGTGGCGGTCGCGCCGGCGCGCAGCAGGCGCTTGGCCCGGCCGTAGGCCCCGGTCGGGCCGGCGGCCAGCGTGGCGGCCAGCTCGCGCGCGCGGGCCTCGAGCGCGTCGTCGGCCACGACCTCGCTCACCAGGCCGAGCTCGAGCGCCTGCGCGGCCGTGAGGCGCTCGTTGAGCAGCGTCAGGGCGAGGGCCTTGCGCAGGCCGACGATGCGCGGCAGCGTCCACGACGAGCCGCCGTCGGGCGACAGCGCCGCGGCCGTGTAGGCCATGGTGAACCGCGCGGACTCGGCGGCGAGCACCAGGTCGCCGACGATCGCCAGCGAGAAGCCGCCGCCCGCCGCCACGCCCTGGACGACGGTGACGACCGGAGCGTCGAGCGCCTCGAGGGCGATGATCGCGTCGTGGAAGTCCGAGGCCAGCGCGTGGACCATCGTCCCCGGGTCCTCGGCCGCCGCCATCGCCGCCAGGTCGCCGCCCGCGCCGAACGCCCGGCCCTCGGCGCGCAGCAGCACGCAGCGGACGTCGTCGCGCGCCGTGAGCTCCTGGGCGCGCGCCTTGAGCGCCGCCGCGAGCTCGGGGTCGATCGCGTTCATCGCGTCCGGGCGGGCGAGGACGAGGTCGGCGACCCCGTCGCGGAGCTCGAGCCGGACGGCCTCAGACATGGTCGACGAAGAGGTCGACCGCGAGGTCGGCGTCGGCGCCGGCGCAGTTGTAGACCGACAGGTCCTCGACGCCCTCCTCGAGCAGGACGTCCTCGCAGAGGAAGGAGTTGCCGGTGCACTCGCGGCTGTCGCGCGTGATGACCGCGTACGCGGCGTCGGAGTAGACCTCGGGCTTGCGCGCCTTGGCCATCGCCGCGTCGCCGCCGAGGAGGTTCTGCACCGCCGCGGTGGCCACCAGGGTGCGCGGCCACAGCGTGTTGGAGGCCACGCCCTGCTCCTTGAACTCCTGCGCGACGCCGAGGCCCACGAGGGTCATGCCGTACTTGGCGATCGTGTAGCCGGTGTGCGGCGCCAGCCACTCGGGCCGCAGGTCGATGGGCGGGGAGAGCGTCAGGACGTGCGGGTTGTCGCTCTCGAGCAGGTGGGGGAGGCAGGCGCGGGTGACGACGAACGCGCCGCGGCAGTTGATGTCGAGCATGAGGTCGAAGCGCTTGGGCTCGAGGTCGAGGTTGCCCGCGAGGTTGATCGCGCTGGCGTTGTTCACGCAGACGTCGATGCCGCCGAAGCGCTCGACGGCCTGGTCGACCGCCGACTGCACGGAGCCCTCGTCGCGGATGTCGCCGACGATGGGCAGCGCCTGGCCGCCGGCCTCCTCGATCGCGGCGGCGGCGGTGTGGATCGTGCCCTCGAGCTTGGGGTGCGGCTCGGCGGTCTTGGCGATCAGCGCGATGTTCGCGCCGTCCCGGGCGGCGCGCAGGGCGATCGCCAACCCGATCCCCCGGCTCGCGCCGGAGATGAACATCGTCTTGCCCTCGAGGGTGCGCTTGGACATGGTGTCCGAACCCTAGAGGCGCACCGGCTCAGAGCGCGTCCAGCTCCTCGCCCAGCCACGCCATGAGCCGGTCGACGTCGGGCATCTGGTCGCGGTCGGCCACGATCCCGAAGTCGAGCCTCCCGCAGTAGCTCATCACGGTGATGTTGAGCCCCATCCCGTCGGTGATGACCGACACGGGGTGGTTGGCCACGAGCCGCGCGCCGGCGCAGTACAGGGGGAACTGCGGTCCCGGCACGTTGGAGATCACGAGGTTCCACGCCGGGCGCGTCGCGCCGCTGGTGGCCAGGCGGAACGTGAGCCGCGCCGCGCGGCTGAACACCGCGGGCGGGATGAAGTGGTTGGCGTCCTGCAGCAGGTCGGCGGGCAGCGCCTTGTGGCGCTCCTTCATGTCGCCCATCGCGTCGTGGGTGAGCTGCAGCCGCGCGACCGGGTCCGGCTCGTCGCAGAACAGCGGCGCGCTCATGAGCATGATCCGGTTGCCGAAGGTCCCGATCTGCTCGTCGGTGCGCACCGACACGGGGATCTGGGCGACCAGCGGCTCGTCGGGCAGCTCGTCGTGCTCGAGCAGCCAGCGGCGCACCGCGCCCGCGCACATGGAGACGACGACGTCGTTGACCGTGCAGCCGTGGCGGTTCTTGGCGTCCTTGACCGCCTCCAGCTCGAGCTGGCCGAAGGCGAAGCGGCGATGCGGGGAGAGGCGGCCGTTGAACGTCGTGCGCGGCGCGACGAGCGCGGGCGACCGCCGGCCCCGCAGCGCCTGGGCAGCGCGGCCGAAGCGCCGGGCGCCCGGGATGGCCCCGAAGATCGCCGGGACCTCGTCGGCGTTGGGCAGCGCCGTCGGCAGCGCGCGCAGCAGGCGCATCGGGTAGCGCGGCAGCCCGAGGAGCCCCCGACCGAGCATCTCCAGCTCCGTCGGCCGGCCCGCCCCCTCGCGCGCCGCGCCGTTGGCGGCCGCGGGCGGCAGCTCACGACCGTCCGCGGAGAGGTCGAGGAGCAGCCCCATGATCTCGGCGCCGCTCATGCCGTCGATCACCGCGTGGTGGATCTTCGTGAGCATCGCCGTGTGGCCCGACTCGAGGCCGTGGATGACGTAGAGCTCCCACAGGGGGCGGGCGCGGTCCAGCGGGCGCGAGGCGATGCGGGCGACCTGCTCGGCCAGCTGCGCGTCGCTGCCGGGCGCCGGCAGCGCCAGCTCGCGCACGTGGAAGTCGAGGTCGAAGTCGGTGTCGTCGACCCAGTAGGGGTAGTCGAGGCCGAGGGGGACCTCGGCCAGCCGCCAGCGGAAGGGCGGCAGGAGGGGCAGGCGCTCGCGCAGCAGCGCCTTGACCGTCTCGGCGTCGAAGCGCCCCTCCGGCGCGGTGGTCTGGTCGACGATCGCCAGCCCGCCGACGTGCCCGGTCTGGCGCGGGCTCTCCAGCGCCAGGAACTGGGCGTCGAGGCTCGTCAGCTGGCGCAGCGTCTCCGGCACGGCCCGACCCTAGTCCGGACCGCGGTGCCCGCGCCAGCGACCTACGGCTGGTCCGGCTTGTAGGGCGCCAGCTCCCGACGGGCGATCGTCATCTTGTGCACCTCGTCCGGGCCGTCGGCCAGGCGCAGGGTGCGCATGTGCGCCCACAGCCAGGCCAGCGGGAAGTCGTCGGAGACGCCGCCGCCGCCGTGGACCTGGATCGCGCGGTCGATGACCTTCAGCGCGACGTTCGGGGCGGCGACCTTGATCGCGGCGATCTCCGTGCGCGCGTGCTTGTTGCCGACCGTGTCCATCATCCACGCGGTCTTCAGCGTCAGCAGTCGCGCCATCTCGATCTCGATGCGCGACTCGGCGATCCAGTCCTGGACGTTGGCCCGCGTCGCGACGGGCTTGCCGAAGGTCACCCGCTGCGAGGCGCGCTCGCACATGAGCGCGAGCGCGCGCTCGGCCGCGCCGATCGCGCGCATGCAGTGGTGGATGCGCCCGGGCCCGAGCCGGGCCTGGGAGATGAGGAAGCCGTCGCCCTCCTGGGCGATGAGGTTGGTCGCCGGGACGCGGACGTCCTCGAAGAGCACCTCGGCGTGGCCCTCCTGGTCGGCGTAGCCGAAGACGTTGAGGTTGCGCTTGACCGTCACGCCCGGCGTGTCGCGCGGGACGAGGACCATCGACTGCTGGCGGTGGGGCGGCGCCGAGGTGTCGGTCTTGCCCATGACGATGAAGACCTTGCAGCGCTCGCGCATCGCGCCGGAGGTCCACCACTTGCGGCCGTTGAGCACGTACTCGTCGCCCTCGCGGACGATCGACAGCTGGACGTTCGTCGCGTCCGAGGAGGCGACGTCGGGTTCGGTCATCGCGAAGGCCGAGCGGATCTCGCCGTCCAGCAGCGGGCGCAGCCACTGCTCCTGCTGCTCCGGGGTCCCGAAGAGCGACAGGACCTCCATGTTGCCGGTGTCGGGTGCCGAGCAGTTGCACGCCTCGGGACCGATGTGGCTGCGGCCCATGACCTCGGCGAGCGTCGCGTACTCGACCACCTCGAGCCCCGGACCGTGCTGCTCGTCGGGGTGGAAGAGGTTCCACAGCCCGCGCTCGCGCGCCTGTGCCTTGAGCTCCTCCATGACCGGCGGCTCGAAGTGCGGGTCGCCGGACTCGCGCAGCTGCTCCTCGTAGACGGCCTCGGCGGGGTGGACGCGCTCGGCCATGAACGCCTCGAGGCGCTCGGTGTACTCGCGGCAGCGGTCGGAGGGGGCGAAGTCCATGCCCCGACCCTATGCGCTACTCGGTGCGCAGCTCGCGGCTCCCGGCCTCCGCAGGACCGCCGTCCTCGTCGAACTGCTGCAGCAGCTCGCCGATCGGCCGGCCGCCCGAGGGCGCGTCGATGCGCTGCTCCTCGCCGACCCCGGAGAGCACGAGCTCGAAGCGCATCGAGCCCTTCGTGCCGCCCTCGTCGGTCTTCGCCTCCGCGGCGATGCGGCGCAGGGTGCCGTCCGCCTTGGCGGCCTCGAGCGCGAAGCGCGAGTCCGAGACCTGGCGGTCGATCCGGGCGATGGCCTTGGGCCCCAGAGAGCGCAGCTCCTGGAGCGCCGGGTCGGCGGCGCCGAGCGGCGAGTCGGCCAGGCGGCGCAGACCGCGCAGGGCGGCGGAGAGGTCGAGCGTGCCGGTGACGCGCGTGGTGTCCTCGTCGCCGACCCTGGAGTCCTCGCGGGTGTCGCTCTCGGGGAACCAGGAGGGGAGGTCGAGGCCGAGCTCCTGCGCGTCCTCGACGCCGTCGACGTCCTCGCCGGGCTCGGCGCGCATCTCGCGTTCGAGCCGTCCGACCAGCGCCTCGCCGACCTCGTACGTGCGACCGCCGTACTCGACGAAGACATTGCGGCCCGTCGAGATCGCGCGGAGATCCAGGCCCGCTGCTTCCCCGGCACCGCGCACGGTCGACCCTGCGGGAGGGAGGCGCACTTCGGGCGCCCTAAGGAATTGCTACCGTCGCGGTCGGAGATGAAGCTCGCCGTCGGCACCCGCATCAAGGGCAAGAAGAAGTGCTGCAAGGACAAGCCGCGCTGCAAGAAGTGCCCGGTCGTGCTCAAGCGCCTGGAGAAGGAGGGGCTCGTCGAGCGCCTCAGCCAGCGCGAGGTCGTCGTCGTGGACGTCATCTCCAAGGCGCAGCTGAAGGCCGCGCGCGCCCGCGCGTAGTCCTCACGCGCACACCTGGTCCGCACAGCGTTTCGGGCCCGAAACACGGGGCTACAGTGGAGAGTAGGCCGGAGTCCCTCTGGGCGCACTCCCCCCACACACGCGTCGTCGAGACCTTCCCCCCTGCCCCTCGGCGATCTGCACGCGCCCGAGGGCTCCGGCCGCCCCGCTTCATGCAGCGTTGATCGGGCGCCCTTAGCCTGTGCAACAGCATGAGCATCGGCCTCTACCTCGCCTTCCTGATCCCGCCGCTGGTCCTGGGCCTCGGTGCCCAGTGGTGGCTCAAGCGCACCTTCGCGCGCAACGCCGCTCGCGCCGTCGAGTCCGGCCTGAGTGGCGAGGAGGTGGCGCGCGCCGTCCTGGACCGCAACGGCCTCCACGGCGTGGAGGTCCTGCCCTCGCCGGGCGGGCCGCTGTCGGACCACTACGACCCGCGCACCCGCAAGGTCTTCCTGTCCGAGCCGGTCCACGACGGCCGGTCGGTGGCCGCCGCCGCCGTCGCGGCCCACGAGGTCGGCCACGCCATCCAGCACGCCAAGGCCTACGCGCCGCTGGCGTTCCGCACGGCGATGTTCCCGGCGGTGGCGCTGTCGTCCAACCTGTGGATCGTCCTGCTGATGGCGGGCTTCTTCCTGCAGCTCGCCGGCCTGGTCGTCGTCGCCATCGCGCTCTACGCCGTGGCGGTGCTGTTCCACTTCGTGACGCTGCCCGTCGAGTTCGACGCGTCGCGTCGCGCGGGGGTGCAGCTGCGCGAGATGGGCCTGGTCACCGCGGGCGAGGCCGGCGGCGTGCGCGGCACGCTGACCGCCGCCGCGCTGACCTACGTCGTCGGCGCGCTCGCCGCGCTGACGCAGCTCATCTACTTCGTGCTGGCCTTCCTGGAGGACTAGCCGACGGGCCGGTCCTCGAGGACCGGCTCGACCTCGAGGCGCCGGCGCGGCCCCACCCGGAGGCTGCGCCGGCCCGCGAGGAGCTCGAGGAGCTCCTGGCCGACGACCTCGCGCCGCCACCCGCCGAGCGTGCGCACCTCCGGCTCGTCCTCGCCCGTGCGCTGGGAGGTGACGATCCTCTGCAGGTCGGCGCGCGAGGCCAGCAGCTCGTAGGCCAGGCCCTCGGACGCGGCCTTCGTGCGCACGAGCGCCTCGCTGAGCGCGATGAGCGGTGCGTCCTCCGGGTCTGGCTGGGAGGGACGGTCGCCGACGACCGGGATCGGCGGCTGCGAGCGCCCGCGCTCGACGGCGGCCAGCAGGCCCTTGCCGCGGCGGTGCAGGGTGGGCTCCGAGACGCCGCGGATCTGGCGCAGGCGGTCGAGCGATTGCGGGCGGCGCTTGGCGATCTCCACCAGCGTGGCCTCGTGCAGGACCGTGGACGCGGGGCGGTCGGCCTCGCGTGCGGCCTGCTCGCGCCACGCGACGAGCTCGCGCGCCACGGCGCGCTGCGCGGGCTCGAGCGAGTTGACGCGCGGGAGCTTGGCGAAGAGGACGTCGACGTCGCGGGCGTCGTCGATGAGCTCGAAGGCGCGGCACTCCTCCCGGGCCCACTCGAGCCGGCCGCGCTCGTCGAGGCGGTCCTGCAGCGCGGAGGCGAGCTGCAGCAGGTGCACGACGTCCTCGCGCGCGTACTGGAGCTGCTCCTCGGTCAGCGGCCGGTCGTCCCAGCGGGTGAACGACGCCGACTTGCGCAGCCGCACGCCGAGCACCTCCTTGAGCAGCGGCTCGTAGCCGAGCTGCGCGCGCATCCCGGCGAAGCCGGCGGCGACCTGGGTGTCGAAGACGTTGCGCACCGGGCTGCCCCAGTCGCGGCGCAGCAGGGCGACGTCCTGTCGCGCGGCGTGCAGGACGACCTCGACGTCCGGGTCGCCCAGCACGTCGGCCAGGGGCGCGTAGTCGTGCTCCTCCGTGAGCGGGTCGAGCACGAAGACGTCCGAGCCGCCGTCGCCGTCGTCGATCGCGATCTGGACGAGGCAGAGCAGCGGCTGGTAGCGGCCCTCGCCCATGAACTCCGTGTCGATGCCCAGCCGGCCCGCGGCGCGGGCGCGCTCGGCGAGCTCGGCGGGGGAGGTCGAGGCCATGAGCGGCGACCCTACAGCCCCGGCAGCGGGCCCGACCCGGGCGGCCGGAACGTGCTGGGGTCGAAGCGGGCGACGAGCTCCTCGGGGGAGGGCTGCTCGCCCTCGTCGGCCAGGCCGACGGAGTGCGCGAGGCGCGCGCGGACGGCGGCGGGGTCCTCACCGAGCGCGGCCCGGTCGGCGAGCGTCACCGCGCCGTGGCGCTTGGCCAGGCGCGCGCCGTCCTCGCCGAGGACGAGCGGGACGTGCGCGTGCGCCGGCTGCGCAAGGCCCAGCTCCCGCGCGAGCCAGAGCTGGCGCGGGGTGGAGGACAGCAGGTCGTCGCCGCGCACCACCTCGCCGACGCCCTGGGCTCCGTCGTCGACGACGACCGCGAGGTTGTAGGCGATCGCGCCGTCGTTGCGGCGCACGACGAAGTCGTCGACCACGCCGTCCTGGTCGCCGTGGAGGCGGTCGCGGAACGCGACGCGCTCGCTGCCGGCGCGGACGCGCAGCGCCGGAGGGCGCCCCGCCGCCTCGCGCGCCGCACGCTCGGCGCCCGTGAGGCGCAGGCACGTCCCCGGGTAGGCCCCCTCGGGCAGGTCGCCGTGGGGCGCACCGGCCGCCTCGCGGATCTCCGCGCGGGTGCACCAGCAGGGGTAGAGCAGCCCGGCGCCCTCGAGCCGGGCGAGCGCGTCGTCGTAGAGGCCGGCACGTTCGGACTGGCGCACGACGTCGCCGTCCCAGTCCAGGCCGATCGCGGCGAGGTCGGCGAGCTGGCGTGCCTCGTGCTCGGGGCGCGAGCGGCCTCGGTCGAGGTCCTCGACGCGCACGAGGAAGCGGGCGCCCTGGGCCCGCGCGAAGAGCCAGGCCAGCAGGGCGGTGCGGAGGTTCCCCAGGTGCAGCACCCCGGTGGGGCTGGGGGCGAAGCGTCCGTCGGGGCGCACCCGGCGGACGCTAGCGCCGGCCCGGGAAGGGGGGACCCGGGCCGGCGTGCCAGCGGGACGCGCTAGCGCGTCGCCTTGCGGACGGTCGCGCTGCGGCTGGCCGACGCGATGCCGTCGTTGGTGGCCGACGAGACGCGCACGCCGATCGAGCCGCCCTTCTTGCGCAGCGTGGCGCGGACCTTCGCGGGGACCGTGAGGGTCACGGTCTTGGACTTGCCCGCGCCGAGCGTGACGGCGACGGTCTTGCCGGTCGCGGCGCCGGCGTAGCGCAGGCGCGCGGTGCCGTAGCAGCCGAGCAGCGCGGTGGCCGGGCACGTGACCTTCGTGCGGACCTTCTTGCGGTCCTTGGTGACGCTGACCGACTTCACGCGAGCGCGCATCGCCGCGGTGATGCGGAACTTCGGCTTGGTCGACGGCTTCTGCGTGGCCTTCGTCGAGGCGGCCTGCGCCTTCTGGCCGAAGAGCGAGCCGAGGTTGCCCAGCAGGCCCGACAGCTGGCTGCCACCGGCACCAGCGCCGGCGAGGCCGCCGAGCAGGTCGCCGACCTGGCCGAGCAGGTCGCCGCCGACGACGCCGTTGCCGACCGACCGCAGCGAGCCGGTGAGGCCGCCGACGAGGTCGCGCAGCTCCTGGGGCAGCGCCGGGTTGCTGACGACCGCGTCGAGGACGTCGAGGACCGGGTCCAGCACGCTGCCGAGGACGTCGCCCTCGCCGCCGAGGATGCCGAGCAGCGAGGTCAGGCCGCCGAGGTCGCCCGGCATGCCCGCGCCGAGGACCTGGCCGACGGCGGCGGTGAGCGCGCCGTCGAGGATCGACTGGTCGGTGACCGAGCCCAGCAGGCCGTCGACCACCGCGACGACGTTGCCGAGCGGCACGCCGCCGCTGAGCAGGTCGTTGACGAGGTTGCCCGAGAGCGCGCCGCCGGCCAGCGTCCCGGTGACCGTCTGGACGAGCGGGCCGACGATCGGCAGCGAGCCGGTGAGGCCACCGCCGAGGAGCGTGGAGACGGTGTTCGTGACGACGCCGAGCGGCAGGCCGTTGGTCTGCGAGCCGGTGAGACCGCCCACGAGGCTGTTGACGATGTTCGCGTCGGGCGTCGTCGTCTGGGCGCTGCCCAGCAGCGAGTTGGTGAGGCCGCCGAGCAGGCCGCCGCCCCCTCCGAGCAGGCCGTCGAGCAGACCGCGCTGATGGGCCACTGCCCGGGCGGTGGCGGCGTCGGAGCCGGCGGGCGTGGCGGCCGACGCGGCGGGCGCGGCGACGGCGGTGGCGCCGGCCACGAAGATCACGGCGGCGGCGGCGCGGGTCGTGCGGGTCATGTCTCGTTCCCCCCTGGGAAGTCGCTTGTCGCGCGGGACCTCATGTCCTGCGCGGGTTCTGCATCGGCAGCCGGTGCCAGGACTTGATCGGCGATCCGTCCGCCGTGCCGTCCCCTACAGGGCGGGGCAGCCGGTCAGGGTGAGCGCCGCGCCCGGCGCGGTCGGCCGGCACTCGGCCGTGCGCTTGACGCTGAACAGGCTGAGGATGTTGTCCGGGTTGAGGTCGAGCTGGATGAGCGCGACCACCCGACGGCCGGCACCGTCCTGCGAGACGACCTTGCGCTGGAGGACGTCGCCGATCGACCCGGTGACCTTGACCGACGAGGAGACGATGTAGCGGAACTTGTTGGAGCCGACCGCCGTGTCCTCCGTGGCCTCCCACGGGATCGCGGGGCACCATCCGCCGACGGCGAGCGAGCCGACGCTCAGCGCGCCGGTCAGGGCGTCGACCTGGACGCAGGAGACGACGTCGCTCGCGAGGTTCACCACGCCCGTGATCGAGCTCGTCGCGAGCGTCTTGTTGAGCCGGTAGACGGCGACGTCGATGGCGGCGTCAGCGGTCGCCGACGCGCGCATGTCCTTGCGGGCCTCGTTGGCCGCCTGCGAGCCCTGCACGGCGTACATCAGCAACGCGCCGGTGACGAGCGTCACCACGAGCAGGACGCCAAGGACGATGGGCAGGACGAAGCCGCGCTCGTCGCGCCGGGCCGCGAGCCGGCGGGTCATCCGAGCAGCCCCGCGTTCGGGTCGCTGATGACGGTCGAGGCCCAGACCGGGCTCTGGGGGCCCGTCCCGTCCTGGTGGTCGACGACGATGGCCACCGTCACGCGCTTGGTGTTGTGCGTCGTGTTCGGCGCCACCAGGATCTGCGTGACCGCGGTGGCCAACCCGGTTGCGGTCTCGGCCAACCACGGCACGAGCTGCAGGCCGTCCCGCGCCAGCGAGGTGATGACGTTCGGGAGGTTCGTGACGACCGTCAGGAGGCTCGACACGATCGAGGGCAGCGAGATCACCGCCTGGGGCACCGCGACGAGGAGCGCCAGGACGTTGAGGTTCAGCAGCGGCAGGACGATGTCGTTGACGTCGTCGACGAGCGTGTCGAGGCTCTGCAGCAGCGGCTTGAGCGTCGTCAGCGCGGTCTTGACGACGTTGAGCTTGCTCAGCTGCTTGAACAGGTTGATGTCGAGGTCGCAGAGGTCCAGGCGCTGGGTCAAGCCGCCGTTGGTGATCGCGGCGATGGGCGCGACCGCCAACCCGATCGCCGCGAGCGGGGCACCGAGCGGCTTGATGAGGTTCTGGACGTTCGCCAGCGGCGTCAGGACGGGGTTGAGGATCGAGAGCACGGGGGCCAGGACCGCGCCCAGCAGCGTGTTCTGCGAGTTCAGGAGCTTGTTGATCGTCCCGTTGGGGCCCGTGAGGTTCTGCAGCAGCCCGCTGACCTGGTTGATCAGGGTGATCGTGGAGGTCAGCGTCGTCTCGAGCTGGCTGAGGTTGAGGAGCGGGCACTCCTCGTCGCGCCAGGTGACGTAGCGGTAGATCTTGACCCTGATCGGCGTGCCGGTGTTCCCGACCGCGTCGGAGGTCACCGGGTCGAGCCCGGGGGTGCTGGCGTTCGGGGTGCCGCCGGACTGCACGAGCTCCTCGAGCGTGCCGGTCTTGATGCGGAAGTTCGTGCCCTGCACGCGCGAGCCCGGGACGCCGTCGGTGGCGGCGGTCCCCCGGATCTGGAGGTCGGCGTAGGGCAGGGCGCGGGCGCGCTCGAGCGCCAGCTCGGCCTGCTCCACCGCGACGTCGTGGCGCTCGTTGCCGAGCACCGTCTCGCTCGTGGAGGAGAAGACGGTGAGCATCGACCCCACGCCGATGGCCAGCAGCAGCAGGCCCACCAGGAGCTCGGGCAGGCCGATGCCGGCCTGCTCGCGGCGCAGGCGGCGCGCGGTCGTGCGCAGGAACGCGGTGACGGCGGTCATGCCGCGCACTCCGTCGAGAGCAAGGAGGCAGTGCGACAGGTCCGCAGGCTCACGCCGTCGCGCAGCGTCACCGGGCGCGTGTTGCCCTTGGCGTTCTGGCGCAGGCGGATCTCGACGAAGCGCGACGTCGTCGACCAGGTGAACTGGTTCGTGTTCGTGAGCCCGTCGACCATCGTCACGGCGGCGGTGCCGGCGGTGAGGTCCTGACGGGTGCAGCGGTAGGCACCGGGGACCTTGACCGACGGCACGGAGCAGTCCCACTTGACGTCGCGCGTCGTGGCCACGGCGGCCGTGCGTGACCACACTCGGGCCGTGAAGGTCTGCGCGCCGGTGGCGGTGATGCGCTGCGCGAAGCGGATCTCGCGCACGAGGCGGTCCATCTGCGGGCGCAGCTCGTTGAGCGCGTCCAGGCGCGAGGCCTGCCGGGTGTAGGTCCCGTTGACCGCGTCGACGACGAACAGGGTCGCGCCGAAGGCCGTGAGGCCGACGGCGAGGACCACCAGGTGCTCGGTGAGCGCGAACCCTCCTTGGCCGCTCAGAAGTCGCCTGCGGCCGCTCATCCATGAGCAGACCATCTGCATGGGTCGTGCATCGGCGTCCGTGTCGCAGGACGCGACGGGGGGTGGACGGACGGACGACGTGGGTGGCGCGTCGGCGCGCGGGTGCACCGGGTTCGTGCCCGCCTCGTAGGGTCGACACGTGCCGCGACCGACGCAGGTCCTCGCCGAGCACCCGCACGCCGACGGCGTGGCCACCGTGCTGCGCGGGCCGGGCGGCGAGCTGTGGCTGGCGCACGACCGCGCGGACGGTGCGGGCACGCTGTTGCGTGACGGCGCCGCCATCCTCGGGCTCCCCGGCGCCACCATCGCCGGTGGGCCGGCGCCCGCCGGAGCGGTGGTTGCGGAGGTCGTGGACGGCCGGGGGCGTCGCCACCGCTGCCCTGCGGACCGTGGAGCGTGGGTCGTCGTCCTCGACGAGGCCGCGGAGGGTCACCTGCCTCCGGTGTGCTTCCGTGACGCCGACGGTGCGCTGGTCGTCCCCCGGCTTGCGCAGACGTGGGCTCGCGCGCCCGTCGAGGACGCGGTGACGCCCTGTCCGGCATGTCGCGGCGCGCCGGCGTGGGACGTCGTGACGCCCTCCGACGACTCCCGCGGCAGCCACGAGGTACGGGGCGAGTGGCGGCCGACCCCGGTGGCGGTCTGCCGTCGCTGCGGCCACGAGGAGGACGTCGGGGCCTGGTACGGCGCCGTGGATCCCGAGGGCCACGAGGACGAGCAAGGCCTTCAGCGGCTGAAGGCCGAGTGGGCCGCCAAGCGCGCGATGGAGGCGGCGGAGGTCGTGGCGGCCGCGACGGTGCCGGTCATGGCCGCCGACGACGTCGTGCTCGAGGTGGAGGGGTGGGGCACGCGCGACGGAGTGCTCTCGAGCATCAGGACCACGGACGCCGCGAGGTCCGTCGTCGTGGAGGTGGAGCTGGAGGAGCACGCGTGGGATCGCGTGGAGGACGTCGCCCGGCAGGGGATCGAACAGCTGGTGGAGGACGACGAAGGCGAGGAAGCGCTGCCAGACGTGCCGTCCGCGGCGGCGATGTCGCTGTCGGCCAACGCGCGACGGCGCCGCGAACGCGAGGCTGCGTGGCGCGCGAGCGTCCGCCCGGCGACCCTGGTGGTCGACGGTGAGCCGCAGCCGTGCGTCGTCGCCGAGCTGGGCAACGCGTTCTGCGCCGCCGTCCGCGGCGAGGGGATGCTCCTCACCGTCTGGGGCCGCGCGCCGCACGGCCTCGGCGACCTGCGGCTGCGCAGCACCGCGAGCGCGTGGCGACCACGCGCCTAGAGGGATGGGGATGCGCGAGGCCCCAGGAGGCGCGGCGGGACGAACGCGTCGTCGTAGAGCAGCGGCTCGCCGGCGCCCGGCAGGAGGGAGCCGGCCGGCAGCGGGGGCAGCCGCACGGCGATGCGGACCAGGGTGCCGATGGGCGCGCAGGCGATCGGCGGGCCGGCGGGCAGGGGACGTGGCGGCGTGGGCTGCAGGACGAGCATGCCGAGCTCGCGGGCGCCGCGAGGACGGACCTCGACGCGGACCAGCGAGCGCACCGCCTCGTCACGGACGGCGTAGAGGTCGTCGCCGGAGCAGCCGCCGGTGAGCAGGTCGATCCAGACGCTCCGGCGGTCGGGGGAGAGCTGCGCGGTGTCGGGCTGCACCGCGCGCAGCCCGTCGTGGCCGTCGAGCATGCTGCACGCGTAGCCGGCCAGGCCGCCGGAACGTGGATCGCACGGGCGGGTGGACGGCCGCAGGTCGACCTGTCCAGGGATGGTGCGCAGGACGGCGGGCGACACCGGCCACCGCAAGCGCCGAACGCGGCGGCCGCCCGTCGTCCATGCCACCCGCCGCCGGCCTTGGTGGAGGTCGCGGATCGGCGCCGCCGACGAGGCGCGGCGCGTCACGTTCCCGCCCGACCACTGCGCCAGCGTCCATCTGCGTGCGTCGTGGCGGACCCACAGGACGGCGTCCTCGCGCACGTCGAGTGCCGTGACGCGCCCGGAGAAGCTGCCGACGTGCGTGTGCGTGGCGAACGTGTCGACGACGACGAGCTGGTCCGCCACGGTCGGACGCCGCCGGCGGACCACGGCGGCGAGGGTGACGCCCTGGGCGTCGCGGCGGACGAGCGTCTCGTCCTTCGTGAGCGCGCGCACCACCCGCGACCGGCCGGCGACGCAGGTGACCAGCGCGCGCTCCCCGGAGGGCGCGCGTCCCTCCACGAGGCCGTCGCGCGCCGGGGAGGGCGAGCACGTGGAGGGGTCTGCCGCGGGCGCGGCGGGGGCCGCCGACGCGAGGACGGCCGTGAGCAGCACCGCCACCACCGCCGCACGTCGTTGCCGGTCGACTGCAGGAGGCACGACCGTCAGCCTGCCACGCGCACGACCCGCCATCCGCGCGCGTCGCCGATGAAGAGCCGATGGGCCGTGCCCGCGAGGTCGGCGCCGACGACGAGGCCCTCGCTGTTCGGATGCAGGCGCACGATGGGCGTGCGGCCGGTGGCGGCGCCCGCCACGCGGCGTAGGACTGCGGCCCGCCGTCGCGCACGCCCCGCGGCCACCCCTTCGGCGTCGCCGCCAGCAGCCTCGCGCGCTACCGTGGCGCCCCTTGAGCGCCGAGGAGACCCCCGAGACCGCGGATCCGCAGCCCTGCCCGCCCTGTCGCGGGACGGGTCAGGTCGTGTCGAACCTGGGTGGTTCGGCGTCGACGGTGCCCTGCCCCTGGTGCGACGGGACCGGGACGGTCATCGCCGGGCGCGACGCCCAGGCGCGCTGGCGCGAGCCCGAGCCGGCCGCACCGGCTGAGGGCTGAGGGCCGCGGGCCCAGGCCATCGCCGGGCGCTCGACGAGGTACCAGCTGACCGCCGCCACCGCGAGCGACGGCGGGAGCGCGACGGCGAAGGCGCCGAAGGCCGAGGCGGGGAGGAGGCCCTCCGCGCGCGCGACGAGCAGCACCGGCACGTGCCAGAGGTACAGGCCGTAGCTGACCTTGCCGGTCCACGCGAGCGGGCGCGATCCCAGGCCGCGGGGCACCTGGGCGGCCGCCGCGACGGCGCCGACGACCAGCGCGAAGCCGATCGCCGCGGGGAGGTCGCGGACGATGCGCAGCTCGATCGCGGTCGAGCCCTCGAGGGCCTCGCGGTAGGCCCACCACCCGTTGCCGGCGACGAGGAGCGCTCCGAGCGCGACGAGGACGCCGACGGCGCGGCCGTCCAGGCGACGACCGCGGACGGCGACCGCGGCGAGCATGCCCACGGCGAAGTACGGCGCCATGGCGGGCAGGACCTTGGTCACGGTGGGCGGCAGGTCGCGGTCGCTGGTCCACCAGTTCCAGGCGACGCCCCCGACGAGCAGCGCGACCGCCACTGCCACGGGCCCGGCCGCAGGCGCCCCACGCAGCCGGCCACGCGCGAGCCAGAGCGCGCCGGCGCCGAGCAGCGGGAGCAGGACGTAGAACGTCGCCTCGACCGTCAGCGTCCACATCGGCGGGTCGAGCTTGAGCAGGGTCGACGTCTTGAAGTCCTGCCCCAGCACGACGAACAGCCAGAGGTCGTCCTCGGGTGGGAGGCGGACGCCGGGCGTGCCCTCCCGAGGCCACAGCAGCGCGATGGACCCTGCGAGCGCGAGCCAGTAGGCCGGCAGGATCCGCGCAGCGCGGCGCCGCGCGTAGCGCCGCACGGACGGCCCGGCGACGCCGCCGTCCATCGCCGCGCGCACCCACGGCCCGAACAGCAGGTAGCCGGTCAGGACGAAGAAGAGGACGAGGCCGAGCCGGAGCTCGTGGGCGACCGCGTCGACGGTCGTCTCGCGCGTGGAGGCGGTGACGCGCGGCAGCGAGTACAGCCACGCGTGGTACGCGAGCACCGCCAGCGCCGCGACGGCGCGCAGACCGTCGAGCGCGGCGTCGCGCGGGCGGCTCACGCCGCGGCGCTCACCACCACGGTCCCGAGGCGCCGGCCGTCGAGGCGCAGCGTCACGGGGAACCGCCCCGGCCGGTCGGCCACGAACTCGAGCCGGACCGGGGTCTGCGGCGTGGCGAAGGACCCCAGCCCGATGCCGCCGATCTCGACGGTGTCGGCCACGGGCGGGTCGACCGTCACGACGACGACCTCTCCCACGCGCGCGCGTACGGTGCGGTCCTGCGGCAGCACGCCCTCGGCCTCGACCGCGGGCGGCCGCGAGGAGGCCGGGGGCTTCGTCGCCTGCTCCGGATCGCCGATGGAGCTCAGGACGCTGATGGCACCGACCGCCACCAGCGCCAGGGCGAGAGCGACGAGGAGGCGGCGGTTGCGCACGCCCCCATGGTGCCACCACCGACTGTGGCTAGTACGAACGTCCAATCGCTTGAGGTCCTGGCACGGCGGGCCGATCTGGTCCTTGCAAGGCCAGGACTGAGGTGCCAAGGGCAAACCGCGCCGCGAGGCCGGGACGCAAAGCCACGGACCTCCCGCGGAGAACGCGCGAGGAAGCCGGGTTGCCACCGAGGACCCGAGGGACTGGCAGCACACCAGGTCCAAACCAGATCCCAGGAGATCACCCACAGTGCTGCAGCGCTTCAAGAACGACGAGGGCGGCTTCACGCTCATCGAGCTCCTCGTCGTCATCCTGATCATCGGCATCCTCGCCGCGATCGCCCTCCCGACGTTCCTCGGCCAGCAGAAGAAGGGCCAGGACTCCGCCGCCAAGTCGGATGCCCGCAACGCGGTCACCCAGATCGAGGCGTGCTACACGGACAAGCAGGACTACGCCCTGTGCGACGGCGCCAACGAGGCCGCCGGCACCGACGAGCTCCCCGAGCTGAACAGCAAGATCGGCACGGGCGAGGAGCAGATCGTCATCGCCGGCACCGCCACGGGCTGGTCGGTCGTCGCCAAGTCCAAGGCCAAGACCGGCGCCAACAACCACACGTTCACGATCGCCAAGAACGCCACGACCGGCGAGATCACCCGCGTCTGCTCGCCGGCCGGCGAGGGCGGCTGCGGCGGCTCGGGCGGCGGCAACAACGGCACCTGGTAGGGCGCCGCTCAGACCCACGACTCACGCCGCGAGGCGGGCCACCCGGCCCGCCTCGCGCGCGTCGTGCGCCAAGGGGAGAGAGATGCACAAGCGCGAAGAGGGCTTCACGCTCATCGAGCTGCTCGTCGTGATCCTGGTGATCGGGATCCTTGCGGCGATCGCCCTGCCGATGTTCCTCGGCCAGCAGCAGAAGGGCCAGGACGCCGACGCCAAGGCGGCGGCGCGCAACCTGGTCACGCAGATCGAGAACTGCGTGACGGAGACCCAGGACTACCGCGACTGCCAGGACGCCGGCCTGCAGGCCCAGGGCGGGCTCGCCGCCCCGCTGGGCACCGACCCGGGCGAGGTGACCGTCGACGCGGCGACCCAGACGACCTGGCACCTCGTGGCCACGTCCGAGGCCAAGACCGGCGGCGTCCAACACCGGTTCTTCCTCGAGCGGACCTCGACGGCCGACGTCACCCGCACGTGCACGCCGGCCGGCAAGGGCGGCTGCGGCGCACCGACGGCCGACCCCGGCGACGCCGCCGACGTCGGCGGCTGGTAGCCCCGCCGGCCTCCCGACCCGTCGCAGATCCCGGAGGCCGCGCGCAGCGCGGCCTCCGTCGTTGTGAGGGAGCCTCCCCCGACATCGTGAGGGGGCGCTGGACGCCGCCTGGCCACGGCCTCCCCAGAACTGGGGACGCGCGCCGCTCAACGCCGTCCATCCACCGCCGATCGACGACGAACGGCGTCATCGTCCGCCGATCTCCTAGAGCGGATGTCCCGCTGGCGGAACTTGCGCTGCGAGGCCGGCTACGCCCTCCTCGAGGCCGTGGTCGGTGCTGCCGTCCTGGCCGTGATCGCGCTGGGGACGCTGCCGCTGCTCGACGCGCTGGCCAGCCAGAGCGGCCGCACCCGTGATCGGGGGGTCGAGACGCAGCTCGCGCAGTCCGACCTCGAGCGGATGCGGGCGATGGACGTGCGCGACCTCGCCCACCACCACCGCACCACGCCGGTGAAGGTCGGGCGCCTGAACTACCTCGTCACCTCGGACGCTGAGTGGATGCGCGACGCGGGCGGCGTCGTCTCCTGCACCGCGGACCCGCAGGCGGTCGACTACCTGCGGATCCGCTCGACGGTCCGGCCCGCGGGGACGAACAAGCACCACGACCCGACGGTCATGGAGTCCCTCGTCTCGCCGCCCGTCGGCGGCTTCGGGGTCAACAGCGGGACGCTCGCGGTCTCGGTGCTCGACGGCGACAGCGCGCCGGTCGCCGGACTGGACATCAGCGCCGGCAACCAGACGGTCCCGACGACGGACGCGGGCTGTGCGGTGCTCGGGGGCCTGAAGTCCGGCAGCCAGCAGGTCACGTTCTCGCGGCCCGGCTACGTCCTTCCGACCGGCGAGGAGCAGGTGGCCCTGACGGCGAACGTCCTCGCCGGCGCCACGAGCACCGTGAGCTACCAGTACGACCGCGCCGGCTCCGCGCCCGTCGCCTTCGACACCGTGCCGAGCAGCGGCCTGCCGGCGGTCGCCGCGGCGTCGCGCACGGTGAGCCTCTCCCACACGACGCTCACCGGCGATCGCGCGTTCACCGCCGCGGCGCCCGCGGCGCAGCTCACCGGCACCAGTCTCTTCCCGTTCCGCTCCTCCTACGCCGCCTACGGCGGCGCCTGCCCGGGCAACGACCCGACGACCTACGACGCCGACTACTTCGACAGCCGCCCCGGCCTGACGACGGTCCCGCCTGGCGGGACGGCGCCCGCGGTGACCGTCCGCATGCCCAGCGTCTGGGTGCGCGTCCTGCGCGGGGGCTCGCCCTACCCCGGAGCGCGGCTCACCTTCCGCACGCGTCTCGCCGCCTGCACCGAGACCTTCGACGTGCAGGCCAGCGGCGCGGGCGGCGACGCGAAGGTCGCGCTGCCCTTCGGTCCGTACACCGTCTGCGCCTCGGACGCCGCCGGCCGGCGCGCGACGGCGACCATCTCCAACGTGCAGCCCGACGGCATGGCCGCGCCGGTCAGCCTGACGATCCCGACGTCGGGCACTGCGCAGGGGGCGTGCCCCGCATGACCCGCCGGCGGCTGCGCGGCGAGGCGGGTCACAGCCTGCCCGAGATGCTGGCGGGCATGGTGGTCGCGGCGATCGTCGGGTGGGCGACGGTGACGCTGACGTTGACCGGCTCGCAGGCGGCCACGCAGGTGCAGGACCGCACGGAGGCCAACCAGCGCGTCCGCCAGCTGCTGGACCGGATGGTCACCACCCTGTCGTCGCAGGTCTGCATCGACGCCCTGCGCCCGCCGATCGGCGAGGGGACCCGCGACGCGGTGACCTTCTACACCGACCTCGGCGGCCAGGACTTCGCGCCCGAGCAGCACCGCCTGGCGTACGACGCGGCGACGCGCACCGTCACCGAGACGGTGTGGGCCGGCGCCGGCACGCCACCCGACGTGACCTTCCCGGGCCCCGGGGTCACCCGGGTCCTCGCGACCGACGTCGAGCCCGGGCCTGACGGGCTTCTGCGGTACTTCGCCTTCACCCCGGCACAGCCGACGAAGCCCGAGGTCGAGCTGCCCGTCCCGATCAGCGCCACCGACGCGCGGCGCATCGTGCGCATCCACCTCTCCGTGCGGGCGACGCCAGAACGCCGCGCAGCGGACCTGCGCAGCGCGTCGCAGGACGCCGACGCGTTCGTCGGCAGCCTCGAGGCGACCACCGACCCGACCAACGGCCCGCGATGCACGTGAGCACCGCTGAGCGCGGGTCCACGCTGTTCGGCGTCCTCGTCGCGCTGCTGCTCGTCCTGGTCGCGGGGGCCAGCGCCATGGGCGCCGTCGAGGGCGACCTCCCCGCGGCGCGCAACGACCACGACCGCAAGCGTGCGTGGGAGGCCGCGCAGGCGGGCGTCGAGTGGTACGCGTTCCAGCTCACGCGCGACCCCGCGTACTGGACGACGTGCACCGCGGTCCCGCCGGTGGCGGCCGGTGTCCCCGCACCGGTCAACGCCGCCTGGGACGGGACAGGGACCGACCCGCGCATCTGGCGCCCGCTGCCGCAGGCCGATGCCCGCTACACCGTCGAGCTCCTGCCCGCCGACGGCCAGGCCGCCTGCGACCCCGCCCAGCCGCAGACCTCGATGCTCCAGCTCGGCACGCTCCGCCTGCGTGTGACGGGCCAGGCGCGGGGCGAGCGGCGCAGCCTCATCGCGACCTTCAAGCGCCGCGGCTTCCTCGACTTCCTGTACTTCACCGACTTCGAGACGCTCGACCCGGTCACGTACGACCACCTGGGCAACGGCGCCTCGACCTGGGCCCAGACCAACTGCGCGAAGTACTGGCGCGACGGGCGCGGCACCGCCCGCCTCTGGGGCTCGGTGACGTGCACGGAGATCCAGTTCACGACCGGCGACGCCATCGACGGCCCGCTGCACACCAACGACGGGCTGCTCGTCTGCGGTGCCCCCCGGTTCGGTCGCGCCGGCGACCGGGTCGAGATGTCGGGGCCCGCGCCGGGCTACCGCGTCGCGAGCGGCTGCAGCGACGGCCCGCAGTTCGGCGGCGCGCGCACCGCGCCCGCCACACCGCTGCCGATGCCGCCGAGCAACGCGTCGCTCAAGGCCCTCGCCGCGCCGGCCTACCGCTTCACGGGGCGCACGTCGATCACGCTCGACGGGACCTCCATGACCGTGACGAACGCGGCGGTCGGGACGAAGACGTTGCCGCTGCCGGCGCCCAACGGCGTCGTCTACGTCTCCAGCGCCCAGTGCGGGACGCCCTACCGGATGCTCCAGGACTACACGAAGCCCTCGGGCTGCGGGGAGGCGGTCGTGCGCGGCACCTACGGCGCGGACCTCACGATCGGTGCTGACGACGACATCGTCATCGACGGCGACGTCCGCCGCGACGGTGACCGGATGCTCGGCCTCATCGCCAACAACTTCGTCCGCGTCCAGCACAAGGTCATGAACCGCTCGGGGCTGGCCTGCCAGGACCGCAGCCCGGTGCTGCGTGACGTGACGATCGAGGCGGCCATCCTCGCGCTGCAGCACTCGTTCATCGTCGACAACTACTTCTGCGGCGGGGACCTCGGGACGCTGCACGTCGACGGCGCGATCGCGCAGCGCTTCCGTGGCCCCGTGGGCACGGGCGGCGAGGGGTCGGTGACCAGCGGCTTCCTCAAGGACTACACCTACGACGACCGCCTGAAGTTCCGCGAGCCGCCGAACTTCATCGACCCCGTGCAGGCCGCGTGGCAGCTCGTGCGGGTCACCGAGCAGGTGCCGGCGCGCTGAGCTGGCCGCTTCCTCGACGGGCCATCCCCAGAAGTGGGGAGGCACGTCGGTGAACGGCGTCCATCGCGCGTTGACGACCGTTCATCGCAGGTGGACGGCGCCGATGGTCTTCCTCGGATGTCCAGGTCGGTCCGACGACTGGCGCGCGAGGAGCGCGGCTCGTTCGTGCTCGAAGCACTCGTCGCGTCGACGATCACGCTCGGCGGGCTGCTCGGACTCGGGCTGATGCTCCTCCAGGCCATGACCACCACCTCGACGACCAAGGCCCGCGAGCAGGGCGTCAGCGTCCAGCGCGAGCTCGTCGAGGCCGTGCGGTCGATCCCCTACGACGAGCTCACCGCGGGCTCCGTGGTCGGCGACGTCCAGGACCGCGAGGGCAGCGGCCTCTCCGACAGCGCGGACACGGGCGGCTGGACCGTGCGCCGCCGCGGCATCACGTACACGCTGGCGGTCGGCGTCTGCTCCGTCGACGACCCCGCCGACGGTCTGGGCACGCACGACCCGGCGTCGTTCTGCGCGACGGGCACCGGCTCAGCCACGCCCGCCGCCTGCACGCCGGTGCTCGGCGCAGACGCCGCGGCAGGCGCCGCCGCCGCGGCCGCCGCGGCCGGGGTGACGCTCGGCGACTGCGGCATCGACGCCGACCTCGACGGGGCGGTCGACGGTCTCGTCGAGGCCGAGGCCGGCGTCTGCCTGCTCGGCGCCTGCCCGGCGCCCAGCCCGCAGGACGACACGCCCGATGACTACAAGCGGCTCGTGACGCTCGTGCGGTGGGACCGCGGCCAGGGCGTCCGTGCGGCGCTGCAGTCGACGATCGTGCCCAACCCCGGGCTCTCGACGGCGCCGCGCATCACCGACATCGCCGCGACCGGCAGCGAACCGGTGCTCAGCGGGACTTCCCTGAGCTTCTCGGCGACCGCCGACCGGCCCGCGACGGCCGTGCGCTGGTCGGTCGACGGGACGGTCGGCGGCGACGCCTCGGGCGGCGGGACCGGCTGGTCGTTCACCTGGGCGCTCGGCCACGTCGGCTCGACCGCGCCGAACGACGGCGAGGTGCTCGACGGCAGCTACGTCATCGGCGCGAAGGCCTTCGACGAGAACGGCTCGCCGGGCCAGCAGCGCGCGGTGACCGTCCGGGTGAACCGGCGGGCCCCCTACGCACCGCTGCAGGCGGTCGGCGGACGCGACGGGGCGGCGGTCGAGCTGCAGTGGCGCCCGAGCCCCGAGCGCGATGTCGTGGGCTACCGCGTCTACCGCGAGACGCTGCTCGGCGCCCTGGAGGCCGCCTGTGGCCTGACGCGCAGGACGTCCTGTCGCCACGCCGACGCGCCGGCCGGCCAGGCCCTCGTCTACCGCGTCGTCGCCGTCGACCGCGACGCCGCGGGTGCCCTGCGCGAGGGGGCGGCGTCCGCGCCCGTGCTGGTCGCCGTCGCCAACACGCCGCCCGCGCCGCCGAGCGGCCTGGTCGCCAGTGCCGAGGACGGCAACACGGTGCTGCGCTGGCAGCCCTCCTCCGGCGACCCGGACGCCGGCGACGCGGTCGACCACTACCGCGTCTACCGCGACGGCGTCGTGGTCGACGACCGCTACGACCGGACCGGGACGGCGCAGGAGCTGACCTTCACCGACGCGCGCACCAACGGCCTGCCCCACACCTACTGGGTCGCCGCGGTGGACACGCAGCTCGGCGAGTCCGCGAAGCTCGGGCCGGTGAGCCCGTGAGGGCCTGGCTGCGCGGCCAGCGCGGCGAGGTCGGCCTGGTCGAGCTCCTCATCGGGGCGGCGATGATGCTCGGCGCGGTCGGCGCGGCGCTGACCGTCTTCGAGACGGCGCTGCCGGTCGACGCCGAGACGCGCGAGCGCAACACGAGCCAGGACCAGGCGCGCACCGCGCTGGACCGCCTCGCGCGGCAGCTGCGCAACCTCGCCAGCCCGACGCCCGACCAGCCGCAGGCCGTCGACCGCGCGACGCCCTTCGACGTCGTCTTCCAGTCCGTCGACCCGGTCGGCCCGAACGCCGGCACGAACGCCGCCAACGTCCAGCGGATGCGCTGGTGCCTGGACGGCGGGACGCCCACGGCCAGGCTCTACCTCCAGACGCAGACGTGGACCACGGCGGTCGCGCCCGCCGTGCCGTCGGCGACGGCCTGCCCCGGCGCGGGCTGGTCGAGCACGCGCGTGGTGGCCACCGACGTGGCCAACCGGGCGGCCGACCCCGACGTCCCGCTCTTCGCCGTCGACGGGCAGAGCCTGCTCGACGTCTCGGCCCTGCACGCCGAGCTCGTGATCGACACCGACCCGGGCGCCGGCGCGCCGGCGACCCGCCTGGCCACCGGCGTCTTCCTGCGCAACCAGAACCGCCGGCCCGTCGCGCAGTTCACCGCGACGCCGTCGGCCAAGGGGATCGTGCTCAACGGCTCGCTGTCGTCGGACCCCGAGGGCCAGGAGCTGCGCTACCGCTGGTTCGACGGCGCCCAGGAGATCGGGACCGGGGTCGTGCTCACCCACCCGGTGCCCACCGGGAGCGGCCACCAGATCCGCCTCGAGGTCAGCGACCCGGCGGGCCTCACGACGTCGTCCGGCGTGCAGGAGCTCCTCGGATGACGCGCCGGCTGCGCCAGGAGGAGGGCGGCTGGGCGCTCGTCACGGCCATCGGCCTGCTGGCCGTGCTCCTGGCCCTCGGGCTCGCGACGTTCTCGCAGGTCGACGCCCAGCAGCAGGCGTCGGGCATGTCGCGCCAGAAGGAGTCGGCCTTCAACGCCGCCGAGGCGGCGCTGAGCGCCCAGATCTTCGCGCTGGCCCAGGACTGGCCGGGGCGGGGGAGGGCGACGGCGCCCTACGTGCCGTGCACGCAGGCGTCGGTCTCGCCGCGCTGCCCGAGCGCAGACTCGATGGCGCCCGCGCTCACGACGCCCGACGCGCGACGCGGCGTGTCGTGGACCACGAGCGTGCGCGACAACGGCACCGGGGCCACGCGCTCGTTCTACGACGACGCACTGACGGCGAGCGCGCCGGGCTACGACGCCGATGGCGACGGACGGCTCTGGGTGCGCGCGCAGGCACGCGTCGCCGAGCGCACCCGGACCGTGGTGGCGCTCGTGCGCGTCGAGGAGCTCCAGGAGGAGCTGCCCCAGGCGGCGATCATCACCGGCCGCCTCCAGATCTCGAACAACGGCAACAAGGTCATCGTCGACGGCAGCCAGGGGTCGCTGCCCACGCTGTCGGTGCGCTGCACGCCGCAGGCGCTCGGGGCCGTGCCGTGCCTCGGCCACGGGATCTCCAACGGGCTGTTCAGCACGCTCGCCGGGGTGCTGGCCAAGCTCGACCAGCAGCTCGCGCCCAACGTCACGGCCACGGGGTACGACGGGGGGCCGGCGCTCGAGGAGGACGCGCACGAGCGCCTAAAGCGCACCGCCATCGCCGACGGCGCGTACTTCGCCACCTGCCCGTCGACCCCGCCGTCCGGGCGGATCGTCTGGATCGCCGCGGGGACCTGCACGTGGACGGGCAACCAGGTCGTCAACTCGGCGGCCGCGCCGGGGCTGCTGGTGCTCGAGCAGGCCACGCTCTACCTCGGCGGCACCGTCGACCTGCACGCGATCGTCTACGCGCCCAACCCCTCGGGGCGCACCGACGCGCTCGTGCAGGTCCAGGGCAACGCGCGGGTCATCGGCGGCGTGCTCATCGACGGGCCGGGGACGCTCGTCGCCGGCTCGAGCAAGCTCAACGTGCAGCTCTCCAAGGCCGCCTACGACCAGGTCCGCAGCTACGCGTCGGCGGGCATGATCCAGAACACCTGGCGCGAGATCGTCCCCGCGTCGTAGCGGTGGTCAAGGGCCACGGCGCCGCTGCCGATGCCCAGAGCATGACCGCGTCGCTGGCCCCGGCCGCCCTGTTCGGCCTGCTGATCGGCTCCTTCCTCAACGTCGTCGCCTGGCGCCTGCCGCGCGGCGAGTCGCTCCTGCACCCCGGCTCGCACTGCCCGGGCTGCGACGCGCCCGTGCGCCCGTACGACAACGTCCCGGTCTTCTCGTGGCTGGTGCTGCGTGGGCGCTGCCGCGGGTGCAAGGAGCCGATCTCGGCGCGCTACCCCGTCGTCGAGGCCGTCACCGCCCTGCTGTGGGCCGCCGTCGTCGCCGGCCTGTGGGGCGAGGGGGCCGACCGCATCGTCCTGGGCCTCGTCCTCGTGACCTTCCTCGTGCCGATGACGCTCATCGACCTCGAGCACCGCATCATCCCGAACAAGCTGACGCTGCCCGCCGCCGTCCTGGCGATCGCGCTCGGCGCCGCGCTGGCGCCCGACCGCCTGCCCGAGCAGCTGGCGTGGGGCGCGGGCGCGGGCGGCTTCTTCCTGCTCGCCGCGGTCGCCCACCCGAAGGGCATGGGCATGGGCGACGTCAAGCTCGCGGGCGTCCTCGGGCTCTACCTCGGCAAGGCCGTCGCGCCCGCGCTCATGGTCGCCCTGGTCGCCGGCGTCCTGGTCGGCGCGCTCGTCATCGCCCGGCTCGGCGCGGAGCAGGGCCGGCGCACCCAGGTGCCGTTCGGGCCGTTCCTCGCGCTGGGCGCCGTCGTCGCGCTGTTCGTGGGCGACGGGCTGATGGACAGCTACCTCGACCGGTTCTAGCCGCCCGTCCTAGTCACTTCCGCGACGGCGGCTGGACGGACGTCCGATCGGACCCTGCCCAGGGTCGAGGTCCCGTCCGGCCACGCCGACCACTGAGGGGAACCACCCATGGCCAAGCGCTCCCATACCGTCACGGGGCTCGAGATCGAGCCCACCGCCGTGCACGCCGCCAGCGTCAGCGTCAGCGGCACGATCCGCATCGAGCACGCGGCGATTGCGCCGCTCGACCCGGGCGTCGTGCGCGACGGCGAGGTCCAGGACCCGCTCGCGCTCGCCGAGGCGCTGCGCGAGCTCTTCGCGCAGCACAAGGAGCTCGACAAGCGCGTGCGCTTCGGCGTCGCCAACGCGAAGATCGTCGTGCGCCTCCTCGAGCTGCCGCCGATCGCCGAGACCAAGGAGCTCGACGCGGCGGTGCGCTTCCAGGCGCAGGACGCGATCCCGATGCCGATCGAGAGCGCGGTCCTGGACTGGCATCCGCTCGACGTCGTCGAGACCGAGGCCGGGCCGCGCCAGCGCGTGCTGCTCGTCGCCGCGCGCCGCGACATGGTCGAGAAGGTCCTCATGGCCGCCCAGGGCGCCGGGCTCAAGCCGGAGGGCGTCGACCTCTCCGCCTTCGCCATGGTCCGCGCGCTGCACCGGGACGAGCCGGCGGTCGACCCCGAGCTGCCCGCGGGCGCCACGTCGGTGCTCTACCTCGCCGTGGGCGGCCTCACGAACCTCGCCGTGGCGCAGGGCACGACCTGCCTCTTCACCCGCGTGCTGGGCGGCGGCCTCGAGGCCCTGGCCGTCGAGCTGGCCGAGCGCCGCCAGATCGCGCTGGGCGAGGCCCGCGCCGCGCTGACGCGCGCCGGCCTCGAGGGCGACCTCGACGTCGACGACCCCGACGTCGACCTCCTGCTCGACGCCCGCGCCGCGCTCGACGACGGCGTCACGCGGATCGCCTCCGACGTCCGCAACACCCTCGACTTCCACGTCATGCAGGACGGCGCCGCCGCCCCGGTCGGCCGCGTCGTCCTTGCCGGCGAGGCGGCCACGCTGCCCGGCTTCGCCGCCGCTCTGGGCCTCCAGCTCGGCCTGCCGGTCGAGCCCGCCATCGTGGCTGGTGCGCCGCTGGGCCTGGAGGCGGCGACGCTGGCCATCGCCGCCGGCCTCGGCGTGACGGAGGCTCCCGCCGACGCGCGCAAGGGAGGCGCTCGATGAAGGCCGTCAACCTCATCCCCGTCGAGGCCCGCCGCGGAGGCGGGTCGGCCGGCGGCCACTCCGGTGGCGCGGTCTACGCGCTGCTCGGGGCGCTCGCCGTGCTGGTCGTGCTCGCCGGTCTGTGGGTCGCCGCCGGCCGCCAGGCCGATGACCGCCGCGCCGAGCTCGCCGACGTCCGCGCCCAGGCCGACGCGGCCGAGGCGCGCGCCCAGGCGCTCGCGCCCTTCAGCCGCTTCGCCGCGGTCGCCCAGAGCCGTCTGCAGACCGTGCAGGGCATTGCCGGCTCGCGCTTCGACTGGTCGCACACGCTGCGTGAGGTCGCGCGCGTGATCCCCGCCGACGTGTCGCTCGAGGGCCTCGACGGCAGCGTGGCCGGCAGCGCCGGGGCCGCCACCGCGGGCACCGCGTCCGCCTCGGCCGGCGGCCCGACCCTGAAGGTCACCGGCTGCACGACGCGCAACGAGTCCGTGGCGCGCACCATGGCCGTCCTGCGCCAGATCGACGGCGTCGCCTCCGTCCAGCTCACGCAGTCCGAGAAGCAGGGCGACCGCGGCGGGCCCGCGGGCGCCACCGGCGTGGCCGGTGCCGCCGGCGGCGGGTCGACGACCGCCAGCTGCCGCGGGGAGGCACCGAAGTTCGAGATGACCCTGAGCTTCAAGCCCGTCCCCGTCGACGAGGACGCCGCCGCGGCCGCCTCGTCGACCACGACCGCTGCCGCCATCACGACCGCCGGAGCCACCCCGTGACCACCCGCGACCGCCTCGTCGTCCTCGTCGTCGCCGTCCTCGCCCTTGCCGGCGCCGGGTTCTTCTTCGTCGTCAAGCCGGCGCGCGACGACGCGGCCAAGCTCGCCGACCAGGTGACCCAGGAGCAGGCGCGCCTGCAGACCGCGCAGGGCCAGGTCGAGTCGGCGCTCCAGGCCAAGCGCCGCTACAAGACCGACTACGCGACCGTCGCGCGGCTCGGCAAGGCGATCCCGCCGGACGACGACGTCGCGTCGCTCGTCTACACGCTGGAGAAGACCGCGGACCGCTTCGGCGTCGACTTCCGCGCCGTGAAGTCGGCGGGCGGCGGCTCGGCCTCGCCGGCCGCGACGACGACGACGACGCAGAGCGCCGCCGTGGCGCAGGCCTCCGGCTCCGCGTCGGGGGCGTCAACCGCGACCGGCTCCACCAGCGGCGCGGGCGCGGGCAGCTCCGGCTCTGGCTCGACGGCCGCCGGCTCGGTGCCGGCGACCCAGGCCGCCGCGGCCAGCGCGCCCGCCGGCTCGACCGTCGGCACCGCCGGCCTGCCGACGCTGCCCTTCACCTTCACCTTCGACGGCTCGTACGCCGCGATGCGCAAGTTCCTCGGCGCCCTGGACGACCTCACCGTGGTCAAGCGCGGCGGCATCGTCGTCCGCGGCCGCCTGCTGACGATCGACGCCGTGAAGCTCGGGGCGTCGAAGGACGGGTTCCCGCGCGTCGAGGCCTCCGTCGAGGCCACCGCCTACCTGGTGCCCGCCACCGAGGGCACGACCGCCGGCGC
Source organism: Conexibacter sp. SYSU D00693 (assembly GCF_017084525.1). Lineage (GTDB taxonomy): Bacteria > Actinomycetota > Thermoleophilia > Solirubrobacterales > Solirubrobacteraceae > Baekduia. The sequence continues at coordinate 439,019 of NZ_CP070950.1, forward strand.
CACGGCGGCCGGCCCGGCCGCGACCGCCACGACGGGCACCGCCACGCCGGCGTCCGCCACCCCGACCGGCTCCACGCCGTCCAGCGGCGGCTCGGTCGCGCCCCCGACCGCCGCCGCGACCCGCTGAGACCAAGGACCCGACTCCGATGACCGCCCTGCGCAACATCGTCAACGACCTCGTCGAGAAGAAGCTCTGGCCGATCGCCGTCCTGCTCGTGGTGGCGCTGGTCGCCATGCCCGTGCTCCTGCGGGGCGGCGACGAGCCGACGGCCGCGGTGCCGCCGCCGGCGGCCGCGACGGTCGACGACGACGCCCTGGCCACGGCGGGCGCCGCCGGCGGCGTCCAGGTGACCCTGGAGGGCGACGCGAAGGTCAAGAGCACGCGCAAGGGCAGGCTCCGCGACCCGTTCGTCCAGCAGGGCGGCGACGCCCCGGCCGACGACGCGGCCGGCAGCACCGCCGGGACCGCCGCCGGCGCGGGCGCCGCGACCGGTGCAGGGGCGGCGGCAGGTGCCGGCGCCACCGCCGGTGCGACGCCGTCCATCCCCGAGCTGCCGTCGAGCGGCGACGGGGCCGGCTCCGGCGACAGCGGCGCGTCGACGGGCTCGGACAGCGCGCCGTCTCCGCCGTCGACGCCCTCCACGCCGTCGTCCTCCGGCGACGACGAGGACGACCGCGCGGACGTCGTCCTGCGCTGGGGCGAGCGCGGCGGCGAGCTCAAGCGCATCGAGGACCCGAGCCGGCTGCGCGCCATCCCGAACTCGGGGTTCCCGCTGGTGGTCTACGCCGGCAAGCGCAGCGACGGCAAGGCCGTGCGCTTCGTCGTCAACGCCCTGACGCACGTCAGCAACGACGGCCGCTGCCGCCCCGATCGCAGCAACTGCCGCACGCTCGAGGTGCGCGAGGGCGGGACGGCGATCATCGAGATCGCTCGCAGCTCGACCGAGACCGAGTCCTACCGGCTCGAGGTCGTGCGCATCGGCAAGTCCGGATAGCGGCCCCGACCGTAGACTCCGGCGCCGCATGACGCTGCGCCTGATCACCGCCGGGGAGTCGCACGGGCCGGGCCTGACCTGCGTGGTCGAGGGCCTGCCCGCGGGGCTCGAGCTCGACCGCGACGCCATGGACCGCGACATGGCGCGCCGGCAGCTCGGCCACGGCCGCGGCGGGCGCATGAAGATCGAGAAGGACCGCGCCGACGTCACGTCCGGCGTGCGCCACGGCAAGACGATGGGCGGCCCGATCGCGCTCTCCGTCGCCAACCGCGACTACCAGAACTGGGAGGAGCGGATGAACCCGTGGCCGGTCGAGAAGGAGGTGCCCGAGGTGCACCTCCCGCGGCCCGGCCACGCCGACCTCGTCGGCGTGTGGAAGTACGGGCTCAGCGACGTGCGCAACGTCCTCGAGCGCGCGAGCGCCCGGGAGACCGCGGCCCGCGTGGCCGGCGGCGCGCTGGCCCGCGCGTTCCTCGCGGCCGTCGGCGTCGAGGTCCGCTCGCACGTCGTGCAGATCGGCTCGGTCCAGGCGCCAGAGCGTGACCTCGCGCCCTCGTTGAGCGACTTCGACGGCGTCGACGACGACCCCGTGCGCTGCCTGGACCCCGAGGTCTCGCGCCAGATGGTCGAGCACATCAACGTCCAGCGGAAGGCCAACCAATCGCTGGGCGGCGTCTTCGAGGTCGTGGCCTACGGCCTCGTGCCCGGCCTGGGCTCCCACATCAGCTGGGAGGAGCGCCTCGACGGCCGCCTGGCCCACGCGATCTGCTCCATCCAGGCCGTCAAGGGCGTCGCCATCGGGGACGCGTGGGACGTCGCGGGGCGCCCCGGCTCCGAGGCCCACGACGAGATCTTCTACGACGACGAGCGCGGCTACTTCCGCGAGACGAACCACGCGGGCGGCCTCGAGGGCGGCATGACGACCGGCGAGCCGCTGCTCGTCCGCGGGGCCATGAAGCCGCTGCCGACGCTGACGCGCCCGCTGCGCTCCGTCGACATCTCCACGCGCGAGCCGTCGCAGGCGCTGCGGGAGCGCACCGACTCCACGACCGTCCCCGCCGCCGGCGTCGTGGGCGAGGCGATGGTCGCCTTCGTCCTGGCCGACGCCTACCGGCGCAAGTTCGGCGGCGACCACATCGACGACGTGCGCGCCGCGATCGCCCGCTACCGCGAGCGCATCGGGTGGAAGCCGCGCCAGGCGTAGACGCCGGCGCGCCGCCGCTGCGCGACGGCGCGGTGGTGCTCGTCGGCTACATGGGCGCCGGCAAGACGACGCTCGCCGGCCGCCTGGCCGAGGCGCGCGGCCTGCGCCACCGCGACACGGACACGCTGCTGGCCGAGCGCGCCGGGCGCACGATCCCGCAGCTCTTCGCCGACGAGGGCGAGGCCGGCTTCCGCGACCGCGAGGAGCGCCTCGTGCTCGAGGTCCTCGCCGGCGCCGGCCCGGGCGACGTCGTCTCGCTCGGCGGCGGCGCGGTGCTGCGCCCCGCGGTGCAGGAGGCGCTGGACCGTCACGTCGTCGTGCTGGCCGAGGTCGACGCCGACACCGCGTGGAGTCGTTGCGGCGGCGTGGACCGCCCCTTGGCGACCGACCCTGCGAGCTTCGCCGCGCGGCTGGCGGACCGCACCCCGACCTACGAGGCGCTGGCCGACGCGTTCGTGCCGGCGACCGCCGACGCGGATGTCCTGGTGCGCGCGGCCGGGCTGCTCGACGCATTGCGCGAGGCTCCCGGCGGCGCGCGCGGCGTCTGGGCCCGGGCGGGCGCCACCGAGCACCCGGTGCTCGTCGGCCGCGGCGTCCTGCGCACCCCGCGCGGGGCGCTCGTCGGCGGCCGGTCCTTCGTGGTGACCGACGAGGCGGTGGCCGAGCACCACCTCGGCACGCTGCCCGACCTCAACGGCGCGGTCGAGATCCCGCCCGGCGAGGAGCACAAGACGCTGGCCACCGCCGAGCGCGTGTGGCGCGCGCTGGCGGCCCAGGGGGTCACGCGCACCGACCACGTCGTCGCGCTGGGCGGTGGCGTCGTCGGCGACCTCGCCGGCTTCTGCGCCGCCTGCTACCAGCGCGGCATCCCGGTGGTCCAGTGCCCGACGACGGTCGTCGCGCAGGTCGACTCGGCCTACGGCGGCAAGACGGGCGTCGACCTCCCCGAGGCCAAGAACTACGTCGGGGCCTACCACCAGCCGGCGGCCGTCCTCGTCGACCCGGGGACGCTGACGACGCTGCCGGCCGAGGAGCTCGCGGCCGGCTACGCCGAGGTGGTCAAGACCGCGCTCATCGCCGGCGGGGCGCTGTGGGAGCGCATCGCGTCCGGTGCGCCGGTCGACGACGACGTCGTCCTGGCGTGCGCGCGCACGAAGCTCGCGGTCGTCGCGGCCGACGAGCGCGACGGCGGGCTGCGCCAGGTCCTGAACCTCGGCCACACCGTCGGCCACGCGCTCGAGACGGTCACGGGCTACGGACGCCTGCGCCACGGCGAGGCCGTCGGCCTGGGGCTGCTCGCCGCGCTGCGCCTCAGCGGCCAGGACGCGCTGCGCGAGGAGGTCGCCGGGCTGCTCGGCGCGGCCGGCCTGCCGACGTCCTTCGACGAGGCCGACCCCGAGGAGGTCGTCCGCGCCACCGCGAAGGACAAGAAGCGCGTGGGGGAGGGGCCGACGCCGTTCGTCCTCGTGCGCGCGCCGGGCGACGTCGTCCACGGCCAGGAGGTCCAGGGCGCCGACGTCCTGGCGGCCGTGCGAGAGTTGGCCGGGTGACCACCGGCCTCGTCGCCAACCGCATCGAGGTGATGCACGGCGTCAACCTCGACCAGCTGGGGCGGCGCCCCGCGACCCACTACGGGACGCTGACCTTCGACGAGCTCGAGCAGCGCATCACCGCCGACGCCCGCGAGCTCGGCCTCGAGGCGCGCTTCTTCCAGACCAACCACGAGGGCGAGTTCGTGGAGCACCTCCACCGCCTCGATGGCCTGGCCGACGGGATCGTCCTCAACCCCGGGGCCTGGACGCACTACTCGTGGGCGATCCGCGACGCGCTCGAGCTCTGCGGCCTGCCGGCCGTCGAGGTCCACCTGTCCGACGTCGACGCCCGCGAGGACTTCCGCAAGGTCTCCGTCGTGCGCGACCACTGCATCGCCACCGTCAAGGGCCGCGGGCCCGACGGCTACCGTGACGCGCTCGTGCGTCTCAGGGAGGAGCTCCAGAAGTGACCGAGGTCTCCGTCGCGCGCGCCAGGCGCCTGGCCGAGCGCGCCGCGCAGGACGAGCTGGACCTCCTGCTCGTCACGGGCGCCGTCGACGTCCGCTGGCTCACCGGCTTCACCGGGTCGTCCGGACTCGCCGTGGTCGGCTCGGGCGGCGTGCGGCGCTTCGTGACGGACTTCCGCTACCTCGTGCAGTCCGCCGAGCAGCTCGGCGACGACTGGGAGCGCGAGATCGCCCAGGAGCTGCTGGCCCACGTCGCCCAGGGGCTGCACGGCCGCGTCGGCTTCGACGACGGCGACCTGTCGGTCAAGCAGCACGCGGCGCTGGCCGACGCGGTCGGTGACGACGTCGAGCTCGTCCCCGCCGGCGGCCTGGTCGGCGAGCTGCGCGCCGTCAAGGACGCCGACGAGGTCGCGAGGATCCGCGCCGCCACGCGACTGGCCGACCGGGCGCTGGAGGAGGTCCTCGAGCGCGGTCTCGCGGGGCGCACCGAGCGCGACGTCGCCCTCGACCTCGAGATGACGATGCGCAGGATGGGCGCCGAGGGCGTCTCGTTCCCGCCCATCGTCGCGGCGGGCGCCCACGGGGCGCTGCCCCACGCCGAGCCGCGCGACGTCGAGATCCCCCGCGGGACGCTGTGCGTCATCGACTGGGGCGCGCAGCTCGACGGCTACGCGTCGGACTGCACGCGCACGTTCGGCACCGGCGGCGAGGTCGACCCGCGCGACGCCGAGGTCTACGAGCTCGTGCGCGTCGCGCAGGAGCAGGCGCTGGCCGCCGTGCGCGCGGGTGTCGGCGGGCGGGAGGTCGACGCGGTGGCGCGCGACCTCATCGCCGCCGCCGGCCACGGCGAGCACTTCGGCCACGGGCTCGGGCACGGCGTCGGCGCCGAGGTCCACGAGGGGCCGCGGCTCTCACAGCGCTCCGACAGCGTCCTGGCGGCCGGCAACGTCGTGACGGTCGAGCCGGGCGTCTACGTGCCCGGCGCCGTGGGCGTGCGGATCGAGGACCTCGCGGTCGTGACCGACGACGGCACCGACGTCCTCACGTCACTGCCCAAGCGCCTGCGCACGATCGACGGCTGAACGCCGAGCAGCCGGCCGCCCATCCAGGCGGTGAGGCCGCCGGCGAGCAGCAGGTAGGTGAGGTAGGCGAGGGTCGGTGCCTGATCGGCCACGGAGAAGCGGACGTGCAGCTCCGTGCCGAGCCCGAGGGCGAGGGCGAGCACCGGCAGGCGGCCGCGGTGCGCCTCCCAGGCGGTGAGGGCGATCGCGGCTGGGGCGGCGTAGTACGTCGTGTTCCACGGGTCGACGAGGCAGCGCAGCATCAGCGCCAGGGCGAGCAGCAGGAGCGCGTCGTCGGCGACGCGGTCGGGGCGGCGGGCCCAGGCGATGGCGAGCGGGACGGGGAGGAGGATCGCCAGGAGCTTGGGCACGTAGACCAGCTCGTCAGGCGTCGTGCGACCCAGGGGCCACGTGGCGCTGGGCTCGCCCAGCGGCCAGAAGACCTGCCACGGGTGGAAGTTGCCGGCCGAGCTGAGTCCGACGGCGGCGCGGTGCAGCGTGTGGCTGTCGATGAGCGCGAGGCCGCCGACGCCCGCGAGGACGGGACCGAGGGCGCCGAGCGCCACCAGCCCACGGCGGTGGGGAGCGGCGACGACGACGGGCGCGACCGCGACGAGCGCCACCGGCTTGGCGGCGATCGCCGCGGCGAGGAGGAGGCCGGCCAGCAGCGGCAGACGGCCGCTGCGCGCGAGCAGCACGGCGAGGACCATGAGCGCGGCGGCGAGGAGCTCCTCCGGGTGGCCGTACTCCAGCGCGGTGTAGCTCAGCGGCGCGGCGACCGTGGCGGCGAGGACGGCGAGCGCGCCGCGCTGGTGCAGGCCGCGCGCGCGGGCGGTGTGCACCAGCAGGAGCCCGAGGCCGAGCAGGAGCGCGAAGGGCAGGACGAGCCCGCCGCGGAAGACGGCGACCTCGCCGTCGCCGAGCTGGGCGCCGAGCCAGGCGAACGGCGCGCGCAGCACGAGCGCGCCGCCGTACGCGGGGGCGTCGTCGACGAACGTCCGCAGGTCGCCCTCGACCAGGGCGCGCTCGGCCTCCATCGCCTCGGCGCCGTAGTCGCTCCAGTAGACGTCGCCCGAGCTCGCGACGCCGACGACGAGCGCGAGGACGAGCCCGAGCAGCGCTGGCAGGGCGAGGGGACGCAGGCGCACCTCCGAGCATCGTCCTCCCGCGGCTCGGGCTTGAGTGCGCCCGAGGGTGGGCAGACGGCCGATGATGAGCCAGGACAAGGACCCGCTGGACGTCGAGGAGGCGGTCCGCCGCCTCGAGCACGCGCTGCCGCTGCAGCTGCGCTCGGTGGTCGCCTACGGCATCGCCTCCGGCTCGCTCGTGGGCTTCCAGTACGTCGGGCTGGGCGAGCTGTTCTGGCGCTTCGCGCAGGCCGACCTCGACGACGTGCGCCGCCTCACCGAGAAGCTGGTCACGCTCGGCGGACAGCCGCCCACGGAGGTGCCTGACGCGGAGCTCGGGACGATCCCGGAGCGGATGGTCGAGCGGCTCATCGAGCTCGAGCGCGAGGTGATCGAGGCGCTGCAGGACGTCATCCCCACCACCGGTCACACCGGCGACTCGGAGGCGCTCGAGCACCGCCTCGAGCACCTGATCATGCGCAAGCAGGAGCAGGTCGACGCGCTGCTGCGCGCGCTGCGCCAGCCGTGATCCGCGGGGCGCCGCGCGAGCGCTCGCACCTGCTCAAGGTCGTGGGCCACGGCCGCGGCCCCGCCCCCGACCGCTGGCTGGAGGAGGGCTGGGAGCGCGTCCTGCGCCGCTCGGGCTTCCCCCGCCGCCCGCGGGTCGTGCCGGGCGACCGCCTCGTCCTCTACGCCGCCGTCTGGCAGCGGCTCTTCGGCGTCGTCGAGGTCGTCGGCGAGCCCGAGCTCGACGACGGCGGCGCCGACCCGGTGCGCTGGCCGTGGTCGGTCCCGGTCGAGCCGCTGCTCGTCGTGCCCGTGCTCGACGCCGCCCCGCCGCTGCAGGCCTGCGGGGTCGCGCCGCGCTCCATGTCCCAGCAGTCCCACGTGCGGATCACGGCCGAGCAGTACGAGCGTGCCGTCGATGCGTTGAGCTCGGTGGCGCGGTGACCGGTGCACCCGCCATCATCTGAGCGAGCGTCATGACGCGGTTCGTCTACGGAGCCGGCGGGTCCAGCCGCGAGCACGTGGCGGTGGTGACGGCCATCTACGCCGCCTTCGCGCGGCGCGACCTCGAGGGGGCGCTCGAGCACCTCGCCGAGGACGTGGTGCTGTGGCCGGCCGGGACCGCGCAGCGCCTCGGGCGCGAGGAGCCCTACCGGGGCCACGACGGCGTGCGGCGCTACTTCGCCGACGCCGAGGAGGCGTGGGACGAGCTCGTGGTCCACGCCCGCGACGTGCGGGCCGCGGGGGCCGGCGTGGTCGTCTTCGGGCATGTCGACCTGCGCCTGGGCGAGCGGCGCGTCGTCCAGCCGGTGGTGTGGGTGTGGCAGCTGCGCGGCGACAAGGCGGTGTCCATGCGCGTCACGGACCTCGGCGACCCCGAGGAGCGCGGCGCCGCCTAGGCTGGCGCCATGTCTCCCGAGCCCGTCCTGCGCGGCGGCTGCCTGTGCGGCGGCGTGCGCTACGAGGTCGACGCGCCGCTGGGCCAGGCGCGCTACTGCCACTGCACCCGCTGCCAGCGGCGCACGGGCACCGCGGCGTCGGCGAGCGCCGTGGTGCCGGAGGGCGCGCTGCGCGTCGTGGCGGGCGAGGAGCTCCTGCAGGGCTGGCAGCCGCCCGACGGCGCCGAGAAGGTCTTCTGCCGCGTCTGCGGCTCCGGGATCTACAGCCGGTCGCAGGACGGGACGCTCGGCGTGCGCCTCGGCACGGTCGACGGCGACCCGGGCGTGCGACCGGCGCTGCGCCAGTACGTCGCGAACGCCGCGGTGTGGGAGCCGCTGCCCGACGACGGCCTCCCGCGTCTGCCGGGTCCGCACGCCTAGGATCCCGGCGGATGAGCAGCCAGCGCGTCGAGCACGTCTCCGGCATGTACCGCTTCGCCCTCGGCCTGTGCACGCCGACGGTGCGCTGGTGGGGGCGCCTGGAGGTGACGGGGCTCGAGGCCCTCCCGCTCGAGGGGCCGGTGCTCCTCGCCGGCAACCACGACTCCTACTGGGACCCGGTGACGATCGGCATCGCCGGCATGCCGCGCCGGCAGATCAAGGCGCTGGCGAAGGCGTCGATGTGGAAGGTCAAGGGCCTGGACAAGGTCCTGGACGGCATGGGCCAGATCCCGATCGACCGCGGCAAGGGCGACCAGGGTGCGCTGGAGCGCGCCATCGCCGAGCTGCGCGCCGGCGCGTGCATCGGCGTCTTCCCAGAGGGCACGCGGTCGCTGGGCCGCGAGCTGCGGGCGCGCAGCGGCTTCGGTCGCCTGGCCCAGGCGGTGCCCGAGGCGACGGTCGTCTGCTGCACGGTCACCGGCACCACGGACATCACCGCCTTCCCCAAGCGCCCCAAGCTGCGCGTGCACTTCTTCCCACCGGCGGGCGGCGGACTGCAGCACGGCGAGGAGGCCGCGGCGCTCGCCGTCCGGCTGCTCGAGGAGATCCGCGGGCAGGCGCCGATCTCGATCGCCGGGCGCAAGCGGCGCAAGGCCGCGGCGCGCGGCCAGGTCCCGGCCTAGAGCCGGCCCTGCGCGGCGAGCTTCGCCAGCCGCGCGGGCGCGGCGTGCACCAGCGCGGCGCGCGCGGCGATGGCTCCGGGCGCGCCGTGCACGCCGCCCGACGGGTGCGCCGAGGCCGACGCGAGGAACAGCCGGCCGATGGTCGTCTCCGGCCGGCCCGCCTGCGCGGGGATCGGGCGGAACATCGCGAGCTGGTGCAGGTGGGCGGTGCCGCCGTTGAGCGCGCCGCCCGCGAGGTTGGCGTCCTGCTCGGCCAGCTGCTCGGGGCCGGTGACGACGCGGCGGCGCACGAGGCCGCCGAAGCCCGGCGCGGCCTGCTCGACGCGCGCCTGCATGCGGTCGGCCAGGCGCTCGAGCTCGTCGCGCGACCAGCGTCCCGACAGCTCGCCCGCCGCGTCCTCGCGGACGTCCTGCGGGACGTGCGTGTACGCCCAGGCGGTGTCCTTGCCGACCGGCTGGCGCATCGGGTCGGCGACGGCGTACTGGCCCATCACGAGGAACGGCGTGTCCGGGATGCGGCGCGTGGCCATCTGGGCCATCGTCGTGGTGAGCTCGTCGACGCCGTCGGTCACGTGCAGGCAGGCGGCGCGGCGCGCGTGCTCGGAGGCCCACGGGATCGGCCCGTCCAGCGACCAGTCGACCTTCACCGTGCTCGAGTCGAGCTGGAAGCGCTCGAGGTCGGCCAGGACGCGTCGGGAGAGGAGCTCGGGCCCGACGAGGCGCAGGTAGAGGGCCCGGGCCTCCACGTCGGCGACGACGGCGTGGCGGGCCGGGACCTCGTCGCCGTGGGCGGTGCGCACCGCGCGGGCGCGGCCGTCGCGGACGACGACGCGCTCGACGGGCACCTCGCAGCGCAGGCGACCACCGCGGGCCTCCAGGCGGGCCACCAGCGCGCGGGTCAGGGCGCTCGAGCCGCCCTCGGGGACCGGGAAGCCGTGGCGCTGGCCCAGCCCGCACATGATCCAGCCGAAGGCGCCGCTGCCCACCGCCTCGGGGGCGAGGTCGGCGTGCAGCGCCGTGCCGGCCAGCAGCTCGCGCGCGTCGCGGCCGCGGAAGTGCTCCTCGCCCATCCGCCGCACCTCGAGGGCGAGGAAGCGCGCGAGGCGCAGGAGGTCGCGCGGGCGGGTGCGCGCGGCGATGCCCGCCGGGCCGGCCAGGGGTGGGAAGGGCGAGAAGAACGCGCGGGCGAACGGCCGCTCGAGCCGCCGCCAGCGCGCCATGAGCAGCTCCCACGGGCGGCCGTCGGCCGGGTCGTCGAGCAGCGCCGTCGTCTCGTCCAGCGCGCCGCCGAGGAGCGCCGCGGTCCCGTCGCCCGGCCGCACGCTGGCCAGGACGTGCGGGGACCGGCGCCAGCGCAGCCCGTGCTCCTCGAGCCCCAGGCGGGGGATCGGGCCCGGCATCTGGGCGAAGGGGTAGAAGCTCGAGAAGCGGTCGTGCACGAAGCCCGGCTCGCAGACCTCGCCGCTGCGCACCGCGCCGCCCGGTTCGGGCTGGGCCTCGAGGACCTCGACCGACCACCCGGCGTCGGCCAGGAGGTTGGCGGCCACGAGCCCGTTGGGGCCCGCGCCGATGACGACGGCGTCGGCCATCCGTGAGCGGGCTACCCCGCGCGGGGTAGTGCGTCGCCATGCACGTCCGGTCACCCGCCGCCCACGCCGCCGCCGAGCGCCTCGGGGAGGTCGAGGCGCTCAGCGCCGACCCCGTCGCCTCGGCGGTCCGCAACGTCCTCGGCACGGGCGCCGTCAAGGACGCCCTGAGCGGCGTCCCGAGCGGCCACCCGATCCACCCGGCGCTCACCGACCTCGCCATCGGCAGCTGGACGAGCGCCACGATCCTCGACCTCGTCGGGGGCGAGGGCAGCCAGCAGGCGGCCGACAAGCTCGTGGCCGTCGGGCTGCTGTCGACGGTGCCGGTGATCGCGACCGGGATGTCGGACTGGGCGGACACGATCGGGCCCGAGCGGCGCATCGGCACCGCGCACGCCCTGACGAACGCCGCGGCGACCGCCTGCTACGCCGCCTCGCTGGCCGCGCGGCGCAGCGGCCGGCGCGGCACCGGCGTGCTGCTCGGCCTGGCGGGGGCCTCGATCGCCGGTGCCGGCGCGTGGCTCGGCGGTCACCTGGCGTTCTCGCGCGGGGTCGGGGTCGACGAGACGACCTTCGAGCGCCCGCCCGAGGACTGGACAGCGGTCGCCCGCGCCGAGGAGCTGGTCGAGGGCCGGCCCAAGGCCGTGCGCGCCGGCGGCGTGGAGGCCGTCCTCGTGCGCCGCGGTGGCCGCGTGCACGCCCTCGCCGACCGCTGCAACCACCGCGGCGGCTCGCTCGCCGACGGGGAGCTGCAGGGCGACTGCCTGGTCTGCCCGCTGCACGGCTCCGTCTTCGCCCTCGAGGACGGGTCGGTGGAGCGCGGCCCGGCCACCGCGCCGCAGCCCGTCTACGAGGTCCGCGAGCGCGACGGCACCGTGGAGCTCCGCGCAGCCGGGTGAAAGGTGCCTGGCACCCGTTCAAGTTCGATCGAGCTTGAACCGGTGCCTGGCACCTTTCAGGCGGTCGACCCGAAGTCCTCGTGACCGGCGGGGCTCTCGACGAAGTCGCGCAGGACCGCCTTGCCCCCGGAGGCGATGGGGTCGCCGTGGGCGGGCAGCAGCGCGTCGAACTCCCGGGTCAGCAGGCCGCGCAGCCGGTCCTTCAGCCCGGCCTTGACCCTATCGGGATGGGCGCCGAGGAGGTCGTCGGGCCAGAAGCCCGGCGTGCCGCCGTAGGTCGTGAACGCGTCGGCGATGCACAGCGCGCCGGCGCCGACCGCCACGTGCAGGGCCGTCTCGTCGTCGGAGAGCACGCCGAGGACGATGGCGGTGATGCCGGGCGCGACCTCGTCGCCGTCCTCGAAGACGCGGACCTCGAAGGCGTCGCCGATGCGCTCGGCGGCCGGGCGCGTCGCGCGGATGGGGACGTCGAAGGCCTCGGCGACGCGCTGCGCGTCGCGCGCGTGGTTGCCGCTGGTCAGCACGACCTGCTGCGGGCGCCCGTGGGCGCTGAGCGCCTCCAGGCCGTCGTCGGGGACCATCGGGTCGACGACGACGCCCGCCGACGGGATGGCGTACGAGCTCACGCGCGCGTCGAGCTTGGGGTGGACCGCCGACCAGTGCAGGACCCCGGGGAGGACCTCCTGGGGAGCGCCGCGGTGGGTGGTTCGGGCATCGCTGGCCATGTCCCCGGGGTGCCCGGACCGCTCAGCCCGACGCGCGATCCGCCAGGTGAACGCCGTGTGAGCGCCGCGTAAGGGGTCCGTGAGAGCGGGTGGCGCCGGACGACGCGACCAGGTACAGCTGGGAGGGTGCGCCGTGCCCTCCTCCTCGCCACCGCCCTGCTCGCCGGGGCGGCACCGTCCGCTGCGTCCGCAGAGACCCCGCTGCCCATGGAGCTCCCGCCCGCGAGCGGCGCGACCGCCCGCGCCGCGAGCGCCGGCGCCGAGTGGCTGCTCGGCGTGCGTGGTGCGCGCGGGATGGCGGCCGCCCGGGCCGCCGGCGCCCGGCCCGTCGGCGTGCCCGGCGCCGTGCGCCTGCCGGCCGCGAAGGCCCGTGCCGCCGCGCAGCGCCTCCGGCGCGCCGGCCTGCTGACCTGGGCCCAGAGCAGCACGACCCTCCGGCGCCAGTCGAGCTTCGACGGCGCGACCGACCGCTGGGCGCGCGCCGCCGTCGTCACGCCGGCGCTCCAGGTCCCCGCGCCCGGCCCGGCCATCGGCATCGTCGACGACCGCATCGACCCGTCGGCGCCCGACGTGGGCCCGAGCACCCGCTACGTCAACGACGGCCCCGTCGGCGGACCGCACGGCACGGAGACCTCGTCGGTCGCCGCCGGTCTGGCCAACGGCCAGGGCGTCACCGGCGTCTTCCCCGGCGCGCCCCTCATCTCCTATGGCACAGACCTCAGCTGCCCGGACGTCGCGCGCGGCATCGAGGCGGTCCGGGCCGCCGGCGCACGCGTCATCAACCTCAGCCTCGGCGGGCCGCGGGAGTGCGTGCCGGTCTCGATCGCCGTGCAGCGCGCCTTCGCGGCCGGCGTGGTCGTCGTCGCCTCGACGGGCAACGAGTTCGCGGCCGGCAACCCCGTGATCTACCCGGCCGCCTCGCCCCACGTGCTCAGCGTCTCGGCCGTGGACATGCAGCTGCGCCCGACCGAGTTCTCCACCGCCAACGCCGCCGTCGACGTCGCGGCGCCCGGCGTCGCGGTGCCCGTCGCGGTCCCGCGGGCGTTCGACGACGACGGCACCGTCGACGGTCTCTCGCTGGCCGACGGCACGAGCTTCAGCGCCCCGATGGTCAGCGGCGCCGTCGCGTGGATGATGGCCTCGCGCCCCGGGCTGGACGCCGGCCAGTACGGCGACCTCATCCGCGAGGGCGCCGTCGACCTCGCGCCCCAGGGCTACGACGCCGACACGGGCTACGGCCTGCTCTCGGTCGATCGGTCGCTGACCGCGCCGATCCCGGCCTCGGACCGCCGCGAGCCCAACGACGGCATCACGTTCGTCAACGGCACGCTGTTTGGCAGGACGGCCAGCGCCATCTGGACCGGCCGCTCGCGCCAGCGCTTCACGGCGACGACCGACCGCGTCGAGGACCCGTCCGACGTCTATCGGATCCGCGTCCCGGCGCGCAGCGCCGTCGCCATCGCGGTGCGCCAGCGCGCCGGCGACGCCGACCTCGCGCTGTACTCCTCCAGCGCCCGCACGCTGTCCAGCCGGCCGATCGACACGTCGGTCCGCACGGGCACGCGCACGGAGACCATCCGCTACCGCAACCGGGGCCGCCGGGCCGTCACGCGCTACGTCGCCGTCGCCGCCAGCGCGCGCGGCACCGTGCTCAACGCCCGCTACGAGCTCGACGTCCGTCGCGCGCGCTTCCGCTAGGCCCGTCCGGGCACGAGCGGGACGAAGCGCACGGGATCGAGCACCTCGCGCTCCAGCGTCCCGTCGAGGTGGCGCTGGACCCGGACGAGGACCTGCGCGTCGTCGCCCGCGCGCCGGGCCACGGGCGCCACGAGCCGGCCGCCCGGCGCGAGCTGCTCCTCCAGCGCCCGCGGGACCGCCCCGGGACAGGCCGCACCGACCGTGACGGCGTCGTAGGGCGCGCGCGGCGGCCAGCCCGCGAAGCCGTCGCCGACCACGAGCTCGACGCGGCGCGCCCCCGCGCGCTCGAGCGCGCGCCGGGCGTCGGCGGACAGGCCGGCGAGTCGCTCGACGCTGACGACGTGCGCGGCGAGGTGGCCGAGCACCGCGGCCCCGTAGCCCGAGCCGGTGCCGACGTCGAGCACCCGCTCGTCGCCCGCGAGCTCCAGCAGGGCGCACATCCGCGCCACCACGAGCGGCTGGGAGATCGTCTGGCCCTCGCCGATCGGCAGCGCGCGGTCCTCCCACGCGACCGCCCGCAGCGACCGCGGGACGAAGGCCTCGCGCGGGACGGCGGCGAGCGCCGCGAGGACGCGCTCGTCGCCCACCTGCTGCGCGAGCCCGTCGAGCAGCCGCCGGCGCGCCCCGGGCATGGGGGAGGTGTGCCACGGCAGCGCGCGGCCGAACCCCGATGCCGCGCTACGGCGCGGGCAGCCGCAACGCCACGCCGCCGACCCGGCCGCGCAGCGCTCCCGACCGCGAGGCGGTCAGCGTCCCTGCCACGCGGCCGGCGAGCCGGACGGTGCCGACCATGCGCGACGACAGCCGTCCGCTGATCCGGACGCCCGGCACGTACTCGTAGTCCTCGAGGCGCACGCCCTGGCGCGTGACGACCGCCCGGCCGCCACGGAGGCCGCCGAAGGAGACTCGGCCGTCGAGCGCCTCGGCGAGGCTCGTGCCGAGGAGCTGGTGGGCGGCGTCGAGCAGGGTGAGCTGGGCGGCGAGACCGGCGCGCGACGCCGTCGCCGGCAGCCGCTTGGCGGCCGGCAGCTCGGACAGCAGCGGCGGGACCGGCGCCACGGGGACCTCGCGCTCGGCGCCGGCGTCGGCCGAGCAGCGGGTGGCCGTGCCGGTCGTCAGGAACGCGGTCAGCGCCTTGGCCGCGCAGCCCGTCTCGTCGGTGCTCAGCGCCGTGTGACCGGCACCGGGGACCGCGACGAGCTGGCCCTGCGGGAACTGGGCGGCCGTGCGCCGCGCGTCCTCCACCGGGGTGCGCAGGTCCTCACGGCCGACGAGCACGAGCGCCGGGACCTCGGGCGCGCGTGCGGCCGCCGGCGGGAACGGCGGGCGCTCGGTGGCCGGCCACCCGGCGCACTCGTCGGCGAGGCCCATCGTCGCGAGGTCCGGGGCCAGTGGCGCGTAGCGCCCGGCGTTGGCGGCGAGCCACGCGCGCAGCAGCTCCGGACGCGTCGCGGGCTCGGAGGTCGGCTCCCACGGCAGGTCGCCCTCGGTGCACGCGGTGGCCAGGAGCCGGACCTCGTTGAACGCGCTGCGCTCCTCCTGCCCGGCGTCGGACGCCTCGGCGCCACGCACCAGCATCCGCAGCAACGGCGCGGCGTCGCCCCGGCGCGCGGCGACCAGGGCGGCCGGCATCGATGCGCGGACCATCGGGTCGAAGTCGCCCTCCGCGAAGAGCCCGAGGACGTCCTTGACGCGGACGGTCGCGGAACGCTCGCGACCGGCCTTCGTCACCGCGGTCCCGCGCAGCGGGGAGCGGCGTAGGCGTGTCAGCAGCTGCGCCATCGCGGTCTCCGGCGCCGTGATGCACCCGGGCGGGAAGCAGACCTCGCGCAGCACGCGCGCGGCGGCGCGGGAGGGGAGGAGGTTCATCGCGTCGAGCCCCTCGATCGGCGACGGCGAGTCGAGCACGACGGCCTGGGTGCGCGCGGGGAAGCGCCGCGCGTACTCGCCGGCCACCTGGGCGCCGTAGGAGCCGCCGGTGATGACGATCCGCTCGTCGCCCAGGGCGGCGCGCAGGGCCTCCACGTCGAGCGTCTCCTGGTAGGTCGTGAAGGCGGCGCGCCGGCGGCCGAGGTCCTCGCCACAGCGGTTGGTCCGGGCCGCCGTCTCGGCGACGCTGTCACCGGGCTGCCCGAAGACGCCCTTCGGTGCGGTGCTGCACAGCAGCGGCGACGAGGCGCCCGTGCCGCGCGGGTCGTAGAAGACCAGGTCGAAGCCCTCGCGCAGCGGCGCGAACGGCGCTCCCTTGCCGACGGCCAGCAACGCATCGGGGATGCCGCGGGCACCGGGGCCACCGGGGACCGAGACGATGGTGCCGCGCTTGGTTCCGGTCGCGGGCAGGCGGACGTAGTGCACGGTGAGCGTCCCGGGCAGCGCGCCACCGTGGTCCACCGGGACGTCGAGCGTGCCGCGCTGCGTGCCCGGCGGCAGGACGTCCTCGATCCCCTGCGCTCCGGCCGTCGCTCCCGGCAGTCCGAGGACCGCGAGGACGACGGCGACCGCACCCACCCCAAGGCGACCCATGGAGCGGGCCGGTACCCGCGCGACGCGGTGTCGCACTCCTTCGCCGGTCAAGACTCCCCGACCGGGTGGGCGCATGCCGTCCGCTCGGGCTGGGAAGCCGCCGGGACATGGGCTCTGACGCAGACCGCCAGCTCGCCGTCGTCACCGGCGCCTCCAGCGGCATCGGCTTCCACCTGGCTCGGGAGTTCGCCGAGCACGGCTTCGACCTCGTGGTCGCCGCCGAGGACGCCGAGCTGTCCCAGGCGCGCGCCGACCTCGAGCACCTGGGCGCCCACGTCGAGGCGGTGCAGGTCGACCTCAGCACCCGGGAGGGCGTCGAGGAGCTCGCCTCGCGCGTCGGCGACCGGCCCGTCGCGGCGCTCGCGCTCAACGCGGGCATCGGCATGGGCGGCGACTTCGTCCGTGACACCGACCTCGAGCAGGAGCTGCGGATGGTCGACCTCAACTGCCGCTCGACGGTCCACCTCGCCAAGCGGCTGCTGCCCGGCATGGTGGAGCGCGGGGCGGGTCGCGTGCTCGTCACGTCGTCGGTCGCCTCGACGATGCCGGGGCCCTACCAGGCGGTCTACAACGCGACGAAGTCCTTCACCCAGTCCTTCGCCGAGGCGATCCGCGAGGAGCTCAAGGACACCGGCGTCACGGTCACGTCGCTCATGCCCGGCCCGACCGAGACCGAGTTCTTCGACCGCGCCGACATGCGCGACACGAAGATCGGCTCGCCGGAGGGCAACGACGACCCGGCCGACGTCGCCAAGGACGGCTTCGAGGCGCTCATGGCCGGCAAGCAGCAGGTCGTGGCCGGCGCGAAGGCCAACTCGCTGCAGGCCCGCGCCGGCCGGCTCGTCCCCGATGCGCTCAAGGCCAAGGGCCACGCCGCGATGGCGAAGCCCGGCTCGGCCTCCGACGACGACTAGCCGCCGGCGCCGGGGGCCGCGGTGGCGTGCTCGCCGACGAAGCGCGCCCGCAGGTCCTTCTTGGAGAACTTGCCCACGCTCGTCTTCGGGACCTCGTCGATGAGCTCGACGCGCTCGGGCACCCACCACCGCGCCACGCGCCCGTCGAGGAACGCGCGCACGTCGTCGGCGGTCAGCTGCTGGCCCTCGGCCGGCACGACGCACGCCAGCGGCCGCTCGCCCCACTTCTCGTCGGGAACGGCGATCACCGCCGCCTCGGCCACGCGGTCGTCGGCCATGATCTCGTTCTCGAGCTCGACGGAGGAGATCCACTCGCCGCCGGACTTGATGACGTCCTTCGTGCGGTCCACGAGCCGGATGTAGCCCTCGGCGTCGATCGTCGCGACGTCGCCGGTCTGCAGCCAGCCGTCGTCGGTGATCGGCGAGCGCTCGTCGTCGTAGTAGCCGTTGGCGATCCACGGGCCGCGGCACTGCAGCTCGCCCTGCGCGCTGCCGTCCCACGGCAGCTCCTCGCCGGTCTCCTGGTCCTGGATGCGGACCTCGACCAGCGGTGCGGGCAGGCCGGCGGTCGCGCGCACCCCGGCCAGCGCCTCCTCGTCCTGGCCGTCGAGGGTCGACTTGACGCGGGCCACCGAGCCGATCGGGCTGGTCTCCGTCATGCCCCACGCCTGGAGGATGGGTCGGCCGAGCTTCTCGCGGTAGGCCTCCGACAGGGCCCGGGGCACGGCCGAGCCCCCGCAGACGACCCGCGTGAGCGCCGAGAGGTCGCGGCCGTCGAGCTCGGCGAGCATGCCCATCCAGATCGTCGGGACGCCGGCGGTGAGCGTCACGCGCTCCGCCTCGAGGAGCGCGACGATCGCGCCCGGGGACAGGTCGGGGCCCGGCAGGACGAGCGACGAGCCGGTCATGACCGCGGCGTGGGCGAGGCCCCACGCGTTGGCGTGGAACATCGGGACGACCGGCAGGACCGTGTCGCGCTCGCTGAGGCCGAAGGTGTCGGCGAGCATCGTCGCCATCGCGTGCAGCGTCATCGAGCGGTGCGAGTAGACGACGCCCTTCGGGTTGCCGGTCGTGCCGCTCGTGTAGCACATGGCCGCGGCCTGGTCCTCGTCCTCGACGGCGAAGCGCTCGACCGGCTCGGCCTGCGCCAGGAGCTCCTCGTAGTCGCGCACGCGCGGGTCGTCGGGGACCTCGACGTCGGCGCCGTCGTCCATCACCACCACGTGCTCGACCGTCTCGAGCTGGTCGACCAGCGGCCACAGCAGGGGGATGAGCGACCGGTCGACGAAGACGACCTCGTCCTCGGCGTGGTTGGCGACGTAGACGACCTGCTCGGGGAACAGGCGGATGTTCAGCGTGTGCAGGACGCGGCCGCTGCAGGGGGCCGCGAAGTAGAGCTGGAGATGGCGCTGGGTGTTCCAGGCGAACGTCCCGACCCGGCCGTCGGCCGAGACGCCGAGCGCGTCGAGCACGCCGGCCAGCCGGCGCGTGCGCACGGCCCACTCGCGGTAGGTCGTGCGCTCCACGCCCTGCTTGGTCGCGGTGACCACCTCCTTGTCGGCGAACATCCGCTCAGCGCGGTCGAACGCCTGCACGAGGGTCAGCGGGGTCGGCTGCATCAGGCCCTGCATCGGTGGTCCTCCGGAAGTCGGCGGCGGGGTGCCGCCGACCCTCTCAGAACCGCCGCGGGCCGTCGAGTGCCAGGTGCTCGAGCACGCCGGTGAAGGACAGCAGCTCGGCTGCCGTACCCGTCCCGGGCGCGACCTCGAAGTGCCAGCCCTGCGCCTCGGCGGCGCGGGTCCAGCGCAGGACGAGGTTGACGGCGGTGGAGTCGGCGAACGACAGGCCGCCGAGGTCCAGCACCAGGTCGACGAACCCGACCTCGCGCAGCTCGTCGAGCTGGCGCTCGACGACCGGCTCGGTCTCGATGTCCAGCTCACCGGCGAGCACGACGCGCACGCGCTGGCGCTCGGGCTGCACCGTGCAGGTGAACGTCGGAGGGATGAGGTCGGCGGGCATGGGCCCGCCTTGGATGGGCGCTGCAGGGGGCACGGAAGCTCCTCGAGTCGAAGGTCGAGGCCCGGGGCTGCGACGCTGTGCCGGCCCTGTGCCTCGTTGTGTGAGCTGCCTGCCGGTCCCTCGCGCTGCGGTGGACCGTGCCTGCTGTCGTTCGACTGTAGCCCTCGGGACGCCCCAGCGCTCCGGTGGGTTGTGATGCAACGGAGGGCGGCTCCGGCGGGTAGAGGTGGCGCCGTGGCCGCGACCGCCGTCGACGCCTGGGCGCCCCTGCGGCGTCCCGTCTTCCGGACGCTCTACGTCGCGCAGTTCGCTTCCAACCTCGGCACCTGGATGCAGACGGTGGGCGCGCAGTGGCTCATGGGCGACCTCGGCGGCGGCCCCTTGGCGGTCGCCCTCGTCCAGACCGCGCTGACGCTCCCCGTCTTCCTGACCGTCGTGCCGGCGGGCGTGCTGGGGGACCTGCTCGACCGCCGCCGCCTGCTGATGGCGGCCCAGAGCGGGATGCTGCTCGTCGCCGCCGCGCTGGCGGTGCTGACCTTCGCCGACGTCACGACGCAGGCGCTCCTGCTGGGCCTGACCTTCTGCCTCGGCCTGGGCCAGGCGCTGGTGATGCCGTCGTGGCAGGCGATCCAGCCCGAGCTCGTCGGCCGCGGCGAGGTCCCGCAGGCCGCGACGCTCAACGGCGTCAACGTCAACGTGGCGAGGGCCGTGGGGCCCGCGGTCGGGGGCGTGCTCGTGGCGGCGGCGGGGCCGGGGGTCGTCTTCGCCGTCAACGCCGTCTCGTTCCTGGCCACCGTGGGAGCCCTGTCGCGGTGGGCGCGCCCGGTGGAGGAGCGCACGCTGGGGACCGAGCCGTTCGGCGACGCGATCCTCGCGGGTGCGCGCTTCGTGCGCAGCGCGCCGGCGCTGCGCCGGCTGCTCGTGCGCACCGCGCTGTTCATCGTCCCCGCCAGCGCGCTGTGGGCGCTGCTGCCGGTCGTGGCGCGTGACCGGCTCGAGCTCGAGTCCGGCGGCTACGGGCTGCTGCTCGGCGCGGTCGGTGTCGGTGCGGTGTCGGGCGCGTTCGTCCTGCCGCGGCTGCGCGCACGCCTGTCGCTCAACGCGCTCGTGGCGGCGGCCTCGGTGGTCTACGCGCTCGGCCTGGCGCTGCTCGCGGTGGCCGACGCCGTCGCCCTGGCGGTCCTCGCGCTCCCGCCCCTCGGGCTTGCGTGGATCACGGTGATGTCGTCGATGAACGCCGGGGCGCAGTCCATGCTGCCCGCGTGGGCCCGGGCGCGCGGCCTGGCCTTCTACCAGCTGGTGTTCATGGGCGGGCAGGCGCTCGGCGCGGCGTCGTGGGGCGTCGTCGCCCAGCACACGAGCCTGGCGACGACGTTCGGCGCGACCGCCGTCGCACTGCTGGCGGGCGGCGTCCTGGCGCGGGGCTCGGCCCTGCGCGCGCTCGACGTCGACCTGTCGCCGTCGCACCACTGGCCCGAGCCGCACCTGGCCGTCGAGCCGGCGCTCACTGCCGGGCCCGTGCTCGTGACGATCGAGTACGACGTGCCCGAGGATCGTGCGGAGGCGTTCCGCGCGGCGATGGAGCCCGTGGGGCGCAGCCGCCGGCGCACGGGGGCGACGCGCTGGGCGCTCTTCCAGGACGCCGGCGAGCCGCGGCGCTTCGTGGAGGCGTGGCTGACGAGCACGTGGGGCGAGCACCTGCGCCAGCACGCCGAGCGGGTGACGGTGCGCGACCAGGAGTTCGAGGCCAAGGCGCGGTCGCTGCTGGCGGAGGGCTCGCAGCCGCGCGTCTCGCACCTCGTGGCGGGCGGCCCGCACCGGGCCGCCCACGACGACGGACCTACTCCGGGGCGCTCTGGGGCACCAGCCCACCCAGCGGGGACGCCGGACGAGCCGGCGTCGACCGGGTCGGGCTGACGGCCTGGGCGGCGGGCGCGGTGGCCGCCAGGCGGGCGCGGCGCAGCGCGAGGCTCACGCCGAGCACGACGCCGGCCCCGGTGGCCAGCGCCCACGTCTCGCCCTGGCCGAGCTGCGCGGTGATCGGGCCGGGGCACGACTCGGTGATCGCCCAGCCGAGGCCGAAGAGCGCCGAGCCCCAGACGTGGCGCGCCTCGGGCTTCTGGATCGACCACGAGATCGGCTCGCGGGTGAGGACGGCGCGCTGCAGGTGGCGGCGCGCGAGGCGCACCCCGACGAAGCCCACGGCCACCGAGCTGCCCATCATGAGGAACAGGTAGCTGTCCTCGAGCTGCAGCATCGCGTGGATCGTCGCCGGGTCGGTCATCGTCGCCCACGAGATCAGGAAGCCGAACGCGACCCCGAAGAGGGTGCAGGCGACGCGCACGCGGGTCACGAGATCGCCTCCAGCAGGAAGCTCGCGACGATGGCGGTGCCCATGAACGTCGCCATCGCGACCATGCCGCCCGGCGAGCCGAACGACGCGCCGCTCAGGCCGTTGCCCGACGTGCAGCCGCCCGCAGACTTCGCGCCGAAGCCGACGAGCGCACCCGCGCCGACCAGGACGGCGGCGACCACGAGCGTCCCGTCGTCGCCGAAGGCGCGGCCCGCCCAGCCGGTGCCCTCACCGGTGGTGGAGACGCCGGCCAGCAGGCGGAACAGCAGGCCGCCGAGGACGATGCCGAGGACGAACCAGCCCTTCCAGCCCAGGGCGGGGGTGCGCCCGGAGGCGCGCTCGATGACGTCCGACCAGCCGCCGAGCACGCCCATGCGGACGTTCACGAAGGCGAGCAGGCCGACGAGGACGAGGCCGACGAGCGGCCCGAGGACGTACCACGCGGGCGGGTCCTGCAGCAGGTCGTGCATGACCTAGAACCTAGCCAAACCGCACCGCTGCGGTCGGGTTTGGGCGTCAGCTGTTGCGCAAGGCGGAGACGAGCTCCTGCTTGTCCATCTTCGAGCGGCCCTCGATGCCCACCTCGCGGGCCTTCTTGAGCAGCTGGTCCTTCGTCTGGTCCTCGTAGCTGGAGGCCTTGCCGCCCTTCTTGGACGGGTTGCCGCCGCCGGCCTTCGCGTTGGCGATGCGCGCTGCCTTCTGCTTGCTCGCGCCGCTCTTGCGCAGGCCCTCGTAGGTCTTGTCGTCCTTCACCTGGGAGCCGTGGTCCTTCGCCATGCCCGAGGGCTACCCGGTCGGCGGCCGGTCCGTGCGCCGCCCCTTTGCCCGGGGCGGCGGCGCCTCCTCGCGGTCGCGGCGGATCGTCGGCTTCTGGCCCTTGATCTTCGTCTGGCGCAGCGCGCGCACGACGAAGTCCGCGGCCGGCTCGGGCACCTCGACGAGGGCGAAGCGCTCGGCGATGTGGATCGCGCCGATGTCGCTGCCCTGCAGGCGCGTCTCGCCGGTGATCGCGCCGACGAGGTCCTGCGGGCGCACGCCGGCTGCGCGGCCGGCGCCGATGAAGATGCGCGCCGTCGGGCCGGCCGGACCGCGGTCGCCGCCGCCCCGATCGCCGTCGCCGCGCCGCTCGGCGCTGCGCCGGTCGTCGCCCCGGGGCCCGCCGGGACCCCGCTCGCGGCGCTCCTTGCGCGCCGGGACGTCGGGGATCTCCTCGGGCTCGTCCTCGACGCCGGCGCCCGTGGCCTCGTGCGCGAGGCGGATGGCGGCGAGGGCGACGTCGACGAGGTCGTGCTCGGCCACGAGCGCGTCGAGGACCGCGCGGTAGGGCTCGAGCTCGCCGTCGGCCAGCGCCTCCTCGACGCCCGAGCGCGTGAGCTCCATGCGCCGGGCGCGGAGGTCGGCGACGGTCGGCAGGCGCTCGACGGGGATGCGGCGGCGCGTGACGCGCTCGATCGCCTTGAGCAGCCGGTGCTCGCGCGGCTCGGCGAGCGTGATCGCCGCGCCCTCGCGCCCGGCCCGCCCGACGCGGCCGATGCGATGGACGTAGGCCTCGGGCGAGGCCGGGACGTCGTAGTTGACGACGTGGGTGAGCTGCTCGACGTCGAGGCCGCGAGCGGCGACGTCGGTCGCGACGAGGAGGTCGGCCGCGCCGGCGCGCAGCCGGCCCATGACGCGGTCGCGCTGCTCCTGGCTCAGCCCGCCGTGCAGTGCCTCGGCGCGGTGACCGCGGCCGTTGAGCGACTCCGTGAGCTGGTCGACCTCGTCGCGGGTGCGGCAGAAGACCAGCGCGGCGGTCGGCGCCTCGACGTCGAGGACGCGGCCGAGCGCGGCGGGCTTGTGCGCGCGGGCGACCATGTGCGCCGTCTCGCGCACGAGCGGCGCCTCGCCCGGCGCGGGCGCCTCGCGGCCGACGGTCAGGCGGACGGGGTCGCGCAGCTGGCCCTGGGCGATGCGCTCGAGGCGCGGCGGCATCGTCGCGGAGAACAGGACGGTCTGGCGGCGCTCGGGCGCGGCGGCCAGCAGCGCCTCGAGGTCCTCGGCGAAGCCCATGTCGAGCATCTCGTCGGCCTCGTCGAGCACGACGACCTCGACGGCGTCGAGCACGAGCGTGCGGCGCTTGACGTGGTCCAGCGCGCGGCCCGGCGTGGCCACGACGACGTCGACGCCGTCCTGCAGCTCGCGCAGCTGGCGGCGCATGGGCTGGCCGCCGTAGATCGGGACGACCCGCGCGGCCAGGCCGCGGCCGTACTTGTGGGCGGCCTCCGACACCTGGACCGCCAGCTCGCGCGTGGGGACGAGGACGAGGCCCATCGGCCGCCGGTCCTCACGACCGCGCTCGAGGCGCTGGAGCATCGGCAGCGCGAACGCAGCGGTCTTGCCGGTGCCGGTCGCCGCCTGGCCCAGCAGGTCGCGGCCCGCCGCCAGCGGTTCGATCGCCTCGCGCTGGATCGGCGTGGGCTCCTCGTAGCCGAGTGCGGTGACGGCGGCGATGAGCTCGTCGCGCAGGCCGAGGTCGGCGAAGGTCGTGGGGGAGGTGGGGTCCGCGGCCTGCGAGGTGGAGGCGGCGGGTTCGGCGTCGGCGGTCATGCGGGGTCCTTCGTCCATCGGCGAGGCGGGGGTCGGCGGGCCAGGGTGACACCCCGGCCCGCCTGCCCGCAGTCCGGCGGACCCTCGCGGCTAGCGCGCCTGGGCCTTGCGGTACTTCGCGACGGCCAGCGGCGCGAAGATCGCGGTGATGGCGACCGACCAGGCGATGGCGCCCAGGACGCTGCCGCCGTCGGCGCCGACCCACAGGGTCCGCATCGCGTCGACGACGACCGTGAACGGGTTGATCTCCGCGAACCACTCGAGCCCGGCGGGCATCGAGTCGACCGGCACGAAGGCCGACGAGATGAACGTCAGCGGGAAGATCGCCATGAACCCGAAGGAGTTGGCCGCCTCCGGCGTGTTCACGACCAGGCCGATGTACGCGAAGACCCACGAGAACGCGTAGCCGAACAGCAGCAGCAGGCCGATGCCGCCGACGACCTCCACGACGTTCGCGTCGAACGAGAACCCGATGATGAGCGCCGTGGCCAGCAGGATCACGATCCCGACGAGGTTCGTGACGACGTCGGCGATCGTGCGCCCGGCGAGCACCGCCCAGCGCGACATCGGCAGCGACCGGAAGCGGTCGATGAGGCCGCGGTTCATGTCCTCGACCAGGCCGATCGCGGTCACGAAGCCGCCGAACGAGATGTTCTGGACGATGATCCCCGGGATCAGGAAGTCGACGTAGTCGAAGCCCGGCGTGTTGATCGCCCCGCCGAAGACGTAGACGAACAGCAGCACGAACATGATCGGCTGCAGCGTGAAGGCGACCAGCAGGTCGGGCGCGCGCGGCAGGCGCAGCAGGTTGCGCTCGGTCAGCACGAGCGTGTCGGACACCACGCGGCTCATGCGGCCACCTCCTCCCGGTCCTTGCCGGGTTCGCCGTCTCCGTCGCCATCGCCCTGCGGGTCGGCCGCGTGGCCGGTGAGGGCCAGGAACACGTCGTCCAGCGTGGGCCGGCGGACCGCGAGGTCCTCGACCTCCACGCCTGCCTCCTCGAGGCGGCGCACCGCCTGCACGATCGCGCCGGAGCGCTGGCGCACCGCCACGCTCACCGTCGCGCCGCTCACCGCCGGGCGCTCGTCGGACATCGCCTCGAGCGCCGCGGCGGCCCGCTCGCCGTCGGCCTGGTCGGCCAGCGTCACGTCGACGCGCTCGCCGCCGACGCGGTCCTTGAGCTCGTCGGCGGTGCCGTCGGCGATGACCTGACCTCGGTCGATCACCGCGATGCGGTCGGCCAGGCGGTCGGCCTCGTCCAGGTACTGGGTCGTGAGGAGGACCGTCGTGCCCGCGTCCACGAGCTCCTCGATGGTCTCCCACAGGTCGATGCGGCTGCGCGGGTCGAGCCCCGTCGTCGGCTCGTCCATGAACAGCACCGGCGGCTTGGCCACGAGCGCCGCGGCGAGGTCGAGCCGGCGGCGCATGCCGCCCGAGTACGTCTTCGACGGCCGCTTGGCCGCCTCGGTGAGCGAGAAGCGCTCGAGCAGCTGTGCGGCCCGCGCCTTGGCCGCCCTGCGGCTCTCGCCGTAGAGCCGGCCGACCATCACGAGGTTCTCCTCGCCGGTCAGCAGCTCGTCGACCGCGGCGTACTGCCCGGCCAGGCCGATCTTGGCCCGCAGCGCGGCCGCGTCCTTCACCGCGTCGAGCCCCGCGACCCGGACGCTCCCGGCGTCCGGTCGCAGCAGCGTGGTCATGACGCGCACCGCCGTCGTCTTGCCGGCGCCGTTGGGTCCCAGCAGGCCGAGCACGGTGCCCGGCGCGACCTCGAGGTCGACCCCCTGCAGCGCGTGGACGTCCCCGAAGGACTTGCGCAGCCCCTGCACCTGGATGGCAGGCTCGCTCCCGGTCATCTCCATGGCGCGGCACGCTAGATCGGATCTAGGACAGGATCTGGCCGGGACATGCGAGAGTGTCCGCGACCATGACCGCGACCTCCGGTCGGCTGCTCCAGCTCCTCTCGCTCCTGCAGGCGCGACGGGACTGGCCGGGCCACGAGCTCGCCGAGCGCCTCGAGGTGTCGGGGCGCACGGTCCGCCGCGACGTCGAGCGCCTGCGCGAGCTCGGCTACCCGGTCGAGTCGCTCACCGGCCCTGCGGGCGGCTACCGCCTGCGCGCGGGGACGGCGATGCCGCCGCTCCTGCTCGACGACGACGAGGCGATCGCCATCGCCGTGGGCCTGCGCACGGCGGCCTCGACCGCCGTGGCCGGGATCGAGGAGACGGCCGTCCGCGCGCTCGTGAAGCTCGAGCAGGTGCTGCCCGGCCACCTGCGCCGCCGGGTGCAGGCGCTGCAGGTCGCCACGGCGACGCTCGCGCCGCCCGGCCCGACCGTCGACCCGGAGTGCCTGACGGTGCTCGCCGCGGGCTGCCGGGACGCCGAGCGCGTGCGCTTCGGCTACCGCGGACGCGACGGCGTCGACACCCGCCGCGACGTCGAGCCCCACGCGCTGGTCCACCTCGGCTCGCGCTGGTACCTCGTCGCCTGGTGCCTCGCGCGCGCGGACTGGCGGACCTTCCGGCTGGACCGGATCACCCGGCCCGCCTCGACCGGCGTGCGCTTCGCGCCGCGCAAGCTGCCCGACGACGACCCGGCGGCCTACGTCGCCCGGACGCTGTCGACCGCGAACTACCGCTACGAGGCGCGGGTGACGCTCTTCGCCCCCGCCGACGAGGTGACGGCGCGGATGCCGCACCTCTGGGGGCGCGTGGAGCCGCGCGACGAGACCAGCTGCACCTACCGCACCGGCGACGACTCGCTGGACTGGCTCGCGCTGCGCATCGCGATGCTCGGCGTCGACTTCGAGGTCGAGGGCTCGCCCGAGCTCTCGGCCCACCTGCGGACGCTGGCCGGGCGCTTCAGCCGCGCCGCGGCCGCGGTGGCCTGATCAGCAGCCGTCGACGCCGCAGCTGTCGCCCTCGCCGACGACGGTGACCTGCGGGCGCTCGGCCCAGGCCTTCTCGAGCAGCTGCGTGAGGAGCTCGGCGGGCTGCGCGCCCGAGGTGCCGTAGGCGCGGTCGACGACGAAGAACGGGACCGCGCTGATGCCCAGTCCGGCAGCGGTGCGCTCGTCGTCGCGGACCTCGTCGGCGAAGCGGTTCGAGGCCAGCGCGTCGG
The DNA here is from genome assembly GCF_017084525.1 of Conexibacter sp. SYSU D00693. Lineage (GTDB taxonomy): Bacteria > Actinomycetota > Thermoleophilia > Solirubrobacterales > Solirubrobacteraceae > Baekduia. The sequence continues at coordinate 466,334 of NZ_CP070950.1, forward strand.
CCACCTCGTCGGCGGGGAGGCCCACCTCCTCGCCCAGGCGCTGGAGCGTCGCGTGGTCGGAGACGAGCTCGCGCTCGGCCAGGTAGGCGGCGAACAGCCGCTCCTCCATGGCGTCCTGCCTGCCGTGCTGGGCGGCGAGGTGCACGAGGCGGTGGGCGTCGAACGTGCTGCCGCCGCGGGCGTGCTCGAGGTCGTAGTCCAGGCCGTCGCCGGCGGCGACGTCGCTCAGCCGCTGCTGCATCGCCAGCGCCTCGTCGCGCGTGACCCCGTACTTCTCGGCCAAGTGCGTCGCGCCGTCGACCCCGCGCTCGACCGGCGCGTGGGGGTCGAGCTCGAACGAGCGCCAGGTGACGGTGACGGCGTCGCGGTGCTCGAACGCCGCCAGCGCCGCCTCGAAGCGGCGCTTGCCGACGTAGCACCAGGGGCAGGCGATGTCCGACCAGATCTCGACGTGCACGAGGCTCAGGGTAGGAGCCGTTGCAGCCAGCCCCCGAGGGCGTCCTGCAACCGCGCGCGATCGGCCTTGAGGGCGTGGTCGCCCTTGAGCACGACGACCTCCCGCGCGGGCGGCGCCGCGGGCGGGATGCCGAACCGGTCGCGCTCGCCCTGGACGACGAGCACGGGCACGGCCACGGCCTCGAGCTCGGGCAGGCGGGACCTGCGCTCGGCGCCGGGCTTGCGCGTCGGAGGCTCGAGCGGGAAGGCGAGGGCCAGGACGCCGGCGGCCCCGGTCGCCGTGGCGGTGCGGCAGGCGACGCGGGCGCCGGACGAGCGTCCGCCCTGGAGGAGGACCGGCAGGTCCGCGAGGGGGCCCGTGCGCAGGTGGGCGACGACCGCCTCCCAGGCGGCGTCGAGCTGGTGGGTGGGCGCAACCGATCGCCGTCCCGCGACGCGGTAGGGCTGCTCCACCAGGCCGACGAGGACGCCCCGCTGCAGGGCCGTCTCGGTCGCCGCCAGCAGGTCGGGCGCCGCGACGCCGCCGCCCGCGCCGTGGCCGAGCAGCAGCGCCGCCCGCGGCGAGGCCTCGGGCGCGTGGAGGTGGACCCGTGCAGGTCCGTGGGGCGTCTCGGGCTCGACGACGGTCGGCGCGGCGGCGGGCACCGGCCCGATGCTGCCAGCATCAGGGCCATGGACGGGTCGTCGGCGCCGGTGCGCCTCGACAAGTGGCTGTGGGCGGCGCGCTTCGCCAAGACGCGCGCGCTCGCGGCCGACGCGGTCAAGGGCGGCCGGGTGCACCTCAACGGCCAGGCGACCAAGCCGTCCAAGGAGGTCCGGCCCGGGGACGAGCTCGAGATCACGGTCGGCCAGGTCCGCCGGACGGTGGTGGTGCGCGCCACGTCCGAGCGCCGCGGCCCGGCCGGTGAGGCCCAGCGGCTCTACGAGGAGACGCCCGACAGCGTCGAGGCGCGTGAGCGCGCGGCGCTCGTGCGGCGGCTGGCGGCGATGGCGGTGCCCGAGCACGGTGGTCGGCCGACCAAGCGCGACCGGCGGCGCTTCGACCGCGACCGCAGGCGCTGACGCCGAGGGTCTAGCCGCCGGCGAGCACGACGTCGTGCCCCTCGGCGCGCAGGAGCTCGACAACCACGTCGCGGTGGTCGCCCTGCAGCTCGATCACGCCGTCCTTGATGGCTCCGCCGACGCCGCAGCGCTTCTTCAGGCGGCCGGCCAGCTCCTTGAGGGCGGCGTCGTCCACCGGCACGCCGCTGACCGTGGTGACCGCCTTGCCGCGCCGCCCGCTGGTCTCGCGGCGCACGCGCACGCGGCCGTCGCCCTGCATCCGGGCCTTGAGGGCGGGGTCGCGCGCCTTGCGCAGGTCGCCGTCGCTCGAGGACCACACGACGCGGTCGCGGGAGGAGCGCTTGGCCATGGCCGCGACGGTAGCGGTGACGCTCTCCGACGGCCCTCCAGGGCGAACGCCGGCATCTGCCGGTGGGCGAGGTATCTTCCCGCCCCGAGGTGCCGCGCCGGTTCGTCCGGGCGTGCATCGCACTCAGGACAACGAGGTCGGCCTGGCGTCTCCGGAGCAGGGGAGGCCGCGTCGCTCGAAGGTCGGACCCACTTCGAGGAGCCCTGTTGCCCGCGCACATCGCCAGCACCGCACCGCAGGACCCGTGGACCCCGCGCACGATCCGGTGACGGCCACCCACGAGGCGACGGCGGGCGACCGCGACCGCTCGGTCCTGCTCGAGATCTCCAACGAGATGGTGCGGCTCTACAAGGAGCAGTTCGGCCGCGGGCCGACGGCCGCGCGCACCGCGTGGGCCGGCCGTGACGTGCTCGTCGTCGTGCTCGAGGACACGCTGACCCCGGCGGAGCGCAGCCTGGTGCGCATCGGCGAGCACCAGCGCCTGCGCGAGACGCGGATGGTCTTCCAGCACGCGAGCCTGCGGGAGTTCTGCGAGCCGGTCGAGCGGCTCACCGGTCGTCGGGTGCGTGCGTTCACCAGCGCGACGGACACGCTCGTCGACGGCCTGTCGGTCGAGACGTTCGTCCTGCACCCCGAGGGCTCGGACGCGCCCTCGCGGATCGAGCTCGGCGACCGCGACGAGCTCGACTGACGTCGGGGGTCAGCCCGCGGCGTGGTCCGGGTTCACGCCCGGCGGCCGCGGGTCCTCGCGCGGCGGCTCGTCGCCTCCGCGCTCCTCGTAGCCGCGCGGCCGGACCGGCTCGGGCAGCCCGGGGACCTTGAGCTTCACCTTCTGGCCGTCCGCGGTGGTCAGCTCGAGCGGCGTGGGGGCGTGGCCCTTGCCGGGGATGGGGCTCATGGGGCGACTCTACGCCGATCCGCCGCAGTGCTGCGCGCCTCGCGTGTGGTCCCGTGCCGTGCCCGGCGGGACGCTGGCGCGCATGCTGCTCAGCACCAAGGTCAAGGGGAAGACGCACCAGGGCCACGCGCCCGAGGGGGGTCCGCTGCTCGCGCTCGTCGGCGAGCCCGTCGTCGGGGACTTCATGTGGATGTACGACGTGCTGTGCGTGGACGGGCTGCGCATCCAGGCCTACAAGCACTGCGAGACGCGCGCCTACCTGCACCTCGCCGAGGACGGCCGGGCGTTCGTGTACGTGGGCGGGGGCGTGGGCGACGACGACCTCGCCGACTACCAGGAGGCCGTCCCCAGCCGGGTGCTCGACGCGGTCCTCAGCCCGCTGTGGAAGGTGCCGCTGGCCGCGCAGCCCGGGCAGGTGCGCGCGTCGCGCGCGGCCCTGCGCCGGGTCCGCGCGCGCGAGCGCGAGGTCGCCTAGACCGGGCGGCCGTCGGGGCCGGCGATGCCGCTGGGCGTCCGGCGCAGGTACACCGCCCAGGTGATGACGGCGAAGATCGCGTAGGCGCCGAGGAAGACGTATAGGGCGCCGAGGGACCAGTCCGCCTCGGCGGCGGCGACCGCGACCTTCTCGGCCGGGCTCGTCGCGGCCTTGACGGCGGCCGCGACGTCGAGCGAGGCCTGGCGGAAGACGAGCTGGATGAGGAAGCCGCCGAAGGCGCCGATCGCGCCGGCGATGCCGATGACGGCCGCGGCACGGCGCTTGAAGTCGACGGGATCGCCACCCTCCCGCCGCCCGAGCGCGGCGAAGATCGACGGGATCATCCGGTACGTCGAGCCGTTGCCGGCGCCCGACAGGACGAAGATGAGCATGTAGGCGACGAAGAACGTCGCGAACGAGCGCTGGTTGACGCCGACGATGGCCAGGACGGTGAAGGCCGCCATGCCGACGAAGCACGCGAGCGTGACCTTGGCGCCGCCGAGCCGGTCGGCGAGCCAGCCGCCGGCGGGCCGCGCGATGGAGCCGAGCAGCGCCCCGACGAACCCCAGGCCGGCGAGGTAGGTCGCGATGAAGGTGTGCTGGGCCAGGAACTCCGGGAAGGTGTTCTTGATCACCAGCGGCAGGGCGAACGAGTAGCCGATGAAGCTGCCGAACGTGCCGATGTAGAGCACCGACATGATCCAGGTGTGCCGACTGCTCAGGGCCCGCTTGTAGGAGACCTTGTCGGCCTTGGCCTGGGTCAGCGAGTCCATGTACCACCAGGCGCAGAACGCGGCGGCGACCACGAACGGCAGCCAGACCAGGCCGGCGTAGGCCATGTGGACCTCGTGGACCGGCAGCTTCACGGCGGCCGCCGGGACCCCGATGATGAGCACGAGCGGCACGAGCAGCTGGGACATGGCGACGCCGAGGTTGCCGCCGGCGGCGTTCAGGCCGAGGGCCAGGCCCTTCTTGCCCTCCGGGTAGAAGAAGGAGATGTTGGCCATCGAGGAGGAGAAGTTGCCTCCGCCGAAGCCCGCCGTCGCCGCGCAGAGCAGGAGGACCAGCAGCTGCGTGTCGTGGGACTGGTCGGCCAGCCACCCCGACGGCACGACGATCGCCAGCAGCAGACACGGGATGAACAGCAGCGACGCGGAGATCGTCGTCCACAGCCGTCCGCCGAAGCGCGGGACCGCGAAGGTGTAGGGGATCCGCAGGAACGACCCGACCAGGTTCGGGACGGCCGTGAGGATGAAGAGCTCGTCGACGCTGAGGGCGATCCCGATGTTCGCGAGGTTCAGGACGACGATGCCCCAGATCACCCAGATCGAGAACCCGAGGTTCTCGGCGAAGATCGAGAAGACGAGGTTCTTGCGCGCGATGGACCTGCCGCGCGTCTCCCAGAAGGTCTCGTCCTCGGGCTCCCAGTGGTCGATCCACCGTCCCCTCGGCGACGCGACGGTGGGAGCGGCGACGCCGGGGGCGGCGATGGTCGGTGTCATGGCGCGGCAGTCTGCGGACGCTTTGTGAACAGCGTGCATCGTGCTCGTGACGAAGTGGGCGACGGGCGCGAAACGGTGGCGAAACACGGCTGTAACGGGCAGCGACGCCCGGCCGAAACCGACCGCCGCTTGGATCCGCGCCCATGTCGACCGTCGCCCCGTCCCGCGCGCTGTCCACCGACGTCCTGGAGGCCCACGTGCCCGCGGCGTCGAGCCCTGCGGTGCCGCTCCGTCCCGCCGAGCCCCCGTGGGCCCGCCTCGCCGCGACGCTCGTGGCGATGGTGGTCGCGATCGTCGTCTGGGCGCTCGCCTTCGCCCCCGAGGGCGAGATGCCGCCCGCCGGCGGGCAGCCGGCCGCCGGAGCCGCTGCGCCGGCGTCCCCCGCGGCGCCCAGCCGCTGAGGGGCACCTGATCGCTGGCATCGCCGGTCGGCATGGCGGCCGGCGAGCGCTTCGGGCAGGGTGCAGGACGTGCACGGCGTCGTCCTGCGCCCACTCGGCCAGCCCGGCGACCTCGGGTGGGTCGTCCAGGCCCACGGCGAGCTCTACGCCCGCGAGTTCGGCTGGGACGCGACCTTCGAGCGCTCGGCCGCCGAGGTGCTGCTCGGCTTCCTGCGCGACCACGACCCGGCCCGGGAGGCCGGCTGGATCGCCGAGGTCGACGGTGCGCGCGCCGGCTCGATCGTCTGCGTGCGGACCGGCGACGAGGCGGTCGCCAAGCTCCGCGTCCTGCTCGTCCACCCCGACGCCCGCGGTCGCGGCGTCGGTCGGGTCCTCGTCGACACGTGCATCGCCTTCGCGCGCGATGCCGGCTACCAGCACCTCGAGCTCTGGACCGTCGACGTGCTCGTGAGCGCCCGCCGGATCTACGACGCGGCGGGCTTCCGGCTCGTCGACGAGGAGCCGCGCCGCGAGCTCTTCGGCGCGCAGCTCGTGGGCCAGACGCTGGCGCTGGACCTCACCGCGCCAACTGCGCACTGAAGCGCAGATCCGCCGGGCCGACCACTACGGTCATGGCCGTGGGGGTGACCATCGAGGTCGTCCGGCGCGTGGGGGCGCCGCTCGACGCCGGACGCGTGCCCGCCTGGGCGCGCCTCCGGCGCCACGCCGCCAACGGCCGGCTCGAGGTCGCCTGCCGCGCCCCGGGCGCCGATCACCTCTTCTGGCTGGCCGAGCGCGAGCTGTCGTGGAGCTGCTGCCCGCACTGCGCGGGCTGGTTCGCGCGCGACCCGGTGGTGGACGCCGAGCCGCTCGGGGTGCCGGTGGCGGCCTGAGCACACCCGGGTGACGCCTCGTGCATGCCTGACATGCACGAGGCGTCACCCAGGACCGATGAGTTCTCGCCGCGGCCCCGGTCTTGACCGACACGATGACCGCGACGACGACCCAGCCGGCCACCACGAGCGCCTCCGCCGCCCGCGCGGCAGGTCAGATCCGCCGCCATGCCCGCGGCCGGGTCGCGCTCCCGAGTGACGACGCCTACACGGCCCTGTGCACGACCTGGACCGGGGCCAGCGACCAGCGGCCCGCGCTGGTGGTCGAGGCGATGTGCGCCGCTGACGTCCAGACCGCGGTGCGCGCCGCGCGCGAGCACGGGCTGCGGCTCGTCACGCAGGCCACCGGCCACGGGACGCACGCGCGGGTCGAGGGCGCGCTGCTCCTGCGCACGACCGCGATGCGCGAGGTCCTCGTCGATCCGGACCGGCGGACCGCGCGCGTCGGGCCTGGCGCGACGTGGGGTGACGTCCTGACCGCCGCGGCGCCGCTCGGCCTCGCGCCGGTCTCCGGCACGCACGCGAGCGTCGGCGTGGGCGGCTACACGCTGCACGGCGGCGTCGGGCAGCTCGCGCGGCGCTTCGGGCTCGGGGCCGACAACCTGCTGCGCGCCGACGTGGTCACCGCCGACGGGGCGCTCGTCAGCGCCGGGCCCGGCGAGCACGCCCACCTGCACTGGGCGCTGCGTGGCGGCGGCGGGAGCTTCGGCGTCGTCACCGGGCTCGAGGTCCGCCTGCACCGCGTCTCGCGCGTCGTCGCCGGCACCGCGTACTTCCCGATCGCCCATGCCGCCGACCTGCTGCTGCGCTTCCGCGACTGGATCGAGGACGCCGGCGACGAGCTGAGCGCGACGGTCGTCCTGCACCGCTCGTCGCCGGACCCGCGGATCGACGGCCCGGTCGTCGCCGTGCGCGGCCTGCACCTCGGCACGCCGGCCCGCGCGCGGCGCGCGCTGACGCCGCTGTGGCAGACCGGGGGCGGCGCGCCGCTCGTCGACGGCTGGCGCCCGGTGCCCTACGCGCGGGCCGCGATGCAGAGCGGGGTGTCGCCCCGGCAGTTCGAGCTCGTCCGCGACCTGCCCCACGGCCTCGTCGCGGCGCTCGTCGACGCCATCGCCGCGCCGGACGGTCCCGGGAACGCCATCGAGGTCCGTCACTGGGGCGGCGCGATGGGCCATGCCGGCGGGCCGACCGGCCACCGCGACGTCCCGTTCTCGCTGACCGTCGACGCCGACCCGGGCAGCACCCCGGCCCTCGCCGCCTACGCCACCGGCGGCGCCTTCCGCAACTTCCTCAGCGACACCACCCGGACCGCCGACGCCTACACGCCCGCCGACTTCCGCCGCCTGCGCGAGGTCAAGCGCACCTACGACCCCGACTGCGTCTTCGACACGGGCCACGACCTCCGGCCGGCGGCCCAGGCGCCCCGACGGCTCGCCGCCTAGCCCTGCTCGAGGCTCGAGCACAGCCGGTCGAACCGGCCGGCGCGCAGGTCGGACTCGCGGACGTGGACGAACAGGACGCCGCCGTCGCCCACCATGAAGCCGAGCGGCTCGTCCCACTCGACCTGGAGCAGCAGGCGCCACTTGGTGACGGGCACGGACCTGGAGCACTCCCACCGGCGCGGGTCGAGCTGTCCGAAGTCGGCATAGCCGCCGAGGTGGTGCAACGGCTCCCGTGTCCCGCGGAGGTCCTCGCGGAAGCGGAACCACGGCTCGAAGTCGGAGATCGCAATGTGCTGAAGCGGCGCAGCGACCCGCGTGTCCTCGGAGGCCGGGAGGCTGGCGTGCCCACGGAGCCTCACGCGCGCCGAGCGGAGTACCAGCGGCCGCTGGCGCCGGGGAGTCGCGCGGCGCTCGAGCCGGCCACGACCCAGGGGAAGGCGCATGACGGTCGAGCAGCGGCCGCCCGTGAGCCACGACCCGGGATCCTCGCCTTCGACGTCCGTGAAGAAGGACAGCAGCCCCGCGCGGGGCAGCTCCGGGAGGTAGCCACGAGGCAGCTCCGCGAGGCGGACCTGGCCGAGGAAGGCCATCGGGCGGCCCTGGCAGACCGGCCAGGGCGTGGTCGGCGGCAGATCGGGACGGCCGCCGAGCCGCGACGTCCCGCGGCGAGCCGGCGCCCGCCGCACGATGGTCCGCTCCATCGTCACCCCGGGTAGGGCCGCCGCCGCGATCGCGTCGGCCTGCGGCCCGAAGCCAGCGCCACCCGCGGCGTCGGCGATGGCCGTCCGGTCGAGTCCGGGAGGGCCGGGAGCGGCAAGCGCGGCAGCGACCGCGAGGACGACGGAGAGCATGGGCCAAGCGTCGCACGCCGCACCGATCCGGACGCCGACCGGGGGTCAGTCCTGCCCCCGCCGCCGCGGACGCCCGCGCCCGAGCTGCAGCGTGGTGCGTGTTGGGCGGGCGTGCAGGGCCGACCACCTCGTAGGCCGCTCGAGGACGGCGCCGCACCGCGTGAGAAGCAGGGGTCTGACCCATTCTTCTCACCCGCGCGCCGAGGACGCCACGCGCCGACCCCACGAGACTCCCGTGTTCATCGGCGATCGTGGGTGCGTGAGAAGAAGGGGACTGTCCCCTTCTTCGCAGAGGTCAGGGCGGAGGGCGCCGTCGCGGCCGGCCCACGCCCACGAGCTGGAGGGTGTTGCGCGCCGCGCCGGCGTGCAGGGCGAAGGGGCGCGTCAGGCGCTCGACGACGACGTCGCGCCGGTCCGCCGCGGGGGGCACGCGCGTGGCGTGGCGGGCGAAGAAGTCGAGCATGAGGTCGACGGTCTCGTCGGGGCGCTCGAAGACGACGGCGTGCCCCGCGCCCGGGACGACGTGGAGCTCGGCGTCGGGCAGCGCACGGGCCATGACCTTCGCGTTGCGCGGCGGGACCATGACGTCCGCGCCACCGTGGAGCAGGAGGGTCGGGGCGGAGACGTCGCCCAACGACGCGGCGCGGCTGAAGCACGACGCCGCGAGCGTCTGCCAGCCGATCGCCCACGGCGGCGGGCGGTGGCGGATGAAGGGCTCGGTGAGCTCCTTGACGCGCTCCGGATGCTCGCGCCGGAACTCGTCCGAGAACAGCAGGGCGGCGGGCCACAGGCCCAGGCGCCGCAGCGAGTCGCGCCCCAGCGCCGCCAGCGCGCGTCCCGCCGGTCCCGGCCCAGGCAGCGTCATCGACGGCCCGCCCGCGGTCCCGCCGACCAGGCACAGCGACCGCACGCGCGCGGGCATCCGCACCGCGAGCTCGAGGGCGATGGCGGCGCCGAGCGAGAGGCCCACGACGTGCGCCGACTCCACCTCGCGCTCGTCGAGCACCCGCGCGGCGTCGGCGGCCAGCGACGCGATGGAGACCGGACCGAGCCACGACGCCGACCGTCCCGTCCCGCGGTGGTCGTAGGCGATGACCCGCACGCCGGCGTCGACGAGCCGCTCGCCGAGCTCGTCGAAGATCGCCGACGAGATCGTCCAGCCCGTGACGACGAGGACGGGCTCGCCGTCGCCGGCGTCGGTGACGTAGAGGCGCGGGTGGCTACGCGTGCGCATCGACCGGGTCGCCCTCACCCGCCAGCTCCGGCTCGGCGAGCGCCGCCGCGATCGCCCGGTAGGCCTTGCGGTTGGCCATGAGGCCGATGTGGCTGCCGGTGACCTCGACGCAGGTCGCCTCCTCGACCACCGCGCGCTCCCACCGCACCACGCCGTCGCCCTTGGAGTAGATCGACGTCAGGCGCACCCGGTCGACCGGGAACGGCCGCCGGTAGTCCTCCATGAAGCGACACGCGCACCGCGAGCGGAAGCACGCGGGGTCACGCGAGCGCCGCGCGAGGTGCAGGCCCCGCCGCGCCACACCGACCGCCATCTTCGTCGGCGTGCTGATCCCGAACAGGCCCTGGAGGTCGGCGCCCATCGAGATGGCGTGGGAGACGAGGTCGGGCCGGCGCGCGCTCACCGCACGGGCGAAGTGCCCGCCACGGCTGTGCCCGATCACCGCGGCGCGACGGCCGGACTCCGCGTGCAGCGCCTCGAGGACCTGCTCGACGCGTTCGACCGCCCGGTCCGAGCAGTCGACGTTCATCGTGAAGCCGACCGTCTGCGGCCGGTGGCCGACCAGGCGCAGCCAGCGACGCAGGAGCAGCAGCGAGTCGTCGCCGGCGAGGAACCCCGGCAGGACGACGACCGCCCGGCCGTCGCCACGCGGCACGCCGAGCCCGTAGGCGACGGGGTCGACCAGGAGCCGTCCCGCCTCGAGGGCCCAGCGGGTCTCGGCCAGCGGCCGGCCGAGCCAGCCGCCCGGCACCGGGGACAGCGGGCGCCGCGGCGGCGCGGCGGGCTGCGCCTCGCTCACGCGGCGTGGACGTAGCTGCCCGGCGCCGCGGCCGTCGGCTTGAACCCCGCGCCGCCCAGGCGCTTGGGCGCCGGCTTGCGCTCGCCCGCCCGGGCCGACAGCCACCCGACGTGGTCCGGCCACCAGCTGCCCGACACGGTCGGGATGTCGTGCAGGTACTGCTCGTGGTCCTCGGGCAGCTCCTCCGACACGCGGTAGGACGACTTGCTCTTGGGCCCCGGCGGGTTGATGAGCGCCTGGATGTGACCGCTGGTCGACAGGACGAACCGGGTCGTGCCGCCGAACACCCGCGCGCCGCGGTACGCGTTCTCCCACGGGACGATGTGGTCGTTGATCCCCGCCACGGCGTAGACGTCGAGGTCGACCTCGCCGAGGTCGATCGGCGTGCCCAGGACCTCCGTCGCCTCGGCCTCCACGAGCGTGTTGTCCAGGGCGATGCGCACGAAGTCGTGGTGCAGGCCCGCAGCGAGCCGGACCGCGTCCTGGTTCCAGTAGAGGATGTCGAAGGCCGGCGGCGCCTTGCCCATCAGGTAGTTGTTGACGACGTAGCCCCAGACCAGGTCGTTGGGGCGCAGCCACGCGAAGACGTTGTTGAGGGCCTTGCCCTCCACGTAGCCGCGACGCGCGGACTCCGCGACCGCGACCGCCGCGACCTCGCGGCGGGCCAGCGCGCTCACCGTGCCCGCCCGGGCGTTGTCCAGCGCGCAGACCAGCAGCGTGAGCGAGTTGACCTGGTCGTGCAGCGCACCGTCACGCGCGAGGTGGCCGAGCAGCCCCGCGGTCAGCAGCCCCCCGGAGCACGCGGCCATGAGGTTGACCTTCGCCTGCTTGGTGATCTTGGCGACGGCGTCGCGGGCCTCGAGGATCGCCGACGCGTAGGTGTCGAAGTCGAAGTGCCCCTGCTCCTGGCCGGGGTTGCGCCAGGAGACCATGAAGACCTGGTGGCCCTCGCCCACGAGGTGCTCGACCATCGAGCGGCCCGGCGCCAGGTCGAGGACGTAGTACTTGTTGATCGTCGGGGGGACGACGACCAGCGGCACCTCGTGGACGGTGTCCGTCACCGGCGTGTACTGCAGGAGCTCGAACACCTCCGTGCGCAGGACGACCGAGCCCTTGGTGGTCGCGAGGTTCCCGCCGACCTCGAAGCGCGACGTGTCGACCATCGCCGGCAGCCGCCGGGCCATCGCGTCGCGCCCGGCGCGCCGCAGGCCCACGACGAGGTTCGCGCCGCCCTGGTCGAGCGTCTCCTTGAGCACTGCCGGGTTGCTCCACGGGAAGTTCGTCGGCGCCAGCAGGTCGTGGGCGTTCTCGACGACGAAGCGCGCCGCCGTCTCGGTCTGCCAGTCCAACCGCGCGTCCTCCACGACCTGGGACGCGGCCGCGCCCGCGGCCAGGTAGCTCTGCAGCAGCCGCCGGAAGAACCAGTTCTTCTCCCAGGCGGGGTCGGCGAAGCGGCGGTCGGCGCGCCGTGGGGCGACCTCGGAGCTGCCGCGCGCGATGCGGCCGAGCTCAGCCGCGAACCCGGCGCCGCGCCGGGCCAGGCGGTCGGGCCGGGCAGCGACCTTCGCGACCGCGCGGGCGGCGAAGAGCGGCTGACGGGCCGCCCGCATCGCCGGGTTGCCCACGGCCGCGTCGGTCAGCAGGACGTCCAGCGCGGCGCGTGCCGGCCGCGTGCCGTTCTCGGACTCGGACACGGGCTGAGTGTCCCGATGAGGCTGTCCGGTCGACCACTGCGCCGCTCACGAAGATGGCGCTCGCGTCTGTGCCCATCCACAGGATCCGGCGGGGATCGGCGGCGCTGGTCGCAGCGGTGGTGAGCAGAATGCGGGGGTGGTGGTGCCATCCGACCACGCCGGGCTGACGGCGCTCCTGGCCTCCGAGGGCTTCGTCGCCGCCGACGAGGAGGCCGCGGAGCTGCTGGCCTGCGCCGCCGGTGCCCAGGAGCGCCTCGAGGACCTCGTGGCGCGTCGCCGCACGGGCGAGCCGCTGGCCTGGATCACCGGCGGCGTCGTCTTCTGCGGCGTCGAGGTGCGGATCGACCCGGGCGTCTACGTCCCGCGGTGGCAGACCGAGCACCTCGCCGAGCGGGCGGCGCAGCTGCTGCCGGAGGACGGCGTGGCCATCGACGTCTGCACCGGCTCGGGCGCGATCGCGAAGGTCCTCCAGGACCGCCGGCCGCGCGCCCGGGTGCTGGCCACGGAGCTCCACGAGGCGGCCGTCGCCTGCGCGCGCGAGAACGGGGTGGAGGTCGTCGCGGGCGAGCTCCTGGAGCCGCTGCCGGCTGACCTGCGGGGCGCGGTCGACGTCGTCGTGGCGGTCGTCCCGTACGTCCCGACGCCCGACCTCCCGCTGCTGCAGCGCGACACCTTCGCGTTCGAGACGCCGCTGGCCTACGACGGCGGCGCTGACGGCACGGACCTGCTGCGGCGGGTCGTCGTCGCCGCCCCGCGGTTCCTGCGCCGCGGGGGCGCCCTGCTGCTCGAGCTCGGCGCCGGGCAGCCCGCGTTGCTGGCCGGCGACCTCGCCCGAGCAGGCTTCGCCGAGGTGCGGGTGCTGCGCGACGAGGACGGCGACGTGCGGGGCGTCGAAGCGCGGCTGGCCCGGACGGCGATGGAGGAGTAGCCTCACCGCCAGGCGTGGCCGAGCAGCCCGAGCGACCATCCAGCCCCGACCGGCCGGCGGCCGAGGACGATCCGGCCGACCGCAGCGCGCACCTCGACGAGCGCGCCGAGGCCCTCGACCGCCGGGACCACGTCGCCGACCAGCGCGATGCGGTGGCCGACCGCCGTGACCGCGACGCCGACGAGCGCGAACGCCTCGCCGACGAGCGCGAACGCCTCGCCGACGAGCGCGAGGGCACGGCCGAGCGCCGCGAGCGCGAGCGCCTCGACCGGCAGCGCGACCGCGACGCCCGCGACTGGGCGGCACAGCGGCGCGAGCAGGCCGCGATCGACCGCGAGACGGCCGCGGCGCGCCGAGAGGCCGCGGAACGCGACGACGGCGCCGACGACGCCGACTGACCGCTAGACCCGCCGGTAGCGCTCGAGCACCACGCCCGAGCTGAACGGGCGCACGTCGACCACCTCGAGCGCGACGTCGCGCCTGACCGGCGGCAGGTACGGCGTCCCACCGCCGACGACGACCGGATGGCGGAAGATCCGCAGCTCGTCGACGAGCCCGGCCTCGACCGCCTGCCCGGCCAGGGCCGCGCCGCCGATGGAGACCGGGCGGTCGGTCGCGGCCAGCGCGGCGGCGACCTCCTGCTCCACCGTCCCCTCGGCGAGCCGGGCGTTGCCCTCGACGCGCGCGAGGGTCTGGCTGAAGACGACCTTCGGCAGGGCGCACCACACGTCGGCGAACCGGCTGCGCAGCTCGTCCGTGCGCATCGCCGGCTCGGTCTCCCAGACGCGCATCGCCTCGTAGAGGCGGCGTCCCAGCAGGTAGGCCCCGAGGCCGCCGACCTCCTCGAGGTGGCAGGCGAAGACCTCGTCGGTGGGCGCCGTCCAGGCGAAGTCGCCGTGGCGGTCGGCGACGAAGCCGTCGACCGAGACGCCCATGGAGAAGATCAGCACGGCGCGCGATCGTAGGGCGAGCGCCGGCGTGCCGCCGCCGATCCGGGCCCTCTACGCTCTGTCCTGACGTGATCAGCACGAACCAGCTCAAGAACGGCAACCACATCGAGGTCGACGGGACCGTCTTCAAGGTCCTGGAGTTCCAGCACGTCAAGCCCGGCAAGGGCGGCGCGTTCGTGCGGACGAAGCTGCGCCGGGCCAGCGACGGCAACGTGATCGACAAGACCTTCCGCGCCGGCGAGAAGTTCCGGGCCGTGCGCACCGAGGCGCGCAAGATGCAGTTCCTCTACGCCGACGGGACCGACGCGCACTTCATGGACGCCGAGACCTTCGAGCAGCTGGCCGTGCCGGAGACCGCGGTCGCCGACGCCCTGAAGTGGACCAAGCCCAACGACGAGGTCGACGTGCTCTTCATCGACGAGGCGCCGACGTCGGTGCAGCTGCCGGCCTCCGTCGAGCTCGAGGTCACCGAGACCGAGCCCGGGCTGCGCGGCGACACGGCCTCAGGTGGCGGCAACAAGCCCGCCACGGTCGAGACCGGCGCCGTCGTCCAGGTGCCGCTCTTCGTGAACATCGGCGACCGGATCAAGGTGCAGACCGAGACCGGCGCCTACATGTCGCGCGCCTAGCGCGGGCGCGTGGCGGGTGTCCCGACGCACTGACCAGCGCCGCGCGGCCGTCTTCGCGGTCTACCAGCACGACGTGACCGGGCGGGGGATCGACGAGGTCCTGGACCGCGGCGCGTCGGCGTTCACCAAGGCCCTGGCGCACGCGACGCAGGACCGCGCCGAGGAGCTCGACGCGGTGATCGCCCGCCACGCCAAGGGCTGGACGCTGGACCGCATCGCGCCGCTGGAGAAGGCGATCATGCGCGTCGCGCTGCTCGAGCTGCAGGACCCCGAGATCGCGCCCGGCGACACGCCGATCCCCCCTGAGGGCGCGATCGACGAGGCGGTCGAGACCGCCAAGACCTTCTGCGGCGCCGATGCGCCCGGCTTCGTCAACGGCATCCTGGCGGCGGCGCTGCGCGAGGTGCGCGAGGATGCGCGGCGATGAGCGAGCAGCGGCCCACCGAGCTGGACGGCCTCGTCGAGCGCCTCGAGCGGGCCGCTGAGCAGCTGCGCACCGGCGACCTCAGCGCCGACGCCGCCGCGGCCCTCGTCGAGCAGTGCGCGGTCCTCGCCTCCGAGGCCTCCGCGGAGCTGGAGCGCCTGGCCCGCGGCGCCGCCGCGCCCGGCCAGGACACGCTGCTCTAGTGCCCTACCCCGACGCGCTGCGCGAGGAGGTCGACCGCTACCTCGAGGGGCTGCGGTTCCCGTCGGTCGCGCCACGGACCGACGGCCTCGAGGAGGCGATGCGCTACAGCCTCCTGGCGGGCGGCAAGCGCATCCGGCCGGTCCTCGCGCTCGCCACCGCACGGGCGGTCGGGCTCGAGCCACGGGGCGTCCTGCCGCTGGCCGCCGCGATCGAGCTCATCCACACCTACTCGCTCATCCACGACGACCTGCCGGCGATGGACGACGACGACCTGCGCCGCGGCCGCCCCACCTGCCACGTCGTCTTCGGCGAGGACGTCGCGATCCTCGCGGGCGACGCGCTGTACGCGGAGGCCTTCCGCCACCTGCTCACCGCCCAGGACGGCGCGCCGGACCGGGTCCTGGCCGCCGCCCGCGAGCTCGCGGCCGCCACCGGCGTCGACGGGATGGTCGGCGGCCAGTACCTCGACGTGCAGGGCGTCGCCGAGACGCCGGAGGACCTGCGCCGCCTGCACGAGCTCAAGACCGGCCGGCTCATCGGCGCGTCGGTGGCGTGCGTACTCCTCCTGGCCGCCATGCCCGACGACGTCGCCCAGCAGCTGCGCCGCTACGCCGCCGAGCTCGGTGTCCTCTTCCAGATCGTGGACGACATCCTCGACGTCACCGGGACCGACGACGCCCTCGGCAAGCCCCAGGGCTCCGACGAGCGTCACGGCAAGCGCACGTACGTGTCCGAGTTCGGTCTCGCCGGCGCTCGTAGACTGGCGGGGGAGTGCCACGCTGCCGCCCGGCAGGCGCTGACGCAGGCGACCGACGGTCGCGACGGTGCCGCCGCCGAGCTCGAGCAGATCACGGACTTCATCTTCACCCGCACCTCATGACGCCCCTCCTGCCTCGCATCGACCGCCCCCAGGACCTCCACGGCCTGGACGAGGACCAGCTCCAGCAGGTCGCGCAGGAGGTCCGCGAGCACATCATCGACACGGTGGGGGAGATCGGCGGGCACTTCGGGGCCAACCTCGGCACGTGCGAGATCGCCGTGGCGCTGCACTCGCTGCTGGACTCGCCGCGCGACAAGATCCTCTGGGACGTCGGCCACCAGGCCTACCCGCACAAGGTCCTGACGGGCCGCCGCGACCAGCTGCCGACGATCCGCCAGTACGAGGGCCTCGCGCCGTTCTGCGCGATCCACGAGTCCGAGCACGACGTCATGGGCGCGGGCCACGCCTCGACCTCGATCGGCTACGCCGTCGGGCTCAAGGAGGGCATGCGCCTGAAGGGCGACGTCGACGCGGGCAAGGTCGTCGCGGTCATCGGCGACGGCGCCATGACGGGCGGCGTCGCGTTCGAGGCGATCTCCCAGGCCGGCGGTCTCGGGACGCCGTTCGTCGTCGTCCTCAACGACAACGGCATGTCGATCTCGCCGAACGTCGGCGCGCTGTCGCGCTCGTTCGACCGGGTCCGCCTCAACCCGAAGCTCTGGCACGCCCGCGAGGGCGTCGAGCACCGCCTCACCGAGCTCCCGGGCGGCATCGGCGCGGCGATCGAGCGCCTCGGGCCGCAGCTCAAGGAGTCGATCAAGTCCTTCTGGGCCCCCGGGCTCTTCTGGGAGGAGCTCGACTGGGCCTACACCGGCGTCATCGACGGCCACGACGTCCGGGCGCTGCGCCGCGCGCTGCGCGCCGCGCTCGACGCGCGGCGGCCGGTGGTGGTGCACGTCGCGACGGTGAAGGGCAAGGGCTTCGCGGCCGCCGAGGAGGGCGGCCTCGAGGGCATGGAGAAGTGGCACGCGGCCAAGCCCGGCTCCATCGCCAACCGCGTCCCCACCAAGGCCAAGCCCGCGTCCCCGGACGCGCCGCCCAAGCCGCCGCAGTACACGCAGGTCTTCGGCGACGCGATGGTCCGCGAGGTGCGCCGTGACCGGCGCGTCGTCGGCATCACCGCGGCGATGAACTCCGGCACGGGCCTGAACATCCTCCAGAAGGCCGAGCCCGAGCACTACTTCGACGTCGGCATCGCCGAGCAGCAGGCCGTGCTGTTCGCCTCGGGCCTGGCGCTCGAGGGGCTCAAGCCGGTCTGCGCGATCTACTCGACGTTCCTGCAGCGCGGCTTCGACCAGATCGTCCACGACGTCTGCCTGCAGGAGCTCGACGTCCTCTTCGCGATGGACCGCGCCGGCCTCGTGGGCGACGACGGCCCGACGCACCACGGCGTCTTCGACATCGCCTACCTGCGGCCGCTGCCGAACATCGTCCTGGCCGCCCCGCGCGACGAGGCGATGCTCGAGCACCTCCTGCGCACCGGCCTCGAGCACGCCGGCCCGTTCGCGCTGCGCTACCCGCGCGGCGAGGCGCTCGGGACGCCGCTGCCCTCGGCCGACGGCAGCGGCGTGCGCACGATCGAGGTCGGGACCGGGGAGGTGCTGCGCACGGGCTCGCGCGTCGCGCTCGTGGGCTACGGCAGCGGCGTGGCCAAGGCGCTCGAGGCCGCCGACCTGCTCGCCGAGCACGGCATCGAGGCGACGGTCGCCGACGCCCGCTTCGCCAAGCCGCTGGACCTCCCGCTGCTGCAGATGCTGGCGGCCGACCACGAGCTGCTGGTGACCGTGGAGGAGGGCGTCCTGCCGGGCGGCTTCGGCTCGGGCGTGCTCGAGGAGCTCCACGGGTCGGGCGCGAACGTCGGCGGGCTGCTGCGCGTCGGCCTCCCGGACCGGTTCGTCACCCACGGCAAGCCCGCGCTGCTGCACGCCGAGGTCGGCTTCACCGGCCGGGCGATCGCCCAGCGCGTCGAGGCGGCGCTGACCGCCGGCCGCGGCGCCCTGGCCGGCGCCTAGGCCGCCGCGCGTGGCGGCGCAGCTGCACCCGCAGGTCCAGGCGCTCGTCGACACCGACCCGGTCCTCGGCGACGGCTCCGAGCCGGGGCCGGCCGAGCTCGAGGCGCTGCGGGCCGGCTACCTGCAGGTGGCGCTCGAACGCGGAGGAGCGGTCGAGCCGGTGGCGCGGGTGGAGGACCTCGTCGTGCCGCGCCCGGACGGGGCCGCGAGCGTGCCGGCGCGCGCGTACTGGCCGGCGGTGCCGGCGCCCGGCGAGCCGGGCGCGATCGTCTGGCTGCACGGCGGCGGGTGGTGCATCGGCGACCTCGAGGGCGTCGACCGGGTGTGCCGGACGATCGCCAACGCGGCGGGCCACGTCGTGCTGAGCGTCGACTACCGGCTGGCGCCCGAGGCGCCGTTCCCGGCGGCGATCGAGGACGCCGACGCGGCGCTGCGCTGGGCGCGGACGCCGGGGGGCGCGCGGCAGCTCGGCGTCGAGCCGGAGCGCGTCGTGGTCGGCGGGGACAGCGCGGGCGGCAACCTCGCGGCGGTTGCGGCGCTGCACGCGCGCTCCGACGGCCTGCCGGCGGTCCGGGCGCAGCTGCTCGTCTACCCCGCGGTGGACCCGGAGATGGGCAGCGACGCCTACCGCGAGTTCGCCGAGGGCCCGCTGCTGACCGCCGCGGAGATGCGCACCTGCTGGCGCACGTACCTCGGCGGGCGGCCGGCCGACGACCCGGACGTCGCGCCCCTGCGCGCGGACGTCGCGGGGGCAGCGCCGGCCTTCGTCGCGGTCGCGGGGGTCGATCCCCTGCGCGACGACGGCCTGCGCTACGCCGAGCACCTCCGCGCGGCCGGCGTCGCCGTGCAGCTCAACGTCTTCGACGACATGGCCCACGGCTTCCTGCGCTGGGCCGGTGTCGTCGACCGCGCCCGCGAGCTCATGGGCTGGTTGGGCGAGCACGCCCGCGCGTCCCTGGCCTAGCCGGCCGGCCCGGCAGGTCTCAGACGCTTGCCGGGGTGGCGGGGTGCGGGGCGGCGCTAGCCTGCGTCGCCGTCGTGCGCGTCTCCGCCGCATGCCTCGCCCTCGCGGTGCTGCCGCTCGCCGGCTGTGCCCAGGAGGCCGCGCCCGCAGCCGTCGGGCCGGAGCGTGCCGCGGCCGCGGTCCCGCCGTCCTCGGCCGACCGCCCGCTGCCTGCGCTGCTCGCCGCGATGTCGTCGGCGACGGCCCAGGCCACGCCCCTGCCCGCGCAGGTCGTCAGGCCCCGCGCCCTGACGCCGCGCACGAAGGCGCCCGCGCCCGCACCCGCGCCGCCCGCCGTGCCGGGCGCGCCGGCGGGTTGGCAGTGGCGCTCGGTGTCGCTGGGCAAGCCGAACCGGGGCCGGCTGCGCCTGGGCGTCGAGCTGCCCGCCAGCGGCCCGCACCACCTCACCTGGGACGCGCCGCTGCAGCGCTCACCCAGCCGGCCGTGGCGGCGCTGGGGGACCGACCGGCTCGTCTGGACGGTCCAGGCCGTCGCCGCGTCCTACCGCGCCGCGCACCCCGAGGCGCCGCCGCTGCTCGTGGGCGACCTGAGCCGCCCGACCGGCGGCGTGTTCGACCGGCGCTACGGCGGCCTCGGCCACGCCTCGCACCAGAACGGCCGCGACGTCGACGTCTTCTACCCGCGCAAGGACCGGCTGCCGATCGCGCCGCAGCGACCTGCGGACGTCGACCGGCGGCTCGCCCAGGACCTCGTCGACCGGTTCGTCGCCGCCGGTGCGCAGTTCGTCTTCGTCGGCCCGCGACTCGACCTGAAGGGGCCCGAGGGCGTGGTGCAGGAGCTCGTCCACCACGACGACCACCTGCACGTCCGCCTCAGGTAGCCAGGGCCAGGCGGCGGCGCCGCTCGGCGATCGCCCCGGCGTAGGCGGCGACGCCCGGCACGAGGATCACCGCGCTGTAGACCACCGCGACGGTGTGCAGCCCCGCCGTGCTGACCGCCAGCCCGGCGGCGACCGCCGGGACGCTGAAGGCGAGGTAGGAGATGACGAAGGCCAGCGCGTAGACCTCGCCGCGCTCGGCCGGCGTCGCCAGCCGGGCCAGCGACCCGAAGCCCGCCAGGGCCGAGGCGCCGAAGCCGATGCCCGACACGAGCGTCCCGGCGCCGGCCACCACCGCGCTCGAGGCCTCGAGGCCGACGATCGTGATCGCGACGCCGGCGGTCAGGAAGGTGGCGGCCAGGCCGAGGACGTCGCGCGGGTCGCGGCCACGCAGGGCGAAGGCGACGACGCCGCCGGTCGCGCAGAGCAACGCCACGACCACGCCGCCGGTGAGCCGGCTGTGGAGCCCGAGCTCGGCGGCGGCGACCGACGGCCCGAGCGACATGTAGAGCCCGCCGAGCGCCCACGAGGCGACGAGGCCGGGCGTCAGCGCGAGCATGTCGCCGCGCAGGTGGGCGGGCAGGCCGACCCGGGGACGCAGCGACGCGCGGGCGCCGGCGCGCTGCGGCGAGGTCTCCGGGGTCGCGAGGACGAGCACGAACGACACGACCATCAGCCCGACGAGGACGAGCCACACGAGCGTCGTGGGCGCGGGCGCCCACTCGACCAGCAGCCCGCAGCCCAGCGCGCCGGACGACAGGCCGGCCATGGGCGCCACGCCGTTGACGACGCCGCCGCGTCCGGGCGCGTGCTTGGGCTGGAGGTCGATGAGCATCGCGCTGAGGGTGCTGAGCGCGGCGCCGGTGGCCAGGCCCTGGACGATCCGTGCGAGGAACAGCGCGCCGACGCCGTCGGCGACCGCGAAGAGCACGAGGGAGACGACCTCCAGCGCGATCGCCCCCAGGAGCACCGGACGGCGGCCGACGTGGTCGGACAGCGCGCCGACCGTCAGCAGGGAGGCGAGCAGCGCGAGCGCGTAGACGGCGAAGACGTCGGTCAGGACGCTCGAGGAGAAGCCCCACTGCGCCTGGTAGACGGCGTAGAGCGGCGACGGTGCGGCCGAGGCGGCCGGGAAGGTGACGGCGGTCACCGCGGTCGCCCAGAACGCCGGGCCGTGCGGCATCCGGCGGAGGGTCGGCACGGTGCGCAGGCGCGGGGCGACGGTGGGGGAGGTGGCGCTCATCGGTCCGGTCGTTGAGGGGACTAAACGCAACGTGGATTGCGTTCTGCTGCACCGTAGCAGCCCTAACGCAACCGCCTTGGCGTTACGATGGGCAGCGATGTCCTCCACCCTCGGCAGCGAGCCCGTCCGCGCCACCCGTCCCGGCGGGCGCTCGGCGCGCGTGCGCGCCGCGGTCCACCGCGCGGTGCAGGAGCTCCTCGCGGAGGGCGGCGTCGAGGCCGCGACCGTCCCGGCGGTCGCCGCCCGCGCGGGCGTCGCGCCCACCACCGTCTACCGCCGCTGGCGCAGCGCCCCCGAGCTGCTGGCCGACGTCGCCGTCAGCCGGCTCACCGGCGGGCTCGTCGTCCCCGACACCGGCAGCCTGGCCGAGGACCTGCGCCGCTGGGCCCACGCGGTGCGCACCGACCTCAGCGACCCGGACTCCCTGACGCTCCTGCGCACCCTGCTGGGATCGGCCGCCCTCGGCTCGCCGGCATGCACCGCCTGCCTCGAGGACCGCCGCACGCAGCTCGCGGCGATGGTCGAGCGCGAGCGCGAGCGCGGGGGCGAGGCCCCGGACGCGGAGGTCCTGCTCGAGACCCTCCTCGGGCCCGTCTACTTCCGCGCGCTCTTCGACGAGGGCCCGATGGACCCGCAGCACCTCGACGCGCTCGTCGACCGCGTCCTGCGGACCTGACCCGGCCCAGGAAGTGAGAAGGCCCGCCTTGTGGGCGGGCCGTCTCAGGGGAGGAGAGGTACTGCTATGTGATGTATGTCCCGGCCAGAGGCCGGTGATCGCTGAGGGAAGTCTTGGCTAGGCGCGCAGGCTGTAGCGCGTCGTGAGGTTGAGCGAGAGCTGGACCAGCGCGAGGAGCGTCATGGTCAGCGCCGCGTTGGCGTCGCCGTCCAGGCCGACCACGATGGCTGCGCCGAGCAGACCGACCGTGAGGCCGTAGTCGAAGGCGTGGTGCGTCGCGACGGGCAGGGTGCCGCGCGCACCGGCCGGCTCCGCGGACGCCGCCGCGAGGGCCAGGCCGACCGTCATCGCCCCGACGAGCACGGCGATCACGGTGGCCGGCGCCTCGAACCCGAAGAGGAACGGCGCAGCCATCGTGAACAGGCCC
The DNA here is from genome assembly GCF_017084525.1 of Conexibacter sp. SYSU D00693. Classification (GTDB taxonomy): domain Bacteria; phylum Actinomycetota; class Thermoleophilia; order Solirubrobacterales; family Solirubrobacteraceae; genus Baekduia. The sequence goes on from NZ_CP070950.1 coordinate 488,527, forward strand.
ATCAGCAGCTCCAGCGCCCCGTGGACGGGGAGCGGGATGAGGCGGAAGGCGGTCATGACGCGGCCCATGGTCGCCCCGAACCTGCGTTCGCTCTGTGAGCGTGGTCACACGCAACGCGCTGCCGCACATCACGCGCTGGTTGCGGCCGTCGGCCAGACCCGGTATCCATGGTGGGGAGAGCGACCTCCGTGTCAGACGGCGCGGGGTGCGGGCTTGCAGAGCAGAGCGGCATCGGTGCGGCCCGTGAGGGGGACCGACACGGCGCCCTCGACCGCCGAACCCGCCATGACTGCTCCCCCTGGTCCTCATCCCTTCAGCAGCTCCGCGTCCGCGCAGGACGGCGCCCCGCAGCTGCGCTTCGCCGGCGAGTTCGACCTCGCCGCGCTCGACGACGCGCGAGCGGCGCTGCAGGCCGCGATCCGCGAGGCCGACCGCCGCGAGGTCCTCCTGGACCTCGACGAGGTCACGTTCCTCGACTCGTGCGGCCTCTCGCTGCTCATCCGCGCACGGGCGGACGCCCTGCGCCGCGGTGGCGGCCTGCGCGTCGTGGCGCTCAGCGAGCCCGTCCGCCAGCTCCTGGAGCTGACGGGGACGCTCGAGCTCCTCGCGGGCGAGGCGGGCAGCGCCGACGGCGTGACGCTCGCCCGGTAGCCTCGCCGCCCGCGATGGCGGGCAAGGTGCGCCTGGACGCGCTGCTGGCCCAGCGCGGGCTGTTCGAGTCGCGCTCGCGCGCGGCGGCGGCGGTGATGGCGGGCGACGTGCTCGTCGGTCCCGGTCGCGCGCGCGCCGAGAAGGCCGGCCAGCTGGTGGCCGAGGACGTCGAGCTGGCGGTCGCCGAGCGGGTGGCCTACGTCTCGCGCGGGGGCGTCAAGCTCGCCAACGCGCTCGACGCGCTGGGCGTGGAGGTGGCGGGCCGGCGCTGCCTGGACGTCGGCGCGTCGACGGGCGGCTTCACCGACTGCCTGCTGCAGCGCGGGGCCGGGCACGTGGTCGCCCTCGACGTGGCCTACGGCGAGCTGCACTGGTCGCTGCGCACCGACGACCGGGTCACCGTCGTCGAGCGCCACAACGCCCGGGCGCTGACCGCGGGCGACCTGCCCTACGCGCCCTCGCTCGTGGTGATGGACGTCTCGTTCATCTCCCTGGCCAAGGTCCTGCCCGCGGTGCTCGGCGTGGTCGCGCCCGAGGGGTTCGACGTCCTGGCCATGGTCAAGCCGCAGTTCGAGGTCGGCCGCGAGCGGGTGGGGCGCGGCGGCGTCGTGCGCGATCCGGCCCTGCGGCGCGAGGCGGTCCTCGCGGTGGGGGCCGCCGCGCGGGAGGCGGGGGCGGCCGTCCTCGGCCTGGCGCCGTCCGGGCTGCCCGGGCCCAAGGGCAACCGGGAGACCTTCCTGTGGCTCGGCGAGGACGGCCGCCCCGGCGCGCTGGACGCCGGCGCGCTCGCGGACGTCGCCCTGGCCGCGGACCCGGATGCGGCCCCCTCCGACGGGTAGGGTCGCGCCCAGTGCGTTCGGCCACCGTCCTGACCCACCAGCGCCCGGAGCAGGTCGCCGGCGTGCTCGGCGACCTCTGCCGCGCGGCGGTCCGCAGCCAGGTCCGGCTGCGCTTCGACGAGGAGGAGGCGGCCAAGCACGACCTCTCCGCCTACGAGGGCTTCGAGGTCGGGCCGATGCGCGACGACGTCGACCTCTGCCTCGTCCTCGGGGGCGACGGGACGATCCTGCGCGCGCTGCGGCGCTACGCGGGGACGGGCGTCCCGGTCTTCGGCGTGAACTTCGGCGAGGTCGGGTTCCTGGCGACGATCGACCCCGACGGCGTGCAGGAGGACCTCGAGCGCGCGCTCGAGGGCGACTTCGAGGTCCTGACGCTGCCGGCGCTGGCGGTCGAGACGGGCGACGGGCGTGAGCTGGCGGCGATCAACGACATCTCCCTGCACCGGCGCGTGGGCGAGCGGGTGGCGCAGCTGGCCTACGGGGTGGGGGACGAGGAGGTCGGCAGCGTGCGCTGCGACGGGCTCGTGGTCTCCACGCCGGCGGGGTCGACGGGCTACAACCTCGCCAACGGCGGCCCGGTCATGGCGTGGGGCGTGGAGGGCTACGCGGTGTCGTTCATCGCGCCGCACTCCCTGACGGCGCGGGCGCTCGTGGTGGCGCCGGACGACGAGCTGACGATCTTCAACCGCGGACGCGAGGAGGTCGACGTGACGGTCGACGGGCGCCCGGCGGGGACGATCGGCCCGGACGGGTCGATCACGGTGCGCTTCGTGCGCGAGGCGGCGGACCTGGCGCAGGTGCCGGGGTCGTCGTTCTACCGGCGACTGCGCCAGAAGTTCGGCCGCCTCGCGGCCTAGACGGGCGCGTGTGCGCCATCTCGTGCACGACTTCGTGCACGAACACGCGTTCGCGCCGTTCCGTCCGCGGCGCCTGGTTGCATCGCTCGCGTGCTGCACGAGCTGCGCGTCGAGAACCTCCTCCTGATCGAGCGGGCCGAGCTGCGGCTGGCGCCCGGGCTGAACGTGCTGACGGGCGAGACGGGTGCGGGCAAGACCGTGCTGGCCCACGCGCTCGACCTCCTGCTGGGCGGCAAGGCCAAGACGGGCGTCGTGCGCCCGGGCGCGGCGGAGGCCTACGTCGAGGGCGTCTTCGAGCTCACCGAGGCGCTGCGCGAGCTGCTGGGCGACCGGGTGGCCCCGGACGCGGAGGAGCTCGTCCTCGCGCGCCGCGTCTCGGCCGAAGGGCGCACACGCGCGTACCTCAACGGCCGTTCGGCGCCGGTGGCCGACCTGCGCGAGGCGGCCGAGGGGCTTCTGAGCTTCTACGGCCAGCACGAGCACCGGCGGCTCACCCTGGCCTCCTCGCAGCTCGAGCTGCTGGACGGGTTCGCGGGGCCGGCCCAGGCGGCGCGGCGCGCGGCGTGCGCGGCGGCCCATGCGACGGCCCGGCGCCTCGAGGGCTCGCTCGACGAGCTGCGCGAGCGGGCGGGGGCGCGCGAGCGGGAGCTCGACCTGCTCGAGTTCGAGCTGCGCGAGATCGAGGACGCGGGCCTGACGGAGGGCGAGGAGGCCGAGCTGCAGGCGCGCCGGTCGCGCCTGCGCCACGTCGAGGCGCTGCGGGCCGCGGCGCTGGGGGCGGCCGAGGCGATCGGGGCCGAGGACGGCGGGGCGGTCGTGGCGCTGGCGGGCGGCGGCGCGCTGCTCGACGGCGTCGACGGCGTGGACCCGGCGCTCGACGCGCTCGCCGTGCGCTGGCGCGCGCTGGCCATCGAGGCCGACGACCTGGCCGGCGAGCTGCGCCGGCTGGGGGAGGACCTCGTGGACGGCGAGCCCGGTGAGCTCGACCGGGTCGAGGACCGCCTCGGGCTCTACGACCGCCTGTGTCGCAAGCACGGCGGGAGCGTCGCCGCGGTCCTCGCGCACGCCGACGCGTGCCGTCTGCGCCGGGACGAGCTCGACCGGGCCGAGGTCGCGCTCGAGGAGGCGACGGCCGCCCTCGACGCCGCCCGCGCCGAGCACGCCCGCGTGGCGGCCGAGCTCCACGAGGCGCGCGCCGCGGCCGCCGGTCCGCTCGCCGAGGCCGTGCGCGAGCGTCTGGCCGAGCTGGCCATGGATGGCGCCTCCTTCGAGATCGCCCTCGGCGCCCGCGAGCCCGGCCCCACCGGCACCGACGCCGTCGAGTTCCTCATCGCGCCGAACCCCGGCGTCCCGCCGGCGCCGCTGCGCGAGACCGCCTCGGGCGGCGAGCTGTCGCGGGTCATGCTGGCGCTCACCGCGACGGCCGCGCAGTCCGCGGCGGCCGCCGCCGCGAAGGGCGGCACGGGGGCGAAGGGGGCCGCCAAGGCCGGCACCGCCACCGGCACCCCGGTGACCACCGCGGGCGGCGCGACGCTGGTCTTCGACGAGATCGACGCCGGCATCGGCGGTCACACCGCCCGCGCGGTCGGCGAGCAGCTCCGCGCGCTCGGCGAGGGCCGCCAGGTCCTGGCCATCACCCACCTCCCGCAGGTCGCCTCGCTCGCCGCCCGCCACTTCTCCATCGAGAAGGACACCTCCGTCGAGCCCGCGCGCACCACGGTTCGCACCCTCGCCTCCAAGGAGGTCGTCGGCGAGCTCGTCCGGATGCTCGGTGCCGACGAGACGGACATGGCCGCGCGGCGGCACGCCAAGGACCTGCTGCGAGCGGCGTAGGCGCCGCACGGGTGGCCTCATCGCGACCCTGAGGTTGACCGCCACAGACGCGGTCAAGCCCAGGGTCACGGGCGCCGGGGTGGCGTTCCGTGCGGGGCGGGGGTGATGGTCGGGGCGTGGGCTGGTTCGGCAGTGAGGGAGGGGAGGGTTCGGGCGGGGGTGGCGTTCCGTTCCGGGCGGGGGTGGTGGGCGGTCGGTGGCCATCGAGCCCACACCGATCGCCACGAGCCTGAAGTTGAGGTCCGCCCAGGACCCGAACTTCAGGGTCATCGACGCGCGGGGCCCCAAGTCCGAACCGGCCCGCACTTCGGCCCGGATCGACCGTGACCCTGTCTTTCCCGGTCTCCCACGCCGGAGATGACAGGGTCACGGATGCGGGGTCCGGATCGACCGCCCGCCGCCGCGTCCGAAGGACCGCCCACTGCCGTCGGCGTTCCGGGCGCGCCCCGAGGGGAACGCCTGCGCGGTTCGCCCGGTCTGCCTCGGTGCCGGTCAGCGCCCGCTGCGCCAGCCATTCCACGCCCGAGGGGAACGCCTCCCCGGCTCGCCTCCTCTGCCTCGGTGCCGATCAGCGCCCGCCGCGCCAGCCACCCACGCCCGAGGGGAACGCCACCGCCGCCGGCGCCTTCCCTCCTTCCGTGCCGATCAGCGCCCGCCGCGCCGACCCCCGAACGCCGGAGCGGCGCGCCGACAACGCCCGCGCAGCACCCCGCCCCGCCGCGCCAGCCACGAGCCGCTCACCCCACGTCCAGCACGTTCGCCTGCCCCGCCCGCCACCGCTGACGGTCCAGCGCCTTCAGCCCCGCGAACTCCGGCGGGTCGAGCAGCCGGAACTTCTTCGCCGGCCTGGCCTTGGACCCCGAGGCGTCGAGGATCGCGTTCGCCGCCTCGCGACCGGACTCGTTGGCGCCCTCCATCGTCGCCAGGTCGATGTCCGTCTGGACGTAGTCGCCCGCGAGCAGGAGGTTCGGGATGGGGGTCCGGGCCGTCGGGCGCTTGTCCCACGAGTCGACGGTGTTGATGAGCAGCGGGTCGTCGTTGCGGTGCTCGCCGCGGCGCTTGACCCACGCGATGCCCGGGTCGAGGAACCACGAGTGCAGGGCGCTGTCGGGCAGGACGGTCCGGCCGTCGTCGTTGAGGTGGGCCTGCATCTGGGCCCAGACCTCGCGGGCGACCTCCTCCTTCGTGCACCGCCGCGCGGGCTTGCCGAAGAGGATCCCGTCCGTGCCCCAGTCGCTGACGTCGACCGAGAGGCAGTCGACGACGGTGCCGTCGCCGTAGTCGCGCGTGAACCGGCGCTCGCCCCAGAACTGGCCCTGCGTGAGGCAGGTCAGCGCCCACGGCGCGTCGACGAACGTCACGTGGCCCCGGATGAGGTGGACCGGCTCCTTGAGGAAGAACTGGATGCCGTTCATCCAGTCGACCACGAGGTCGTCCATCGCCTCGAGGTGCGGTGCGGCGCGCAGGACGTCGGGCGACCAGAGCTTGCGCGCGCGTTCGGCCGGCAGGGCGCAGACGTACCAGTCGGCCTCGACCGTCCGGCGCACGCCCTTGGCGTCGCGGACCCGCACGCCGGTGATGCGCCCGTCACGGACGTCGAGGCGCTCGACGGTGTGGCCGACCGCGAAGCGCACGCCGTGCTTGCCCGCCAGGAGGTCGATCCAGGGGTCGATCCACGCCTCGTTCGTCGGTGCGTCCAGCACGCGGTCGGGCGCCCCGTCGGCGCCGCGGCCCATGAAGTTCAGGACGAACGCCTCGGCCATGTTGCCGATCGTCCGGGTGCTGGCGATGCGCTCCTTCGCCGCGACGAGCGCGCGCGTGAGCCCGGTGGCGACGACCTTCTGGTACTCCGCCGACCGGCCGTCGGCGTTGACGAACTCCCACCACGAGGTGCGCTCCCACTGGCCGAACCGGCGCTCGTCGCAGCTCGTGACGAAGACCAGGAGCCGCTCGACGAAGTACAGGAGCTCGTGCGGCGGGACCGCCTGCTGCTTGAGCAGCTCCTCGACCAGCACGCGCCGCAGCCCCTCGACCGTCAGCGCCTGGCCCGGGTCGGGCAGCAGGCCGAAGAGCGTCGCCTCGGCGCGGCCGCCCGCGCGCGTCGACCGCGTCTCCATCGCCGGCACGAGGTTGTCCCACACGCCGTTGGCGTTCCCGTCGACCGGGATGCGCCGCATCGTGTCCGGGACGTGGTGGTAGAAGCCGGGGAAGAAGCGGAAGCCGTGCTCGCCGGGCAGGTCGCGGCGCCCGCCGGTGCCCGTGCCGGGGACCGGGATCGACCGCGCCTTGCCGCCCAGCGCCTTGCGCTCGACCACCAGGACCTCGAAGCCGCGCTCGGCCAGCTCGTGCGCGGCCGCCAGGCCGGCCATGCCGCCGCCGAGCACGGCGACGCGCTTGCCGCCCGCCTGCCGCGCCCGGGCCCTCGACCGCCGCGAGCGCGACCGCGCCAGCGCCTCCGCGGGCAGCACGCCGCCCGCCGCCACCGTCGCCCCGGCTGCCGCCGCGCCGCGAAGCACCTCGCGGCGGGACAGCCCCTGCTGCTGCTCGTCCACCGCCCGACGCTAGTGCCGACGCGCCAGCCCGGGCAAGCTCGCCGCGCCACACCGGGCCTGCCCGTCGCACGAGCCGGGCCACACCTACACTCGCGCGCCGATGGCCGTCACGGTCCACGGCCCCGCTCGCCTCGGGCGCCGGACGAAGCTCCTCGTCAAGACGCTCAAGCCCGGCGACGTCGCGGTGCTCGACCACCTCGACCTCGACCGCGTGTCCGCCGAGGACCTCGTCGAGCGCGGGGTCGCGGCCGTCCTCAACTGCAGGGCCTCCTCGAGCGGCACGTACCCCAACATGGGCCCGCTGCTGCTCGTCCAGGCCGGCGTGCACCTCGTGGACCTCCCCGACGACGCCGTCTTCTCCCGGCTGCACGAGGGCGAGCCGATCACGATCGAGGGCGGGGAGGTCCGCAACGCCAAGGGGGCGACGGTCGCCACCGGCACCGTCCAGGACCCCGCCGCGGTCGAGGCCGCCACCGACGCGCGCCGCCGCGAGATCGGCGAGGCGCTCGCCGCCTTCGCGCAGAACACCGTCGAGCACGTGCTCGAGGAGCAGGAGCTCCTGTCGGGCAAGCTCGACCTCCCGCGCTTCGACACCGACTTCCGCGACCGGCCCGCGCTCGTCGTCGTCCGCGGCGTCGACCACGTCGAGGACCTCAACGCGCTGCGCCCCTACGTCCGCGACGTCAAGCCCGTCCTGGTCGGCGTGGACGGCGGCGCCAACGCGATCCTCGAGGCGGGCTTCCGCCCCGACATGGTCGTCGGGGACATGGACTCGGTCTCCGACGCGACGCTGCGCTGCGGCGCCGAGGTCGTCGTCCACGCCTACCGCGACGGCCGCGCTCCGGGCAGCGAGCGCCTCGAGCGCCTCGGCATCCCGCACAAGGTCCTGCCCGCGCCGGGCACCAGCCAGGACGTCGCGATGCTCATCGCCTACGAGAAGGGCGCCGAGCTCATCGTCTCGGTCGGCTCGCAGTCCAACCTCGTCGAGTTCCTCGACAAGGCCCGGCGCGGCATGTCCTCGACCTTCCTCACGCGCCTGCGCATCGGGGAGGTGCTCGTGGACGCCAAGGGCGTGTCGCGGCTGTACCGTCCGCGCCCCGGCCTGGGACCGCTGCTGGTGGTCGCCGCCGCGGGCCTGCTCGTCCTGGTGCTCGTGATCGCGCTCACGCCGGGCCTCAGCGACGTCGCCGACCTGCTGTGGCTCAAGCTCGAGGTCCTGCTCGGGATCGACTAGCCGTGTTCGACTTCCGCTACCACGCCGCCTCGCTGGCGGCCGTCTTCCTCGCCCTGGCCGTCGGCCTCCTGCTCGGCATCGCCGTGGGTGACCGCGAGCTCGTGTCCTCGGCGCGTGAGGAGCTCGAGCAGTCGCTCGAGGGCGACGTCCGCGAGCAGCGGGCGCAGTCCGCGCGGCTGCGCGACGAGCTGCGCCGCCAGGACCGCTTCGCCGGCGCGGTGATCCCGCTGCTCGTGCGCGACGAGCTCGACGGCCGCCGGATCGGGCTCGTCTTCCTCGGCGAGGCGCAGGAGCGCGTCGCCGACCTGGTGCGCGACGGGCTGGAGGACACCGGCGCCGAGCTGGCCTTCGCCGGCGCCCTGCGGCTGCCGCCGGACCGCGCGCAGATCGCCGCGCTGGCACGCGGCACCCGCTACGCCGCCCTGGCCACCGAGGACGACCTCCTCGAGCCCTTCGCCTTCCGCATGGGGGTGCAGCTCGGGCTCGGGGGCCGGCTCGTCGAGCGGGTCCGCCCGGCCCTGCTGCAGTCGTTCTCGGGCAGCCTGCGCCGCATCGACGGCCTGGTCGTCGTCCGCGGCGAGCCCGAGGAGGGCGACGACGCCTCGGCTGCCGCGCGCGCCATCGCGGAGGGGGCGGCGGCCAGCGGCGTGCCGGCCGTGGGCGTCGAGCTCGCGGGCACGCAGCCGTCGAACGTCGACTGGTACCGCGACCGGGGCCTCAGCTCGGTCGACAGCCTCGACCAGGTGGCGGGCCGCGCCGCGCTGGTCTTCGCGCTGCAGGGCGCGGAGGGCGCCTTCGGCTTCAAGCCCTCCGCGCAGGCGCTGCTGCCGCCGCTGGCCTCCCGGGACCCCTAGGAGCCCGAGGGCTCGAGGTCCAGCGCGCAGCTGTTGATGCAGTAGCGCATCCCGCCGCGGTCACGCGGGCCGTCGTCGAAGACGTGGCCGAGGTGCCCGCCGCACGCGGCGCAGACGACCTCCGTGCGCACCATCCCGTGCGAGGTGTCCTGGCGCAGCTCGACGACGTCGGCCAGTGCCGGGTCGGTGAAGCTCGGCCAGCCCGAGCCCGAGTCGAACTTGTCGTCGGAGCGGAACAGCTCGGTCCCGCACCCGGCGCACCGGTAGACGCCGGGCTCCTTCGTGTCGACGTAGCGGCCGGTGAACGGCGGCTCGGTCGCCTGCCGGCGCAGGACCGCGTACTGCTCGGGCGAGAGCTCCTCCCGCCACTGCTCGTCGGACTTGAGGATCTTCTCCATGGCGACAGTGTGCCGCGCGTCGCGCGCAGGACCCCGGCGGGTGTCGCGTCCGGGACCCCGGCTACCTTGCCCCGGTGCGCGTGGTGCCCCTGATCGCCGGCCTGGTGGCCACCGCGGCACTCGCACCCGCCCTGCTCAAGGGGCTCGAGGCCGGCCGCCACCTGCGCACGAACTTCCGCGGCGCGGCGCTTCCGTGCCCCTTCGGCCTCGTGATCGTGCTCGGCCTCCTGGGCGGCGCGGCGCTCACGTCGCTCGTCGCGGTCGCCTTCGACGACCCCGACGCGCTGCCCGGCGAGCTGGCCTTCGTCCTGGGCGTCGCCTTCCTGGGCCTCGTCGACGACCAGTTCACCGGGCAGTCCCGGGGCATGCGCGGCCATCTGGCCGCCGTCCGGCGCGGCGAGCTCAGCACGGGTGCGCTCAAGGCGGCCGGGACCCTCGCCCTCGCCGTCACCGTCGTCGCCGCCGGCGTCGTCGCCGAGGTCACGACCCTCGGGCGCGCGCTCCTGGCCGTCGCCGTCCTCGTGCTGGCCACGAACCTCTTCAACCTCCTGGACCTGCGCCCGGGGCGGACGCTCAAGCCGTTCGTCCTCGTCGCGGTCCTCGCCGCCTGCTTCGTCGACGCCGACGAGCTCGGCGCCCTCGGCCTGCTCGTCGGGCCCGTCCTCGTCGCCGGCGTCTACGACCTGCGCGAGCGGGCGATGCTCGGCGACACCGGCTCGAACGTCGTCGGGGCGGTGGCGGGCATCCTGCTCGTCGCGGCCGCCGGCGGCTCGGCCACGGCGCTCGGCGTCACCGCCGGCGTGCTGGCCCTCATCACGCTCTACGGCGAGCTGCGCTCGATCAACGCGCTCGTCGAGTCGACCCCCGTCCTCAAGCACCTAGACTCACTCGGGAGACCCGCATGACCCAGTCCCGGACCCGCTACATCTTCGTCACCGGCGGCGTCGTCTCCTCGCTCGGCAAGGGGATCGCCGCCGCCTCGATCGGGCGGCTCCTCGTCTCCCGCGGCCTCACGGTCGGCATCCAGAAGTTCGACCCGTACATCAACGTCGACCCCGGGACGATGTCGCCGTACCAGCACGGCGAGGTCTTCGTCACGGAGGACGGCGCGGAGACCGACCTCGACCTGGGCCACTACGAGCGCTACACCGACTCGAACGCCTCACGCGCGTCGAACGTCACCGCGGGCGGGATCTACAACTCGGTCATCCGGCGCGAGCGTCGCGGCGACTACCTCGGCGGCACGGTGCAGGTCGTCCCGCACATCACCGACGAGATCAAGAACCGCATCAAGCTCATCGGCGAGACGAACGACGTCGACGTCGTCATCACCGAGATCGGCGGCACGGTCGGCGACATCGAGTCGCTGCCGTTCCTCGAGGCCATCCGCCAGTTCCCGGTCGACGTCGGCCGGCGCGCCTGCATGTACCTGCACCTCACGCTGGTGCCGTACATCGGCCACGCGGGCGAGCTGAAGACCAAGCCGACCCAGCACTCGGTCAACGAGCTGCGGCGCATCGGCATCCAGCCCGACATGCTCCTCTGCCGCTCCGAGTCCGAGCTGTCGGTCGACATCCGCAAGAAGATCGCGCTCTTCGCGTCGCTGCCGCCCGAGGCGGTCGTCTCGGCCAAGGACGTCAAGGACATCTACGAGGTCCCGCTCTGGTACGCCGAGCAGGGCGTCGACGACTTCATCCTCGACCAGCTCGGCCTGGAGGGCGGCCCGCGCGACCTCAGCGGCTGGGAGGACGTCGTGCGCCGCGCCCGCGAGGCCACGCAGCCGGTGCGCATCGCGCTCGTGGGCAAGTACGTCGCCCTCGAGGACGCGTACCTGTCGGTCTCCGAGGCGCTGCGCCATGCCGGCGTCCAGCACGGCGGCAAGGTCGAGGTCGACTGGGTCGACTCCGAGACGCTCGAGACCGACGAGGAGGCGCTCGAGCGCCTGCAGGGCGCCGACGGCATCCTCATCCCCGGGGGCTTCGGCGGCCGCGGCATCGAGGGCAAGATCCGCGCGGCGCGCGTCGCTCGCGAGCAGCGCATCCCGTACCTCGGCATCTGCCTGGGCATGCAGATCGCGGTCTGCGAGTTCGCCCGCCACGTCGCCGGCATGGACGGCGCGAACTCCACGGAGTTCGACATCGAGACCGAGTGGCCGGTGATCGACCTCCTGCCCGAGCAGAAGGAGGTCTCGGACCTCGGCGGGACGATGCGCCTGGGCGCCGACCCGGTGAAGGTCCACCCGGGCACGCGGGCCTTCGACCTCTACGGCGAGGCCGTCGTCTACGAGCGCCACCGCCACCGCTACGAGGTGTCGATCAGCCTGCGCAAGCGGCTCGAGCACGCGGGCCTCGTCGTCTCGGGGACGTCGCCCGACGAGCGCCTGGTCGAGATGGTCGAGCTCGACGACCACCCGTTCTTCGTGGCGTCGCAGTTCCACCCGGAGTTCAAGTCGCGCCCCGAGCGCCCGGCGCCGCTGTTCGGCGACTTCGTCCGGGCCGCGCTGGACCGCGCGCGCTCCGAGCACCCCGACGGCGCGGTGCACGCGTCGCGGGCGTCGTAGCCCGCGGGCGTGCGGCGGGCGTCGGCGGCCGAGCGGGCACAGCTCGGCGAGCTCTTCGCCGAGCTCTGCGCGATCCCGAGCGTCTCCGGCCAGGAGGCGGCGGTCAGCGCGCGGCTGCGGGCGCTGCTCGAGGGCGAGCTCGGCCTGGAGGTCGAGGAGGACGCGGCGGGCAACCTGCTCGCGCGCATCGCGCCGCCGCCGGCGGCCGAGGGCCGGTCAGTGCTGCTGTGCGCGCACATGGACACCGTCCCGCACGGCGACGTGACGATCGAGCCGGTGCTGGTGGACGACGGCTGGGAGAACGCCAACGACGCGATCCTCGGCGCCGACAACAAGGCGGCGGTGGCGGTCATCGTCCAGGCGGCGCGCGCCGCGGTGGCCGGCGGCGCGCCGTGCGGCGTCGAGCTGCTCTTCACCGTCGAGGAGGAGACGGCGCTCGCCGGGGCCAAGCAGTTCGACGTCGGCCGGCTGCAGTCCCAGTTCGGCTACGTGCTCGACCACGCGTCGCCGATCGGCGAGGTCGTGGTCGCGTCGCCGACGTACTTCAGGCTCGAGGCGGAGTTCCGGGGCCGCGCGGCGCACGCGGGCATCCGGCCCGAGGACGGGCGCTCGGCGATCGCCGCCGCGGCCCGCGCGATCGCGGCGATGCGCCTGGGACGGCTCGACGAGCAGACGACGGCGAACGTGGGCTGGATCTCCGGCGGCTTCGAGGGCGCGACGAACGTCGTGCCGGACCGCTGCGTGCTGCTGGCCGAGGCGCGGTCGCTCAGCGACGCGGAGGCCGAGGACGTGATCGCCGAGATGGTCGACCACTGCCACGACGCTGCGAACGACCCGGTCTGCGACTGCGACCTCGACGTGACCGTCGAGCGGCTGTTCCAGGGCTACCGCCACAAGGCCGGTGCGCCGGCGGTCGTCGCGGCCGAGGCGGCGCTGCGCGCGTGCGGGTACGAGCCGCGGCGGATCCTCACGGGCGGTGGCTCGGACGCCAACGCGTTCGAGGCGCAGGGCTTTGCGTGCACGAACCTCGCCAACGGCACGGAGCGCAACCACGAGCCGACCGAGCGCGTGAGCGTCGCAGCGCTCGACGGGATGCTCGACGTCGTGCTCGCGATCCTCGGCGAGGTGGGCCGCGGGTGACCCGCCTGGTCCTGCGTCGCGGGACCGTGGTGGAGGCCGGCCCCGCCGACGGGCCGGAGCAGCGGCTCGTCGTCGACGTCCCCGGGCGCGGGCCGCGCCCGGCGGTGGGCGACGTGGCGCTCGTCGGGGCGGGGGAGGTGGGCGACGACGTCGTCGTGAACACGCAGGCGGCGGACCTCGCGCTCGGCTCGGGCGGCTTCGACGTCGTCCACGTCAACCTGTCGCGGGGACTGGGCGGCGCGGGTGTCCCGGGCGCCCACGTCATGAAGCTCAACTACGCCTCGCTGCAGCACGCGGTGGTGCCGGTGGAGGAGACCGCGGGTGGCGACGGCGGGGCGCGCGCGGTCGAGGGGGAGGAGCGCTCCGCGGCCGAGGTGCCGGTCGGGGTCTTCGGCCTCCACGGGCAGCTGCCGGCGATCGCCTGGGCGGTGGGCCAGGCCGCGCCGGGCGCGCGCCTGGGCTACGTGCAGACCCCCGGCGGGGCGCTGCCGGGCTCGCACTCGCGCGTCGTGCGCGAGCTGCGCGAGCGCGGCCTGCTGGCCGGTCACCTCACCGCGGGTGCGGCCTACGGCGGCGCCGACGGCGACGCCATCACGACGGCGGGCGCCCTGGACCACGGGGTGCGCGAGCTGGGCTGGGACGCGGCGGTCGTCGGGCCGGGCCCGGGCATCCTCGGCTCCGGCTCGGCCTTCGGCCACGGCGGGATGGTGGCGCTGGAGTCGGCGCACACGGCGCTCGCCCTGGGCCATCCGGTCGTCCTCTGCGCGCGGATGTCCGGCAGCGACCCGCGCCCGCGCCATCGCGGGCTCAGCCACCACACCGCGACGGTCCTGCGGCTGCTGCTGCGGCCCGTCGTGGTCGCGCTGCCCGCCGGGGAGGCGCCGCCGTCCGAGGTCGCCGGCGCGCACGGCTGGGTCTTCCCGCCCGCCGACCTCGAGGGCTACGCCGCCAGCGGCCTGCCGGCCACGTCGATGGGCCGCGAGGACCCGCTGTTCTTCGCCGCGGCCCTCGTGTGCGGCATGGCGCTGACGGGCAGCGTCGGCCCATGAGCGACCGCGACTTCACCGCCCTCGGCGGCGACACGATCCACGAGGGCAAGATCTTCACCGTCCGCTCGGAGCGCTTCCGCTTCGCCGACGGCGACGAGGTCACCCGCGAGGTCGTCCGCCACGGCGGCGCGGTCGGGATGGTCGCGGTCGACGACGAGGACCAGGTCGTCCTCGTCCTGCAGCCCCGCGAGGCCGTCGGCGATCCCGACTCCCTCGAGCTCCCCGCCGGCCGCCTGGACAAGGAGGGCGAGGAGCCGCTCGAGACCGCCAAGCGCGAGCTGGCCGAGGAGGTCGGCCTGCAGGCCGAGCGCTGGGAGCACCTGACGACCTACCGCTCCTCGGTGGGCTTCACCGACGAGGTCGTCCACCTCTACCTCGCCGAGGGCCTGTCCGAGGCGCCGCCCGCCGACTCCGGCGAGGACGAGCGCATCGAGGTCGTCCGCCGGCCGCTGGCCGAGATGGACCGGCTCGTGGAGGAGATCACGGACTCCAAGACGCTGCTGGGGCTGTTGCTGCTGGAGCGGCGGCGGCGCCAGCGGGGTTGAGCTCCGCTGGGGCGCTCCGGGTGCCTCGGGTGGTCGTCGCTCGGCATTGAGGAGAGGGAGCGCAATGCGCCTCGCGTCCTCCGCCGGCGGTCGCGGGGTCCGGCGGCCGTAGGTGGGGACTCGGCAAGCGGCTCGAGCTCTCGCTGGCGCGTTGCCGCTCTCGACGTCCGTGACCCTGAAGTTGACCGCCATGTAGGCGGTCAACTCCAGGCTCGCGGTCGTGCGGCCCCGAACGGTTCGCGCCGGGCGCCACCGTGGCTGGCGCCCACCCTCCTTCGGTGCAGATCCGCGACCGCGGCGAACCCTGCGACGAACCGTGCGGAACGCCACCCCCGTCCGCTGCACGCCTCCGTCGCCGCAGCCCGCCTTGCAGCGGCAGGCGGCGTCCCCACGGCGTCGAAGCCGCACCGGATGGCCGCCACGGAGACCGACGCCCACCAGGGCACGTTCGAGCACCACGTCCTGGACTTCCTCGCCTACCTCGAGTTCGAGCGGGGGCTGAGCCGCAACACGCTCGAGGCCTACCGGGGCGACCTGCTGCAGCTCGGTGCGTCGCTGCGCCGGCGCGGGGTGGACCTGCTCGACGCGCAGCACCCCGACCTCCAGGGCTTCCTCAGCGAGCTGGCCGAGGGCGGAGAGGGTCGGGCGCCGGCGAGCCCGGCCACGCTGCAGCGCAAGGCCGCGTGCCTGCGCTCGTTCTTCCGCCACCTGCGCCGCGAGTCGGTCATCACGCACGACCCGACCGCGGACCTGCGCGCGCCGCGCAAGACCCAGCGCCTGCCGAAGGTCCTCAGCCGCGGGGAGGTCACGAAGCTCCTCGCGTCGCCCAGGGGGACCGAGACCGCCGCCCTGCGCGACCGGGCGCTGCTCGAGCTGATGTACGCGTGCGGCCTGCGCGCCTCGGAGGCCGTGAACCTCGACGTGGGCGACGTCGACCTGCGCCACGGCGTCCTGCGCGCCTCGGGCAAGGGCAACAAGGAGCGCCTGGTCCCGATCGGCCGCGAGGCGATCGCCGCGACCGCCGCGTGGCTCCAGCGGGGCCGGCCCGAGGTCGTCCGGCTGCGCGACGAGCCGGCGCTGCTCACGAACCTGCGCGGCGGCCGGCTCACGCGGCAGGGGCTCTACAAGGTCGTGCAGCGCCACGCCAAGGCGGTCGGGCTGCAGGACCGCATGAGCCCGCACACGCTGCGCCACACCTTCGCGACGCACCTGCTCGCCGGCGGCTGCGACCTGCGCTCGGTCCAGGAGATGCTCGGCCACGCCGACATCGCCACGACGCAGATCTACACGCACCTGTCGGCCGAGCGCCTGCGCGACGTCTACCACCGCGCCCACCCTCGGGCGGGCGGCTGACCGTATGCTCTGGGCGCGGATGCGCCTGCCCCTCGTCCTGGCACCCCTCGCCGCCTCGGCCGCCCTCGCGGCCACCGGCTGCGGCAACGACGAGACGCCCCCGCCGGACACCACGACGCCCGGCCCGGCGCTGGGCTCCGAGGTCAAGAGCTACCCGCGCCACGGCATCTCCTTCCGCGCGCCCGCGGGCTGGAACCTCGACGACGGCCAGGCGCCCCTGGTCGCGACGATCGCGACCGGCCAGGCGACGATCGCCATCTGGCGCTACCCGCGCAGCGAGGAGCTCCCGAACAGCCAGGCCGAGCTGAAGGCCGCGCGCGACGCCCTGCTGACCGCGGCCAAGCGGCGCGACGACACCTTCCGCGAGATCAAGAGCGCGCCCGCCGAGATCGCCGGCAAGCCCGCCGTGCAGATCCGCGCGCGCGAGACGATCCAGGGCCAGCCCCGCGTCGTGCGGTCGACGCACGTCTACGCCGACGGCGCCGAGGTCGTGGTCGACGCCTTCGCGGGCGCCGACGACTTCCGCCGCGTCGACGCCGAGGTCTTCCGGCCGCTCCTGCGCTCCCTGCGCCTGCAGGCGCCCCAGGGCGCTCCGTGAGCCGCCGGGCCGCCGTCGTCGTCCTCGACGCGTGCGGCATCGGCGCCCTGCCCGACGCGGAGGCCTACGGCGACGCCGGCGCCCACACGCTCGCGCACGTCGCGGCGCGCGTCGGCGGCCTCGACCTGCCGCACCTCCAGCGCCTCGGACTCGGGTCGATCGACGCGATCCCCGGCGTGGCGCCCGCCGAGCACCCGGTGCTCCACGGCAAGCTCCACCCGCTCGGTCCCGGCAAGGAGTCGGCGACCGGCCACTGGGAGCTCATGGGGGCGGTGCCGCGCCGGCCGCTGCCGGCGTACCCCGACGGCTTCCCGGAGGACGTCGTCGCCGCCCTCGAGCACGCGACGGGCCGGCGCTTCTGCTGCAACGCCCCGGCCAACGGCCTGCACGTCCTCGAGGAGTGGGGCCCGCACCACCTGCGCACGGGCGAGCTCATCCTCTACACGTCGGTCGACAGCGTCCTGCAGGTCGCCGGCCACCACCACGTCCTCGGCGAGGACGAGCTGCGCGACGTCTGCCGCGCGGCGCGTGAGGTGATGACGGGCGAGCACGCCGTCGGGCGCGTCATCGCCCGGCCCTTCATCGGCTCCCCGGGGGCGTTCGAGCGGACCGCCGGGCGCAAGGACCTCGCCGTCGCGCCGCCGGGCCCGACCGCGCTCGAGGCGCTCACGCACGCCGGGGTCCCGGTCCACGGCGTCGGCAAGGTGCCCGACCTGTTCGCGGGCCGCGGGATCGGCCAGGCCCACCCTGGCGCGACGAACAGCGTCGCCCTGCAGAGCACGACGGAGCTGCTGCGTGGCCTCGACCACGGCCTGGTCTTCACGAACCTCGTCGAGACCGACCAGGTCCACGGCCACCGCAAGGACGTCGAGGGCTTCCACGGGGCGCTGCGGGAGATCGACGCGGCGGTCGGCGTCTGGCTCGACCTGCTCGGACCGGACGACCTCCTCGTCCTCACGGCCGACCACGGCTGTGACCCGGACATGGCGCACTCCGACCACACGCGCGAGCACGCGCCGCTGCTCGCCGTCTTCCCCGGCCACGGCGGCCGGCGCCACGACGGCCCGCTGGCGGACGTCGGTCAGAGCGTCCTGCACTGGCTCACCGGTGCGCCCGGCCCGGACCTGCCGGGCACGAGCTTCGTAGGCTGAGGGCGCGTGCCCGAGCTGCCCGAGGTCGAGACGATCCGCCGCCAGGTGGCGCCCGTGGTCGAGGGGCGCTGCGTCGAGCGCCTCGACGTGCTCGACCCGCGCTGGTGCCTGCCGCTGACGCCCGAGGAGCTGCGCGACGCCGTCGAGGACCGCCGCGTCCTGCGCCTCGGCCGCCGCGGCAAGTACCTCGTCTGGGAGCTCGCGGGCGACGTCTTCCTCCTGCTGCACCTGCGGATGACCGGCACGCTGCTGGTGGAGCCGCCGGCCGACGTCCCCTACCAGCGCGTGGTCTGGACGCTGAGCGACGGCGGGACGCTGCGCTTCTGCGACCCCCGGCGCTTCGGGACCGGCGAGCTGGCCGTCGGCATCGACGCGCTCGACGCGTTCTTCGCGCAGCGCCTCGGGCTCGAGCCGCTCGACGAGGGCGCGCTGACGGGCGCGGCGCTGCGGGCGATGGCCAAGGGCCGCACCGCCCCGATCAAGGCGTTCCTGCTCGACCAGCGGCGGATCGCCGGCGTGGGCAACATCTACGCCGACGAGGCGCTGCACCGCGCGGGCGTGCACCCGCTGCGTCCGGCCGGCTCGCTCAAGGCCGCGCAGTACGACGCGCTGGCGCGGACGGTCCGCGAGGTGCTCGAGGACGGCATCGACGCGGGCGGCGCGACGATCGACGACTTCCGCCACGCCGACGGCGTGATGGGCGCCTTCCAGCACCGCTTCCTCGTGCACCGCCGGGCGGGCGAGGGCTGCCCGGGCTGCGGTGCCGAGATCGTGAAGATGGTCGTGGGCGGGCGCGGGACCTACGTCTGCGAGACCTGCCAGCCGCGCCCGCGGCTGCGCCGCGCGACTAGGCCGCGGCCTGCAGGAGCTGCGCGAGGCGACCGGAGCGGTCGGCCTGCACCGTCTCGGTGAACCCGCCGATGAGCTCCTCGCCGACCAGGACCTGGGGGAAGGTCATCATCCCCGTCTTGGCGACCAGCTCGGCGCGACCGTCCGGGTCGCGTGCCAGGTTGATCTCCTCGTACGCGTACCCGCGGGCGTCCAGGAGCTGCTTGGCCCGGATGCAGTAGGGGCAGGCGTCGGTGCTGTAGACGGTGATCTTCGCGGTGTCCACTTCAGAAAGTGTAGCGCTCGGTCCGGAGGTGTCCTGGGGATGCCCGGGTCGCTGAAGGCCCAAGCCGTCGTCCTGCGCTCCATGCGCTACGGCGAGGCCGACCGCATCCTGCACCTCTACACGCTCGAGCACGGGCGCCTGGGGGCGATCGCCAAGGGCGTGCGGCGCACGCGCAGCCGCTTCGGCGGGCGGTTGGAGCCGTTCAGCCGGGTCGACCTCGTGCTGCACCAGGGCCGGTCGGACCTCCTGACCGTCACGGGCGCCGACGCCGTCGCGCCCTTCCACCGGCTGCGCGAGAGCGCCGAGGCCCTCGACGCCGCGGCGCGCGCGTGCGACGCGGTCTCGCGGCTCTTCGAGGACAGCGACCCGCACCCGCCGGTCTTCCACCTGCTGTGCAACGAGCTCGCGCTGCTGGACGCGGGTGGCGCGCAGGCGGCGACGCTCGGCAACCAGCTGGCCTTCCGGCTCAAGCTCCTCGTGGCGGCGGGGCTCAACCCGCAGCTCGGCTCGTGCGCGACCTGCGGGGAGGGCGACCACCTCACCGGCTTCAGCGGCGCGGCGGGCGGCGTGGTGTGCCAGAGCTGCGAGGGCGGCGCCTTCGCCCTGGGGGAGGAGGCGCACGCGTTCATGGTCGGCGCGCTGGCGGCGCCGCTGCGCGAGGCGCCGACCGCGTCCCCGCGCGCGCTCGGACAGGCCGAGCGGGCCTTGCGCGAGACCGTCGAGCACCACGCCAACGTGCGGCTCCGGGCGGCCGCTCCATGAGGCGCCCACCGCTCACCCCGAGGCTCTTCGGCCAGCGCGGCATCAAGCGCGCGGAGAAGCTCGGCATCGACCCGGCGCGCCTGCCGCCGGGGCAGTCGCCGACGCTGAAGTTCCCGCTCTTCACGTCGATGGGCGAGCCGGACGTCGACACCGCCGAGTGGTCGCTGAGCGTCCACGGCAACGTCCACGAGCCCTTCGCCCTGCGCTGGGACGAGCTCCTGGCGCTCCCGCAGACGTCGCTGACGACCGACCTGCACTGCGTCACGCGGTGGTCGAAGTTCGACACCGCCTGGCGCGGCGTCCGCGTCCGCGACCTCCTGGACCGCGCGCAGCCCTTCGCGGGCGCCGAGCACGCCCTCGCGTCCTGCTTCGACGGCTACACGACGAACCTCCCGCTCGAGGTCCTGCGCCACGACGACGTCCTCATCGCGTGGGAGCACGACGGCCGGCCGCTGCCGCGCGAGCACGGCGGTCCGGCGCGGCTGCTCGTCCCGGAGCGCTACCTGTGGAAGAGCGCCAAGTGGATCCGCGGCCTCGAGGTCACGCGCGAGCGCAAGCTCGGCTTCTGGGAGCGCAACGGCTACCACCCCGAGGGAGACCCGTGGCAGGAGCAGCGTCACTGGTGACGCGCGGCGTGGCAGGGTGGAGGGCGTGACGACCGTCGCCGCCGCCTTCGCCGCGCGCCACGCCGCCTGGGAGGAGGAGCACCTCAGCCCGCTGGCGGCGCGCTCCTACCCGGCCCGCCGCCAGGTGCCCGAGGAGGACTGCGGGCTGCGCACGCCGCTGCAGCGCGACATCGGCCGCATCGTCCACTGCAAGGCCTTCCGGCGCCTCAAGCACAAGACCCAGGTCTTCGTGGCGCCGGAGAACGACCACCACCGCACGCGGCTGACCCACACGCTCGAGGTCACCCAGATCTCGCGGGCGGTGGCGCGGGCGCTGCGCCTCAACGAGGACCTCGTCGAGGCGGTCGGGCTCTCGCACGACCTCGGCCACCCGCCGTTCGGCCACATCGGCGAGGACGTCCTCGACCGCTGCCTGCGCGACCGCTTCGGCCGGTCCTTCAAGCACTTCGAGCACTCGCTGCGCGTCGTCGACGTGCTCGAGCGCGAGGGGGCAGGGCTCAACCTCACCGACGACGTGCGCGACGGGATCCTCGGCCACTCCGGGCGCTCGCCGACGCCGCGGACGCTCGAGGGCAGGATCGTGCGGATCGTCGATCGCGTCGCCTACGTCAACCACGACATCGACGACGCGCTGCGCGCGGGCGTCCTGCGCGAGGACGCGCTGCCGGCCGACGCGATCGCGGTCCTGGGCGACACGGGCTCCAAGCGCATCGACGCGCTCGTCCACGACATCGTCGAGCACTCCGAGCGCGCGGGCGACGTCGTCCAGGGCCCGGAGGCCGCGGCGGCGATGGACGCGCTGCGGACCTTCATGTTCGAGCACGTCTACCTCGGTCCGGTGGCGCGGCGCGAGCACGCGAAGGTCGAGGGCGTCGTGCGGACGCTCTTCGCGCACTGGTGCGACCGGCCCGAGCTGCTGCCCGACGGTGGCGGCGCCCCCGGGGCCGACCTGCCCCAGCGGGTGACGGACTACCTCGCGGGCATGACCGACCGCTACGCGATCTCGGTCTTCCGCGCGCTCACCGTGCCCGAGGGGTTCGCCGCGTAGGCTCGGCGGGTGGCGCGCTACACCGCCGACTCCCGCGACAAGGTGCGCGAGGCGGTCGACATGGTCGACCTGGTCTCGACGCGCACCGAGCTCAAGCGTGCCGGCGGCGGGCGGTTCACCGGGCGCTGTCCGTTCCACGAGGAGCGCACGCCGTCGTTCTCGGTCAACGCCGACGACGGGCTCTACCACTGCTTCGGCTGCGGCGTGGGCGGCGACATGTTCACGTTCGTGCGCGAGATGGAGGGCCTGGACTTCGTCGGGGCGCTCGAGTGGCTGGCCGCCCGCTACGGCGTCGAGCTCGAGGTCGAGGACGAGGACCCGGCGGCGGCCGAGCGCCGGCGCCGGCGCGAGCGGCTGCTGGACCTGCTCGAGCGCGCGCAGCGCTTCTACGTCCGGCTGCTGTGGGACAGCGACGAGGCGGCGGGCGCGCGGCGCTACCTCGCCGAGCGGGGCCTCGAGGAGGAGACGCTGCGGGCGTTCCGCGTGGGCTACGCGCCCGACCGGTGGGACGGCCTGCTGACCGCGGCGCGCAAGCAGGGCTTCTCCGACCAGGAGCTCGAGGCGTGCGGGCTCGTGCGCAAGCGCTCGTCGGGCTCGGGGATCTACGACTTCTTCCGCGGCCGCGTGCTGTTCCCCCTGTGCGACGTGCGCGGGCGGGTGCTCGGCTTCGGCGGGCGCTGGCTCGGGCCCGACGACCAGCCCAAGTACGTCAACAGCGTCGACAACGAGGTCTACCGCAAGGGCAAGCACCTCTTCGGGGCCGACGTCGCGCGCGTGCACGCGACGCGGGCGGGGACCGTCGTGCTCGCCGAGGGCTACACCGACGTCCTGGCGCTGCACCAGTCCGGCGTGCGCAACGCGGTGGGGCTGATGGGGACGGCGCTGACCGAGGAGCAGGTCGGCGAGCTCGGGCGGCTGGCGCGGACGGTCCTGCTCGCGCTCGACGCCGACAGCGCCGGCCAGGAGGCGATGCTGCGCGCGGCGAAGGTCGCGGCGGGGCGCAACCTCGAGCTGCGGGTCGTCCCGCTGCCGCCGGGCCAGGACCCGGCCGACCTCGTCCAGGCCGAGGGGCCGGCGGCCGCGCAGCGCCTCGTCGAGGCCAGCGTCCCGTTCGTGCGCTTCCGGGTGGAGCGCGAGCTGTCGCGCGAGACGCTGGACGACGCGGAGGCCAAGGACCGGGCGATCGCCGCGCTCAAGCCGGTCTTCGCGACGCTCGAGCCGTCCGCGCTGCGCGAGGAGCTCGTCGGGGTGGTGGCCGAGCGCACGGCGTTCCCCGTCGGGACGGTCGCCGGGTGGCTGCCGGCGCCGCGGTCTGCCGCGCGGCCCGGGCCCGCACGGCCCGACGGCGGGTCGGCGGGGCCCGCGCGCCCGCCGCTGCGACCGCGGGTCGAGGGCGCCGCCGACCCGGTCCGCCGCGCGCAGCGCCAGTTCGTCCTCATGTGCCTCGCGGCGCCGGGCGAGGGGGAGCGCGCCCTCGCGGAGGTCCCGGACGAGGCGTTCGTCGACGACGCGCTGCGCCGCGCGGTCGGCCACCTGCGCACCCACCTGCGCCAGCCGGGGGAGGGCCTGGACCACGAGGACGGCGAGCTCGTGGGGCTCATCGCCTCGCTGAGCGCCGCCGCGGAGCGCATCGAGCGCCCCACGGCCTCGGGCGTGCGCGCCCAGCTGGCCACGATGCAGCTGGCGCAGATCGACCGCCAGATGGCCGAGGCCCGCGCGTCCGGGGCGGGAGGCATCGCCGCGCTGCGGACCAAGCGCGATGCGGTCAAGCGCGACTACGACGCCATGGTGCGCGAGCAGATGGCCGCCACGAAGGCGCCGGACCCGTGAGCGAACGCGTGCCCTGGCGCTCCGGCGGGGACCACTAGGCCCCATGCGCGCCGCAGCCCGCCGCGTGGTCGGGTTCTACTGGGGCGACGGCATCGCCGACGACGTCCCGGCGCTGACCTACTACCTGGTCCTCTCGCTGGGCCCGCTGATCCTCGGGCTGGCGGCGCTCGAGGCGCTGCTGCTGCAGGACTACCTGTCGGCGCTGGACGTCGTCCGGCAGGTCAACCGCTTCCTGCCGGACTCCGTGCACGGCGACGTCGAGCAGCTCGTGCTCGGGACGCGCGAGGACTCCACGTGGCTGCTGCTCCTGGCGATCGCCTCGATGCTGTGGACGACGTCGGGCGCGATCGGCGTGCTCGAGCGCTGCCTGTCGCGGATCCTCGACTGCCAGCGCCACTCGATCGTCGTCGGGCGGCTGCGCAACCTCGCGCTCGGGGTGGGCGTCGCGGCGATGCTCGTCCTCGCGGCGGCGGGGACGCCGGCGCTCGGCGAGGTGGCGGACGTGCTCTCGCTGCGCGGGCGGCTGCCGGGCGCGTTCTTCATCCTCGAGACGGTGGGCTTCGTCGTCGTGCTCGGGGCGATCTACCGCTACGCGCCGCTGTACACGATGAGCTGGCGGGCGTCGCTGCTGGGGGCGATCCCGGCCGGCGTCGGCGTGCAGGTCGTCCCGTCGGTGATCGGCGCGTACGTCGAGGCGGCGGCGGGGTTCGCGGCGGCGCGGCTCTTCCTCGCCCTGGCCGTCGTGCTGTTCGGCCTCTACCTCATGGCGCTGTTCCTGCTCGTCGGCGCGGGGCTGGCCGCACGAATCGAGTGCGCCATGGAGCACCGCGAGGCGGGCAGCACCCCGCGCGCGCCGGAGGAGGGCCTGCGCACGCCCCGTCCACCGGTTCCTGGTCGATCGGACCGGGTCCGCGAACCTGCGTGAGCGGGTCCGGCGCGGCCGTAGGATGTCGCCGTGCCGACCCCGCAGTCGTTCGCCCTCCAGGACCGGTCCGGCGAGCTCGAGGCGCACCGCCGCGAGCTGACGGGCTACTGCTACCGGATGCTCGGCTCGGGCTTCGAGGCCGAGGACGCCGTGCAGGAGACCATGGTCCGCGCCTGGCGCGGCCTCGCGTCGCTCGAGTCCAGGGCGGCGATGCGCTCGTGGCTGTACCGGATCGCGACGAACGTCTGCCTCGACATGCTCCAGCGCCCGCAGCGCCGCGCGCGGCCGATGGACTTCGGCCCGGCGTCGACGGCCGACGGCGAGCTCGGCGTGGGCCTGCCGGAGAGCACGTGGGTCCAGCCGATCGCCGACGCCCGCGTCCTGCCCGCCGACGTCGACCCGGCGGAGCTCACGGCCCTGCGCGAGACCGTCCGCCTGGCCTTCGTCGCCGCCCTGCAGCACCTGCCGCCCAAGCAGCGGGCGGTGCTCGTCCTGCGCGAGGTCCTGCACCTCCAGGCCAGCGAGGTCGCCGAGCTCCTGGACACCTCCGTCGCGTCGGTCAACAGCGCCCTCCAGCGCGCCCGCGCGACCCTCCAGTCCCTCGACCTCGAGCCCGCCGGCGCCACGAACGCGGTGGCCGCCGAGCAGGAGGAGCTGCTGGCGAAGTACGTGGACGCCTTCGAGGCCTACGACGTCGACCGCTTCGTCTCGCTGCTCAAGGAGGACGCCGAGTTCTCCATGCCGCCCTGGTCGCTCTGGCTCGAGGGTCCGGACCAGGTCGCCCGGTGGCTCGTGGGGCAGGGCGCGAAGTGCGAGGGCTCCAAGCTCCTGCCGACCTGGGCCAACGGCGGCCCGGCCTTCGGCCACTACCACCCGACGGAGGACCCGAAGGTCTTCCTGCCGTGGGCGCTCGTGGTCGTCGAGCTCGACGGCGACCGGGTTGCGGGCATCCACAACTTCGTGGACGCGGCGCTCTTCCCGGAGTTCGGGCTGCCGGAGCGCCTCGAGCTCGGGGCCTGAACGACGAAGCGCCCGCTGGGCGGGCGCTGCGTCTCAAGCTGCGGGGGTGGGACTCGAACCCACAACCCTTCGATTAACAGTCGAATGCTCTGCCATTGAGCTACCCCGCAATCGACGACGGCGATTCTAGCGAGGGGTCGGCAGACTCGCCCCCGAGCTTGAGCTCCGCGTGTCCGCGCGGCGCAGAGACGGCACACCTGAGCGCTGATCCGTGACGCTTCCGGCGCCACGATCGCCCGGTGTTCCGCGAGCCTGAGGTTGACCGCCGCAGAGGCGGCGAACTCCAGGGTCGTCGGCGTGAGGTCGCCATCAGCGCCCTGGCCGGGACGCAGAAGGGGGCGGTCAGCCGCCAGCAGCTCGCGATGCTCGGGCTCGGCGACGACGCGATCGCCTCGCGGCTGGCGGCTGGCCGACTGATCCCGCTGCACCGCGGCGTGTACCTCGTCGGCCATCGAGCGATGCACCCGCAGGCGCCGTGGATGGCCGCCGTGCTGGCGGGCGGCGACGGGACGGTGCTCAGCCACCGCTCCTGCGCGGGATTGCGGGCGCTGTTGCCGGTGCCCTCCGGCGACATCGACATCACCGTCCCCGATGAGCGTGGCCGCGGCCGAGCCGGGCTGCGGGTGTGCGTGCGGGAGCTGGTCCCACAAGATCGCGATGCGGTGGACGGCATCCCGTGCACCTCGGTCGCGCGGACGCTGCTCGACCTCGCCGAGCGAGTCCGGCCCTCGCTCCTCACCGCCGCCTGCGAGGCCGCGGTCCGCGAGGGGCTCTTCGACGCATCCGCGATCGCCGAGGTCCTCGACCGGTGCCGCGGGCATCGAGGCGCCAGGCGGCTGCGCATCGCCGTCAGCGAGCTCACCGACGACCCGGATGTCCTGCGCAGCGAGCTCGAGCGGCGGCTCAAGGCGCTGCTCGAGGGCTCGGCACTGCGACAGATGCCCCGCTTCAACCGCCACGCAGATGGCGCCTCGGGCACGTTGTGGGAGGTCGACGCGCTGTGGCGCGCGCAGCGACTCGTGGTCGAGGCAGACAGCTGGGCGTTCCACGGCACCCGCAGCGCCCGGGATCGAGACGCCAACAAGCAGCGCGACCTGGAGGCCGCCGGGTGGGAGGTCTGGCGCGTCACGTGGAAGGACGTCCACGCCGGGAGGGTTGCGCTCCTCCGTGCCCTGGACCGTCGCACCCGCCGGTGACCCTGGACTTCGCCGCCTCTGCGGCGGTCAACTTCAGGCTCGCGGAGCGGCGGGCGGTTCACGCGGCGCCCCGGCCGCCGCCAGCCTCTCCACCAGCTCCGCCGCCCGCGCGCCCGCGTCATGCGTCGCCGACCACGCCGCCAGCTCGCGGGCCTGCTCGCGGAAGCGGGGTTCGCCGAGGGCGCGCTGGACCGCCAGGCGCACGGCAGCTGGGGAGGAGACGAGGCGGCGGGGGAGGCGGACGCCGGCGCTGGCCCAGTCGACGCGGGCGGCGTTCTCGTTCATGTCGCCGGCGGCCGGGCAGGCGACGACGACGCAGCCGCTGGACAGCGCGCGCACGACGGTGCCGTGGCCGGCGTGGCAGACGACCGCGTCGCAGTGGGGCATGGTCCGCGCGTAGGAGACCCACTCGACGAGCCGGGCGTTGGCGGGGACGCGGAGCGGGACGGGCGGGAGGCGGCGGTTGTAGGTCGCCAGGACGCGGATGGGGAGGTCCGCTAGGCCGGTCAGGGCCGCGCGGAGCATCGCGTGGTCGCGGTCCTGCGAGGTCGACGGCGCGACGAGGACGAGCGGGTCGTCGCCCGGGGGCAGCTCCACGGCCTCGAAGGGCGGCTCCCACTGCAGCGGGCCCACGACGTGCGTGGCGGGCTCGCCGGCGCCCGGCCGCGGGTACTCGAGCTGGGGGAACGTGGCCACGAGGCACAGCTGGTCGGAGATCCCGCCGTGGACACGTGCCTGGGGCGGGAGGCCGAGGCGCCGGCGCGTCTCGTTGAGCTCGACACGCCCGTGCTCGAGCCCGGCGGCCATCGCGCGTGCGGCCGCGTCCCACACCGCCCGCCCGGCAGCCGTGCGCGGCAGCCGCACCCCCGCGGAGTACGGCGGGAAGCCCGGCGCGCTGCGTGGATCGACGTGCGGGACGACCGTCGCGACCGGCACGCCCTCGAGCTCGCCGGCCAGCGCCGGCGCGAGCGTGAGGATGTCCGCGACGACGACGTCCGGACGTTCGGCCCGGACGAGCTCGCGCGTGTGGACGGCCGCCCGCGCGACCGCCTCGTAGGGCTTGAGCGGCCGCTCGCGCGTGGGGAAGACGTGGTACTCGGGCGACGCCGCGAAGCGCAGCCCCTCACCTTCGGCGTAGGGGCGCCAGCGCTCCCACGTCTCGAGCACGACGTCGTGCCCGCGGGCGCGCAGCGCCCGCCCGAGCGCCAAGACCGGGAACGCGTGGCCGGGGTCGCCGAACGCCCCGAGGAGGACCTTCAGCGGCGCCGGGGTCAGAGCGACTCGAGGACCTCAGCCGCCAGGCGCAGCTGCTCGAGGCGCTCGTCCTTCGTCCAGGCCAGCGGCGTGATGCCCAGCGTGCCGACGCCGGCCTCGGCGTACACGCGCATCCGCTCGCGCACGACGTCCTTGGGCCCGACGAGCGAGACGAGGTCGATGAGCTCGTCGGGCAGCGCCGCCGCGGCCTCGTCCTTCCTGCCCTCGAGGTAGAGGTCCTGGACCTCCTTGGCCGCCGCCTCGAAGCCGTAGCGCTGGACGAGCTGGTTGTAGAAGTTCTTGTCGCGCGAGCCCATGCCGCCGACGTAGAGCGCCAGGAACGGCCGCGCGAGGTCCCGCGCGCCGGCCTGGTCGTCGGTGATGCGGACCTGGACCGTCGGCGCGATGTCGAAGCCGTCGAGCGAGCGGCCGACCTTCGCCGCGCCCTCCTCGAGGTTCTCGCGCAGCATCGGCAGGTGCTCGGGGGAGAGGAGCGTCGGGATCCAGCCGTCCGCGATCTCGCCCGCCAGCGCCGTGTTCCTCGGCCCGATCGCCGCGAGGTAGATCGGGATGCGCTCCTGCACCGGCGCGATCGTGAGCTTCAGCGCCTTGCCGGGACCGTCGGGCAGCGGGAGGTCGATCGACTCGCCGTGGAACTCGACGCGCTCGCGGGCGAGCGCCTGGCGCACGACGTGGATGTACTCGCGCGTGCGCAGCAGCTGCTTGCCGAAGCGCACCCCGTGCCAGCCCTCGGACACCTGCGGTCCGGACGAGCCGATGCCCAGCAGCATGCGCCCGTCGGAGAGCTGGTCGAGCGTCGCCGCGGTCATGGCGGTCATCGCCGGCGACCGGCCGGGCATCTGGAAGATCGCCGACCCGATCTTGATCGTCGACGTCTGACCGGCGATCCAGCCGAGGATCGTCGCCGCGTCCGAGCCGTAGGCCTCGGCGGTCCAGACCGAGTCGTAGCCCAGCCGCTCGGCCTCCAGCACGATCTCGCGCTGGTCCTCGCGGGTGAGGCCGAGCCCCCAGTAGCCGATGTGGACGCCGAGCTTCACGGTGCAAGTTCCCTTTCAGTGGGAGGAGCAGGGCTTCCCGTTGCGACGCCGGCATGGGACGATGCGCGGGCCGCTGCGGAGAAGGCGGCGCCACTCTATGCCACGCCGCCACAGCTCGCCCATCGAAGACCTCCGTCGCGTCATCGACTGCCTGCCGGTGAAGACCCGGCAGGCGATGCTCGACGGCATCCGCTCCAACGACATCATCGTCGGCGCGTACACCGACCGCGAGGGCGGGGTCTGCCCGATGCTCGCCGCGCACCGCTGCGGCGGGCGCACGAGCTTCGTCTCGTTCGCGCGCGCCTGGGACCGCTTCACCCAGGCCAAGCACGCCCGTCCCGCGACGGACCGCGAGCTGAAGATCCTCGAGGCCCACCTCGAGGCCAGCCTCCTGGCCGAGGAGGAGGTCGTCGACCTCCACGCCGCGATCCGCGACCACAAGCGCCTCGTCGCCGCGCGCCCGGCGCGCCGCCGCGACCGGGAGGGCCGCATCCGCCCCGGCGACCCGGACCGCTCGAAGGAGCTGCGCCGCAAGGGCGGCTGGCAGTGGCTGCGCCCGTTCCGTCGGCTGGACGACTACGAGCGCGCGCTGGCGATGGTCGAGGCCGAGCGCGATCGCCTCGCCGCCGCGCACGTCGAGGACGACGCGCGCGACCGCGAGCTCACGACCGCCTAGCCGGCCCGAGCGACCCCGGGGCGTCCCCTGCTACATGTCATCCCCGGGGCGCACGAACTGCACCTCGGGGACGATGCACGCAGGCGACATCCGCAGCAGCAGGCGGACGGTCTCCGCGATGTCCTCGGGGCGGATCATGTCGTCGGCCGGGACCTGGCCCTTGACGAACTCCGTCATCGGCGTGTCCACGAAGCCGGGGCACAGCGCGGTGGACTTGATGCCCTCCTGCGCGAGCTCCTTGTGCATGGACTGCGTCCACCCGACGACGCCGGCCTTCGTGGCCGAGTACACCGACAGCCACGCCTGCCCGTACTTGCCCGCGATCGACGCCGTGTTGACCACGAGCGCCTTGCGGTGCTCGGCGCCGGCCGCGCGCAGCAGGTCGACCGTCTCGCGGTGGAAGAGGATGATCGACCGCAGGTTGAGGTCGAGCTGCATGTCCATGCGCTTCGTCGAGATCTCGCCCACCGCGGCGCCGATGCCGACGCCGGCGTTGTTCACGAGGCAGTCGAGGCGCCCGAAGCGCTCGCGGTGGGCCGCGACGACCTTCTGGACCTCCTCCTCCTCGGTCAGCGACGCCGCCACGACCTCGACGTCGTAGCCCTTGTCGCGCAGCTGGCCGGCTGCCTCCTCGAGCTTGTCGGGACGCCGAGCCGCGACGGTGAGCCCGTAGCCCTCCTGGCCCAGCACGTCCGCGATGGCCAGGCCGATGCCGCTCGAGGCACCCGTGATGATCGCTGCCCGCTCTGCCATGTTCCCTCTCGACCCTCTCCTGGTGTGGTGGCGCGCGACATCCAACCAGGTCCTAAGGTCACCGGCTGGATGTCCGCCCGCCCTCGCTGGTCCCCGCTCGCCCTCCTCCTCGGCGCCGCGCTCGTCGCCGGCTGCGGCTCGAGCGACGACGACACCGCCACCGCGCCGCCCACCCAGCCGGCCGCGACGGCGAGCGCCGAGGACTTCCCGAGCGCCAAGGGCAAGACGCTGGGCGACCTCCAGGGCTCGATCGCGGAGGGGCCCGTCCTCGCGCCCGCCGTCTCCATTCTCAAGCCGGGCCGCAACCGCTTCGCCTTCGCGCTGTTCGACCGCGCCCGCAAGCAGGTCAGCGGCGCGCAGGTGGCCGTCTACGTCTCGCGCACCGACGGCTCGCGCCTGCGCGGCCCGTTCGTGGCGCGCGACGAGTCGCTCGTGGTCAAGCCGCAGTTCCGCAGCCGCCAGACCGCGACCGACCAGGACTCCACGAAGTCGGTCTACGTCGCCGACGTCGACCTGCCGTCGAAGGGCAACGTCGCGCTGATGGCGGTGGCCCGGCTCGACGGCCGCCTGCTGGCGACGAGCCCGTACGGGTCCAAGCTCACGCAGCGCACGACGGCGGGCCCGCCCGACGTGGGCGACAAGGCGCCGGTCATCCACACGCTGACGCGCGGGGACGTGGGCGGGGACCTGGCGAAGATCGACACCCGCATCGAGCCGATCCCGGCCTTCCACGAGGTCGACTTCGCCGACGTCGTCGGTCGCAAGCCGGTCGTGCTCGTCTTCGCCACGCCGCAGCTCTGCGCCAGCCGCGTGTGCGGACCGACGGTCGACGTCGCCTACCAGGTCTCCAACGGCGTGGGCGACCGCGTCGACTTCATCCACCAGGAGATCTACAACGACAACCAGATCAACAAGGGCTTCCGGCCGCAGGTCGGGCAGTTCCGCCTGGCGTCGGAGCCCTGGACGTTCGTCGTCGGCAGCGACGGGCGCATCGCGTCGCGCTTCGAGGGCGCGATGAGCGTCGGTGAGCTCGAGCGCGCCGTCGCGAAGGTGAAGTAGCCCTAGGCCGGGTCGGGCAGGCCCGCGTCGACGAGCCAGTCGCGCACCGCGGGCGACGGGTCGCCGAGCTCTGCGTCGGACGCGAGGCGCAGCAGGCGGTCGTCCGTCTCGCCGATGGCGTCACGGCGGAAGCCGAGGTACGTGACGATCGCGCCGGCGACGACGATGACCGGCTCCTCACCCTCGGGGTCGACGATGCCGCACGCCTCGGCCACCTGCGTCTCGAGGTCGCCGACGGCGGTGATCGGCTCGTCGCGGTCCTCGAAGCGCTCGAGCCACTCGCCGACGAGGGCGTCCTCGCCGTCGGGGTCCACCACCTCCGCGGCGCGCCGCGCGGCGGCGGAGAGCGACAGGACCTCGGGCTCCGTGGGCATGGCACCGGCTGTACCCGTCGCGCCAGGTCCATGCATGTCCTGATCCGGACCAGGGCAGCCGGGGGCGGAGATGAGCGCCGTCACCGCCACCGTCCACCACGCGACCGCCGCGTCCTCCGCCACCATCGAACGCCGCGACCCCGCGACGGGTGAGGTCCTCGGGACGATCCCCGCCGGGGACGCGGAGACCGTCCACGAGGCCGTGCTGGCCGCGCGCGCCGCGCAGGGTCCCTGGGCGCGCACGGCGCCCGGCGACCGCGCCGGCCACCTCAAGGCCGCCGCGCGGCGGCTGCGCGAGCACGCCGAGGAGCTCGCCGAGCTGCAGACGCGCGAGATGGGCAAGCCGCTGGCCGACTCGCGCGGCGGCGTCGACGCGGGCATCGGCGCGATCGAGCAGTACGCCGAGCTCGGGCCGCTGCACCGCGGCGCGAGCCTCCAGGGCGGGTGGCTGGCGACCGACGCGATGGTCCACGAGCCCTACGGCGTGGTGGCGCTGCTCGTGCCGTGGAACGACCCGGTGGCCATCGCCTGCGGCCAGGTCGCCGCGGCGCTCGTGACCGGCAACGCCGTCGTCCTCAAGCCCTCCGAGCGCTCGCCGTTCTCCGCGCAGCGCCTGCACGAGCTGCTCTGCGAGGACCTGCCGGAGGGCGTCCTGCAGCTCGTGCTCGGCGACGCGCGGGCCGGCCGGCCGCTCGCGGCCCACGCGGACGTCGACGTGGTCCTCCACACCGGGTCCGTCGCCACCGGTCGCGAGGTCGCCGAGGTCTGTGCCCGGCGCGGGGCCAAGGCGCTGCTCGAGCTCGGCGGCAAGGACCCGCTCCTCGTGGACGCGGGCGTCGACCCGCAGTGGGCGGCCGAGCAGTGCGCGGCGGGCGCGTTCGCCAACGCCGGCCAGGTGTGCACGAGCGTCGAGCGCGTCTACGTCCACCGCGAGGTCGCCGGCGCGTTCGTCGACGCGCTCGTGGGCGAGGCCCGGGCCCACCGGCCGGGGCCGGGGATGGACCCGCAGACGACGCTCGGCCCGCTCGTCGACGACGTCCAGCTCGGCCTCGTCGCCGACCAGGTCCGCGAGGCCGTGGAGGCGGGCGCGACCGTCCGCTGCGGCGGCGAGCGGCTGGACCGCGACGGGTCGTTCTACGCCGCCACGGTGGTGACCGACGTCCCGGACGACGCGCGCCTCATGCAGGAGGAGACGTTCGGCCCGGTGGCGGCCGTCCGGGTCGTCGAGGACTTCGACGAGGCGCTGCGCCTGGCGACGACGACGCCCTACGGCCTGGCCGCGACGGTCCTGACGTGCGACCAGGGCCACGCTGCGCGCGCGGTGCGCGAGCTCGACGCCGGCACCGTCAAGGTCAACGCCGCGTGGGGCGGGGCGCCCGGCGGCGCTGCGCAGCCGCGCCGGGCCAGCGGCCAGGGCTTCGGCTACGGCCCCGAGCTCCTCGACGAGCTGACGCTGACCAAGGTGGTGCACCTCGAGCCCGGGGTGCCGGCGCGCGCGTGATCGCCACGGCACGGCTGCTGCGCGACCTGGTGCGGCGGCCACGGCGGGTCGCCTACGGCCCGCACCCCGACCAGGTCGCCGACCTCCTCGTGCCCCGCGGCCGCGGGCCGCATCGCGTGGCCGTGCTCGTCCACGGGGGCTCGTGGCAGGCGAGGTTCTCGAAGGTCGTCATGCGCGGCCTCGCGGGCGACCTGCTGCGCCGCGGCTGGGCGGTGTGGAACCTCGAGTACCGGCGCGTGGGGGAGGGCCAGGACGGCGGCTGGCCGGCGACCTTCGAGGACGTCGCGGCGGGCGTCGACCACCTGGCCGCCGTGGCCGACGAGGCGCGCCTCGACCTCGAGCGGGTGCTGCTCGTGGGCCACTCGGCCGGCGGGCAGCTCGCGCTGTGGGTCGGCGGCCCGCGACGCGGCGGCCCAGGCGGGCCGGCCGTGGTCCGTCCGTGCGCGGTCGTCGCGCAGGCCGGCGTGGCCGACATGACGCGGGCATGGGGTGGGCGCGGCGACAGCGTGGACGCGGTGATGGGCGGCGGACCGCGCGAGGTCCCCGAGCGCTACGACGCCGTCGACCCGGTCCGGCAGGTCCCGATCGACGCGCCCGTCCTGCTCGTGCACGGCACGGAGGACGCGACGGTCGGCATCGCCCGCAGCCGGGCCTACCTGACCGCGGCGCGTGGCGCCGGGGGCGACGCCGAGCTCGTCGAGGTCCCGGGTCCCGCCGGGGGCCACCGCCGGCACATCGACCCGCGCGGCCCGGCCTGGGCGGCGGTCGTCGACTGGCTCGCCCGGCGGCAGATCGGCACCGTAGGCTCCGGCCCGCGGGCCGGTAGCTCAATGGTCAGAGCAGCGGGCTCATAACCCGTCAGATCTGGGTTCGAGTCCCAGCCGGCCCACCTCCCGCGCGTTGGCGCGCTCGATCGCGGTGCGCCGGGCAGGTGGGAGGGCATGAAGGAGCAGCGCATCCTCGACCTGCCGGTCCTCGCCGGCATCGTCATCTCGATCGCGGCGATCGCCGCGGCGGTCGTCGTCCTGGCCACCCACGACGCCGGCGCCGACGGCGCCCGCTCGTCGCTCGCGCCCGGCGCGACGGTGCCCACGGAGTCCCCGGCGCTCCAGCTCGAGGACGTGGAGACGGCGATCGAGGAGGGCGGCATCGTCGACATCCAGGAGGACCGCGCGGACGCCGCGCTCGACGAGTACAGCGACCCGGCGCCGGTCGACTCGGCCCGCTACGCGCTCCAGGGCCAGGGTCCGGCCGACCAGGGCCTCGCGGTCCTGGTCTACGCCGACGAGTCCGCCGCGGCGGCCGCCCTGCCCGACATCCAGCAGCAGGCCAAGGCCGACGTCGGCGGCGAGGTCGCCCAGGTCCAGAACCTCGTCGTCGTCACCCCGCGCGGCGGGGAGGGCGACACCGGCCGCCAGCTCCTGGACCGCCTGCGCCGGCGCGCCGCCCAGGGCGACGCGACCGCCTCCGGCTGAGCGTCCGGACACGGACACCACGCGCGCGTGCGTGCATGGCGCGCGCGAGAGCTGGACACCTCGGTGGCCACAGCCGAGGGATCCCCAGTCGGCGCGGCGCCTCATAACCCCCGCTCCACGTCGCCCCTCGTCGCAGGCCCACCCTGGCGGAGACGGCGCGGGCCTGCACTCCCACACGAACGACGCGCCCGGTCCCTCCCGGGCGCGTCTTTCGTCGTGCGCCCCTCCGTCCGGGGCACCTGCTTGGCAGTCCGCTTGGAGGAGTCCGCCCGCGAGACGTCGAACTGCGGTGGCGCCCATGAAGAGGACC
The DNA here is from genome assembly GCF_017084525.1 of Conexibacter sp. SYSU D00693. GTDB lineage: Bacteria > Actinomycetota > Thermoleophilia > Solirubrobacterales > Solirubrobacteraceae > Baekduia. Next base: position 523,122 of record NZ_CP070950.1, read on the forward strand.
GCCGCGACCATGCCCGCGCCGCCCCACGAGGTGCGCGGCCACCAGACGCTCTCCGCGTACATCCAGGCCCGCTTCGACGAGTTCTCGCGCTCCCAGAAGGACGTGGCGCAGTACATCGTCGACCACCTCGACGAGGTGGCCTTCCAGACGGCGGAGGAGCTCGCGCGGCGCGCCAACACGTCGTCCTCGACGGTCGTGCGCTTCTCGCAGGCGCTGGGCTTCGAGGGCTTCCCCGAGCTGCAGCAGTCCGCGCGCGAGGAGTTCCGCCGCCGCATCGCGGTCACCTCGCGCCCCGCGGCCGCCCCGGTGTCCGCCGAGCCGCTCTTCTCGCTGGACCAGAACGAGTTCGAGCAGCTCATCGCCGCCGACTACGCCAACGTCGAGGAGACGGCCCGCAAGGTCTCGCGCTCGGAGGTCGAGGCGGCGATCAGCGCGATCGTCGAAGCCGAGCGTGTCCTCGTCGCCGGCACGGACCAGATGGCGTTCTTCGCCAGCTACTTCCGCCACCTGCTCATGCTGCTCGACCTCCGCGCGGAGATCGTCGCCAGCCCGTCGCAGGAGGCGCTGAGCCGCCTCGGGCGCATCGACGAGCGCACCCTCGTCGTCGGCCTGAGCGCCGGCCGCCCGCACCCGCTCGTCGTCCGCGCGCTGAAGCTCGCGCGCCACCGCAAGGCCCCGACCCTCGCGATCACGGACGCGACGCTCTCCGAGGTCGCCAAGCTGGCCCAGGTGCGGCTCTACTACTCGTCGAACAGCCCGGCCTACGTCCGGTCGCACACCGCCCTGCTCGCGACGCTCCAGGCCCTGGCCTACGGGGTCTACTCGCGCGACGAGCAGCAGTACGCGGATCGCATCAAGGCGTTCCGCCTGAAGTGACGTCCCCGGCCGTCGAGCCCGGGCGCTCGGGTGACGTCGCCGGAGGTCCGAGCTCGTGAGGACCGCAGGCGACACCGCGGTCGTGCGGTCACGAACGCGGTCGGGGCCCCAGCGTTCGTAGACTGAGCGCCAGATGCGCGACGAAGCGACGTTCCGGGTCAAGGCCGGCCTTGCCGAGATGCTCAAGGGCGGCGTCATCATGGACGTCGTTGACGCCGAGCAGGCCAAGATCGCCGAGGAGGCCGGCGCCGCCGCGGTGATGGCGCTCGAGCGCGTGCCCGCCGACATCCGCCGCGACGGCGGGGTGGCCCGCATGAGCGACCCGCTCATGATCAAGGGCATCCAGGAGGCCGTGACCATCCCGGTCATGGCCAAGGCGCGCATCGGCCACTTCGCCGAGGCCCAGGTCCTCGAGGCGCTCGAGGTCGACTACATCGACGAGTCCGAGGTCCTCACCCCGGCCGACCACGCCCACCACATCGACAAGTGGGCGTTCAAGGTCCCGGTCGTCTGCGGCGCGACGAACCTCGGCGAGGCGCTGCGGCGCATCGGCGAGGGCGCGGCGATGATCCGCTCCAAGGGCGAGGCGGGCACCGGCGACATCGTCGAGGCGGTGCGCCACCTGCGCGAGATCCGCGGCGAGATCAAGCGGCTGGGGACCCTGGACGACATGGAGCTCGCGACGGCGGCCAAGGAGCTGCAGTCCCCGCTGGACCTCGTCCGCGAGGTCGCCGCGAACGGCAAGCTGCCCGTCCCGCTCTTCTGCGCCGGGGGCATCGCCACGCCGGCCGACGCCTCGCTGGTCATGCAGCTGGGCGCCGAGGCCGTCTTCGTCGGCTCGGGCATCTTCAAGAGCTCGGAGCCGGAGCGCCGTGCCCGGGCGATCGTCGAGGCCACGACGCACTTCGCCGACCCTGAGCGGGTCGCCGCGGCTTCCGAGGGCCTCGGCGAGGCGATGGTCTCGCTGGAGGCGCGCAAGCTGGACGAGACGCAGGTCCTCGCGTCTCGCGGCTGGTAGGCGCTGAGCGCCGCCGCTGACCGCCCGCTCGTCGGCGTCCTCGCCCTCCAGGGCGGGTTCGACGCCCACGCCCGCATGCTGCGCCAGCTGGGCGCGGAGGTCCGCGAGGTCCGCGTGCCGGCGGACCTCGAGGGCCTGGACGGCCTGGTGATGCCCGGCGGCGAGTCGACGACCATGACGCTGGGCATCGCCCGCGAGGGCCTGGCCGGGCCGCTGCGCGACCTCGCCGCCACCGGCACGCCGGTGCTCGGCACCTGCGCCGGGATGATCATGCTCGACCGCGAGCACCTCGGCATCGCCGGGTGGTCGTGCGAGCGCAACGCCTTCGGCCGGCAGGTCCGCTCGTTCGAGGAGGACCTCGCGCTGCCGGGGATCGCCACGGCGGACGACCCGGTGCGCGCCGTCTTCATCCGCGCCCCCTGGGCGCGCGACGTGGCCGAGGACGTCGAGGTCCTCGCCGCCGTCGACGGCCACCCCGTGGCGGTGCGCCAGGGGGCGGTCCTGGCGGTCGCCTTCCACCCGGAGCTCAGCGGCGAGCGCCGGGTGCACGAGGCGTTCCTCGCCGCGGTGCGCGAGCGCACCGCGGCGAGCTAGAGGCGGGAGGCGGCGCTAGCCGCGGGCGCGGGCGATGCGCGCCCGCACGCGGCGCCGGCCGGCGAGGCCGAGCGCCCAGCCGGCGGTGAGCGCCAGCAGCGCGAGGATGAGGCCGGTGCCCGGGCCCATGCCCGAGTCGGCGCTCGCCGGGTTCGTCGCGACGCCGGCGGTGCGGCAGCGGACCGGGGCGACCGTGCTGCGGGTCGGCGTGGGCTGGTCCGCCGTGTCCTTGCGGCCGTAGTCGGCGACGACCGCGCCGTTGTGGACCGCGTAGAGCGAGAACTTGCCCTCACGCTTGTCGATGTCGTCGACCGTCGCGATGTTGAGCTTCGTGAAGTACGGCAGCCACGTCGGCTCGGTCGTGCTGAGCTCGACGCCGGCCGTGGGGACCTTGCGCTCCGTGCCGTCGACGGCCGGGACGAGCTCGTCGCGGACCCCGACGACGAAGCTGCGCACGAAGCGGTCGCGCAGCCGGTCCTCGTCGTCGGAGAGGTCGGTCTCGGCGTCCTCGTCGTGGGTGAAGACGATCATCGACGGGAGCCCGAGCTCGCCCTCGAACTCGTCGAAGAGGGTGTCGCGCTCGGCGCGGATCAGGGCGCCGGGCGTGACGGCCTGACCGCCGAGCTCCTTGGCCAGCGCCTTGAGCAGCGCCGTGTCAGACGCCTTGAGGTCGGCGAAGCGCGTGCCCTTCGCTGCGGCGGCCAGGCCCTCGACGTCGATGGGCTCGTTGATCGCCGCGACGTAGATCGGCTCGCCGAGTGCCTCCTCGACCTCCTCGTCGATGCGAGGCTCGCCGCCGCCGAGGTGGATGATCGCGTAGGTCCGGCAGCCCGGGGCGCCACCGGCCGCGCCGGGACGGGTGTTGACGACGATGGGAGACGCGGGGTTCGCGCCGCCGGACTCCTGGTCGCCGGCGATGCCGCCCTCGTCGGGGCCGATGCCGTCGTCGTCGCCCTCGTCGGAGTCGGGCGCGATGTCTCCGTCGTCGTTGCGGGAGGGGGCGGTCGAGGTGGTCTGCTGCCCCGCGACCTGCTGGTTCTGCGTGAGGCCGTTGGTGACGGTGTTCGTCACCGTCGTGGTCACGGTGTTCGTGATGGTGGTCGTCCCACCGGGATAGACGTCGTCAGCGGGGCCCTGCGCGAACGCCGCGCTGAGCACCCCGAGCACGGTGGCCACGACCACCGCGAGCCCGAACATCGCCTTCGTCCTCACAGACGCCCCCCTTGGAACCGTTCCCCTGCGGCCAGACCCCGCGTCTGACCTGCGTCCCTACACGAGAGGACAGTACCCCAAGTTCCGGCTGGACGCCAGAGACCACGTCAGGCACCGGGGACGACCAGCCCGTGGCGGATCGTGCTCTCGGTGACGACCCGAGGCTCGACGAAGTGTCGCAGGTAGTCCGGTCCACCCGCTTTCGTGCCGGTCCCCGAGAGCCGGTTGCCGCCGAAGGGCTGCCGGCCGACCATGGCGCCGGTGATCGGCCGGTTGACGTAGAGGTTGCCGACGGGCGAGCGCTCGACCACCCGGGCGACCGTCCGGGGATCGCGCGAGAAGAGCCCGCCCGTGAGCGCGAAGGGCAGCGCGTCGACGCGATCGCACGCCTCCTCGACGCCGGCGACCGGCTCGACGGTGAGGACCGGCCCGAAGACCTCCTCGTGGAGGATCGCCGCGTCGGCCGGGAGGTCGGACAGGAGGGTGGGGGCGACGTAGTGGCCGTCGTCCGGCACGGCGGCGTGGCGTGCGGAGATCCGCCCGGCGGCGCCCGCTTCGGCCACGAGCCGCTCGAGGCGCTCCCGCGCCTCGCGCTCCACCACCGGCGGGACGTCGGTGCCGAACGCGTCGGCCGGCCCGACCTGGAGGACCTCGACCGCCCCGGCGAGCCGCTCGAGCAGCGCGTCGTGGACCGCCTCGTGGACGAGCACCCGCCCGGCGGCCGAGCACTTCTGCCCCGCGTAGGGGAAGGCGGAGCGCACGATGCCCGGCACGGCGTCGTCGAGGTCCGCGTCGCTGTCGACGATGACGCAGTTCTTGCCGCCCATCTCGATCACGCAGTGCTTGAGGTGCCGCTGGCCGGCCGCGACGGTCGCGGCGGTCCGCAGGATCTCCAGCCCGACGGCGCTGCTGCCGGTGAAGGCGACGGCGTGGACGCCGGGGTCGCCGACCAGCGCGGCGCCGATCGCCCCGTCTCCGGGCACGAGGGCGAGGACGTCGTCGGGCACGCCGGCCGCCCGCAGCGCGTCGACGACGACCGCGCCGCAGCCGGGCGACTGCTCGGCGGGCTTGAGGACGACGGCGTTGCCGGTGGCCAGCGCCGCGGCGACCATGCCCATCGGGATCGCGATGGGGAAGTTCCAGGGCGCGACGACCGCCACCACGCCGCGAGCGACGTAGCGCAGCGCGTTGCGCTCGCCCGGGACCTGGAGGAGCGCCGGTCCCGCGTCGAGGGCGACGGCCTCGCGGGCGTAGAACTCGAGGAAGTCGATGGCCTCGCAGACGTCGGCGTCCGCCTCGGGCCAGGGCTTGGCGGTCTCGCGGACGCACAGCGCCGCGAGGCGCGGCCGGCGCTCGCGCAGCCAGGCCGCGGCGCGCTGCAGGGCGGCGGCGCGCTCGGCGACGGGCGTGCGCGACCAGGCGGGTGCCGCGGCCGCGGCGACGCGGACCGCCACCCGCGCCTCCTCCTCGGTGGCGGCCGGGCCGACGGCGACGAGGCGGTCCGGTCGCGCGGGGTCGGTCGACACGAGGTCGTCGCCGTCGCGCCGGTCCCCGCCGATGCGCACCGCGAAGCGCAGCGGCAGGTCGGCGTCGAGCTCGGCGAGCGCCTGCGTCAGGCGCTCGCGCTCGGCGGCCCGGCGCAGCTCGAGGGTCGGCTCGTTGACGAACGCCGTCATGCCGGCGGCGCCAGGAGCTCGTCGAGCGGGACGCCGCTGGCGCGCTCGTGCAGGAACGACTCGTTGCTCGTGCCCTCCAGCAGCCGGCGCACGAGGTAGGCCATGCCGGCGACGAGGTCGCCGACGGGGCAGTACGTCCGCACCCGCAGGCCGCGGGTGGCCAATGCGTCCTGCAGGTCGTCGCCCAGGCCGCGCAGCACCTGGAGCTCGAGGTCCTGGTCGTCGAGCCCGAGGGCGCGCGAGCACGCGACGGCGTGGGCGACGGAGCGCAGGTTGTGCGAGGCGATGGCGGGCCGCAGCGGCGTGCCGGCGGCACGGGCCTCGAGGAGCAGGCGGGTGAGCGCCTCGAAGTTCGCGTCGGACTGCGCCTTGACGGTGAACACCGGCTCGGACCAGCCGTGCTGGCGGGCCTCGACGACCTCGTGGTCCCAGTAGGCCCCCTTCACGAGCCTCACGAGCAGGGGGTGGGCGCGCTGGGTCTCGCCGGCGAAGCGGACGAGGCGGCGCGCGAGGTCGGGCGAGTCGCGCAGGTAGGCCTGCAGGACCACGCCGGCGCTCGGGCCTTCGGCGAACTCCGGCTCGGCGAGGAGCTCGAGGACGAGGTCGGTCACCGCCTCACGGGAGTCCAGCGACTCCATGTCGACGTGGAGGTGGGCGCCCTGGTCGCGCGCGCGGCGCAGCAGGTCGCGCAGCCGGGTGGCGGCGTCGCGCTTGCCCAGCTCGGGCGCCTCGGGCTTGAGCAGGGGGGTGAGGGCGCTGACCTTCACCGAGAGGTTCACCCGGGCGATGGGCCCCAGCCCGTCCTGCTCGAGCGCGGACCGCGCCGGCAGCGGCGCGTGGACGCGGTGCAGCGCATCGAGGGCGGCGGCGCAGCGCGCGGCGTAGGCGTCGGCCTCGGCGCGGGTGACGGTCGCCTCGCCCAGGAGGTCGACGGACGTGGCGATCCCCCGGTCCCAGAGCCCGGTGATGACCTTCGCGGCGCGCTCGGGGGTCTCGCCGACGATGAAGCGATGGGCCATGTGGCGCACGCCCGCCGCCGCGGCGGTCCCCAGGGCGGCGCGGCCGGCCTTCGTCCCCGAGACGCGCATCGCCGCCGCGATCGGCGGCGGGTGGTCGCCGACCTCGCCGAGGAAGCTCGTCAGGTGGCGGGCGAGGTCGTCGACGCCACGGCAGGCGGGGACGACGTCGACGAAGCGGAACAGCGCGGCCCGCAGCTCGGCGTCCTGCGTGGCCAGGTCCATCGCGCGGTCGTCGAGGGCCCGCAGCGGACGGCGCGCGGCGGACGGCAGGGCGGCGGCGAGGTCGCGCCCGACCTCGAGGACCTGGTCTTCGAGGGAGGCGGGCGCGCCCATGGAGCCAGGCTACCCCGGGCCTAGGGCGCCGGAGCCTCGGTGCCGGCTCCGCCGGTGCCGGTCGCCGTCCCGTCGCCGGTCGTCGCGTCGTCCTCGGGGGTGGTCGCCCCGTCGGCCGGCGTCGTGGTGCCGGGCGTCGTCGTGCCCGCGCCCGGTGTGGTGGCCGCGCCGGGGGCCGTCGTGGTGCCGTCCGGGGCGGTGGGTGTCGGCGGCGGCTCGGGCACCTCGACCGGCAGCGGCGTGGTGACCGGCTCCTCGATGCGGACGGCCGGCGTGCTGCGGGTGGCCTGGACGGGCTCGGCCTCGTCGCCCCCGAACAGGCCGGAGAACGCGAGGGTCGCGACGAGGCCGCCGAGGACGACGACGGCGGGGAGGATCGTGGCGAGGCGGCGGCGCCGCTCCTCGGGGGTGAGCGGCGGGCGACGCTCGCGCGCCTCTCGGCGTCGCGTGCGGCGGGCCTCGCGGCCGCGGGACAGGACGCTGCCCAGCGGTGCGGCGTCCTCGGCGCCGCGGTGCTCGGGCGGCTCGTCGGCCTCCTCCCACGGCAGGCGTCCCGCTGGCTCGTCGTGGAGGGGCTCGAGGTCGTCGAAGGCGGGGTCGTGCTCGACGGCCGGGAAGACCGCGGTGTCCTGGAGGGCGTCGTCGTCGAGCGGCCCGTCGGGTGGGGCGTCGTCGTTGTAGCGGGGGTCGTCCGTCCCCGGTTCGTCGTCCTCGGGCTCCGTCCCGGCGACCGGCTCGACGTCGGTCTCCGGGGCGGCCTCGGTCTCCGGTTCGTCGGCCTCGGGGTCCGGCGGGTCGAGCGGCTCGGGCTCGGGTTCCGGCTCGGGTTCGGGCTCGGGCTCGTCGAGCGGTGCGGGTTCGACCTCGGGCGGCGCCGGCTCGAGCTCGGGCTCCAGCGGCGGGAGGTCCTGGCGCTCCTCGGGCGGCGCGGGCGGCTCGGGGTCCAGCGGCGCCGGCTCGAGCAGCGCGTCGAGGTCCTGTGCCTCCGCGGGCTCGTCCTCCAGCCCGTCCAGGGGGTCGCCGGCGACGGGCGCGGCGGCGGCCATCGCCGTCAGCGCCATCCGGAAGGTCGGCTCGTGGATGCGCTGGCGCGACGCGCTGCGGTACGCGGCCTCGGCGGCGATGAACGCCTCGGCCAGCGCCGCGCACGTGTCGCACTGCGCGAGGTGCACGTCGAGCTGCTGGGACTCGCCGGCCGAGAGCGTCCCGGCCGACCGGGCGGCGAGCAGGCCGGCGGTGGCGGCGCAGCGGCCGTCCGGACCGGGCGGCACGAGCGACGCCGCCGCGTGGCGCGTCGCGCCGAGCAGCAGCGCGTCCGGGTCGGCGCCGCCGAGGTCGGGGACGTCGACGACGAGTGCGCGGAAGCGGGCGAACGCCTCGGCCGTCGCGCGGGCGGCGGCCTCCGGCGCGAGGATCGCCTCGCAGAAGCCGAGGACGGCCGCGCCGCGCAGCGCCACGAGGGCGCGCAACGTCTCCGGCCGCCCCTCGCGAATGCCCGCGGGGGTCACCCCGGCGCGTTCGTCTCCCGCCATCGACGCGCCACCCTAGCTGGAAGGGCGGCGGGTCAGGCGAGGACGACGGCGCGCTGCACGGTCGTGCTCCGGTTCCCGGCGCGATCGACCGAGCGGGCCTTGATGACGATGGGCCCCTTGATGCTCCGCGGCAGGCGCAACGTCCAGCGGCGCAGGCCCTTTGCAGCGACGAAGCTCTGGCGGAGGCAGTTCGTCGTCTCGAACCGGCGACCGGTGAAGAGCTGGCAGCCCTTGAGCGAGAAGTAGACGACGCTGACCTCGACGCGCGCGAGCCCCGACCCTCGGTCTGCGGCCCGGCCGCGGACGACGCGCAGGGAGCGACCACGCGGCTGGGTCACCCGGATGGTCGGCCTGCGGGCGTCCTTGCGCGGGGCGATGTCCACGCCCTCGGGGTCGACGAGCATGCCCGCGCCGGTGGCGCGCACGGTGAGGCGCTTGCCGTAGACGGCGCGGATGGAGGTCGTCGGCTTGCAGTAGAAGGCCGGCTGGCTGTCGAGCTTGCAGAGGAACAGGTCGGCCTTCGGGTCATCCGCCGAGACCGTGAACGACAACCGCTTGGACGTCGGACGTCGTTCGAGCTTGGTCGCGGGAGCGTCCATCCGGCGCACGAAGACGTCGGCCGCGTTGTTCGTGTCGCCGGGCACGAGGTTCGAGGACGTCGCGGCGAAGACGGCGACCCTGCCGTCGTTCGAGATCGCGGGCCGCTGGAGGAACTGGCCCTCGGGGCCGCCCGTGGGCAGCCCGCCGGTGGACGTGATGGACGCGACGCTCGTGGCACCGCCTCGCAGGTCGCGCACGAACACGTCCTCGCCGACGCCGTCCTCGTCGGGCGGGACGAAGTTCGAGGCGAACGACTGGAACGTCAGGAACTGGCCGTTGGCGGAGATGCGCGGGTTGAAGGAGTCGTTGTTGCCCTGGACGTTCACCGAGCTCGCGCTCACCAGCCGCGTGGTCTTCGCCCTGACGTCACGCAGGAAGATGTCGGTCCGCTTGTTCGCATCCTGCGTGGTGAGCTTCGTCGCGTCGGACTCGAAGACGACGTAGCGGCCGTCGGCGCTGAGGTCGGGCGCCATCGTGAACGGCGGGGACACCGCCTTGTCCTGCTGGGTGCCGTCCGTCGCGACCGACACGCGCTCGGTCCGCTCGGCCACCTGGTCGCGGATGAAGACGTCGGAGACGCCGTTGGAGTCCTTGTCGACCAGGTTCGTCGCCGCCGACTCGAAGACGACGTAGCGCCCGTCGCGCGACACGGCCGGCTGGCTGGAGCGGCTGTTGGAGGCCGCCTTGCCCGTGCTGACCAGCAGCGTGCGGTTCGTCGTGAGGTTCCGGGCGAAGACGTCGGCCTTGCCGTTCGAGTCCCCCTGGACGATGTTCGACGCCTCCGACGTGAAGACCACCCACCGGCCGTCGGAGGAGATGTCGGGCTGGTAGCTCGGGCCGTTGGCCAGGCCGCCGTCGAACGCCGTGCTGGCACGGACGATCGCGCCACGGCCGTCGCGCACGAAGACGTCGGGCTGGCCGTTGGTGTCGCCGCCGCCCGCGAAGTTCGTCGCGTAGGACGTGAACGCGACCACGCGGCCATCCCCCGAGATGCTGGGCGTCAGCGACGGGCCGTCGCCGTTCTCGGAGACGAGGCGGCGCGCCTTCGTGGTGAGGTCGACCGCGACGATGTCGCTGACGTCGCCGTTGGTGTCACCGTCGGCGAGCCCGGGGGCCGTGGACTCGAACGCGGCGAAGCGCCCGTCGACGCTGACCACCGGGTTCTGCGAGGCACCCGCGGCGTCGCCGCCGCCGGCCGCGGTGGACACGCGCAGCGTGCGCTCCGGCAGCGAGGTGGAGCTCGCGCCCGCGGGCAGCAGGCACCCGGCGGCCAGGACGATGCCGGTGGCGGCGACGAGGACAGGACGACGACCCGGCCGAGGGCCGGTGAGACGGTGCGGCATGGCGAAGATCATCCGTTGGGCTCGCGGCCCGGCTCCTCCGCCGGACCGGTGGGCTGGGGGTTCGCCGGCTCCGGCGAGGAGGTCGGCGAGGGAGAAGGCGTGGGGTTCGACGGCCGCGGCGTGGTGGGCCGCGGGTTGGACTGGCGAGGCTGCGGGTTGGACTGCCGCGGCTGCGGGTTCGAACGCGGGCTGGGGGTCGCGGGCTGCGGTGCGGCCGGCGCGGGTGTCGGCGTGACGACCGGCGAGGCCGCGGCCGGGGTCGACGGTGCGGTGCGCGCGGCGGCGCGGCGACGAGCCGCGGCGCGGCGGCGAGCGGCGGCCCGGCGGCGTGCCGCGGCGCGGCGGCGCTCCGCGGCGCGGCTGCGAGTGCTCGCGCTGGAGGACAAGCTCGACGACCGCGACTCGACCGCCGCCGGCTCCTCGGGGGGCGTGGTGAGCACCGCCGCGTCGGTCAGCCCGCCCTGGGGCTGCGTCGCCTGGGCCTGGACCTGGGGGTCCTCGTTGGCGGCGAGCGTCATCGCGGTGAGGGCGCCGACGGCGAGGACGACGATCGGCGTGGCGGCGGCGACCTTGCGCGGCACGCGCGGCTTCGTGCGGCGGGCGACCGCGCCGGTGGCGGCGGGCTCTGCGGCCTCGGCGGCCGTCGCCCAGGTCGACGCGGGGGCGGCGGGCTCGATGGCGGCGGCGCCGGAGAAGTCGACGTCGTCGGGCGTCCAGGCCGTGCCGCCGTGCGTCTCGACCGCGGGCACCTCCTCGCGCAGGTCCTGCGGGACCCAGGCGCTGGGCGCCACGCTCGGCCCGGCGACCGCCGCGGCGGCGACGCCGGCGCGGGCCCAGGGGGTCGGCTCGGCCTGCGGGGCGGTGATGAGGTCGGCGGGCAGCCATGCCTCGGTGGGCTGCTCGGTGACGGGCGCCGCGGCGGCCGCAACCGCGATCGGCTCGGGCTCGGGCTCGGCAGGGACGGGTTCGGGCGCGGGCTCCGCGATGAGGGGTTCGGGCTCGGGCTCGACGGCGACCGGCTCCGGCTCGACGGCGACCGGTTCGGGCGCGGGCGCGGCGGCGACGGGTTCGACGAGTTCCGGCCCGGGCTGGATCGGCTCGGGCTCCGGTTCGACGGTGACGGGCTCGGGCTCGGGCTCCACGGCGACGGGCTCGGGCTCGGGCTCGGCGGCGACGGGCTCGGGCTCGGGCTCGGGCTCGACGGTCTCCGGCTCGGCGGCGACGGTCTCCGGCTCGGGCTCCAGGGCGACGGGCTCGGGCTCGACGGCGACGGGCTCCGGCTCGGCGGCGACGGGCTCGGGCTCCACGTGCTCCGGCTCCTCGTGGACCGTGACGAGCTCGGGCTCTGCGACCACGGGCTCGTCGACCACCGGCGCGGCGACGACCGGAGCAGACGCAGGCTCCGCGGCCGGCGCCGCCACGGCGAGCTCCGGCACCCGGGCGGCGAGCTCGGCCTCGGCGGCGGTCACCGTCGCCTCGAGCTCGCGGCAGTTCGCGCACTGCTCGAGGTGGCGAGCCAGCTTCTCGTGGTCGCCCGCGGGAAGGCGGCCCTCGAGCCGCGCGAGCAGGACGGTCGGGACGTCGTGGCACGTGCGGCGCCGGCTCAGCACGCCGCCGCCCGCGCCGAAGCGCTTCGCGGCCCCCGGCAGCACGTCGTGGCGGACCTTCGCGAGCGCCGTGGCGGGGTCGCCGTGCGCTTCGCGGACCGCCCGTGCCGCCGTCGGCATGGGTGACGGGTGGCGCAGCGCCGCCGCGTAGGCGGCCAGGGCTTCGGAGAGCGTGGAGGCGTCGGTCATGCGCGAGGGCGCCATCCCACACGGCGCATCCCCAGTATGGGGGTGGGCGCCGACGGGGCGCAACCTCCTACCGGTGCGTCGGCGCGGCTCAGGCCCCGCGGCGCCCGACCATCACGGGCAGGGTGCGGAGGATGAGCTTCACGTCGTTCCACAGTGACCACTCGGCCACGTAGAGGTAGTCGAGCTTGACCATCTCGTGGAACGGGATGCGGTTGCGACCGAGGACCTGCCACGGGCCGGTGAGCCCCGGAGTCAGGTCCAGACGCGCGCGGTGCCAGCCGATGACGTGGTCATCCTCGACCGGGATGAGCGGCCGCGGCCCGACGAGGCTCATGTCCCCGCGCAGGACGTTGAAGAGCTGCGGGAGCTCGTCGATGCTCGTGCGCCGCAGGAACCGGCCGACGCGCGTGACCCGCGGGTCCTCGGCGATCTTGAACATCGGCCCGTCGCCCATCTCGTTGAGGTGGGCGAGGTCGGCCTTGAGGTCCTCGGCGCCGTCGACCATCGAGCGGAACTTCCACATCCGGAACTCGCGGTCGCGCCGGCCGATCCGCCGCTGGCCGAAGAAGATCGGACCGCGCGAGTCGACCTTCACGGCGATCGAGACGGCGATGAGGAGGGGGGAGAGCAGGAGGATCCCGATGCCCGCACCCGCGACGTCCATCGCGCGCTTGAGCATCAGCGTCGAACGCGACAGCTGCAGGCTCTTGAGGCCGAGCAGCGTCATGCCCTCGATCTGGTCGATCGCCACGCCGTGGCCGATGACCTCGAAGAGCCGCGGGACGACGCTGATCTTCAGCCGCAGGCGCTTGCCCATGCGGATGAGGTCCAGCAGCGCCTCGTGCTCGAGGTTCGAGAACGCGATGACGACGCGCTCGACGTCGTGCTCGCGGCAGACCTGCTCGAAGTCGGCGACGTCGCCCAGGCGGTCCAGCTCGCCCACGGTCGGGCCCTCGTCGGCGTGCGGGACGTCGAGGTAGCCGACGAGGCGGGCGCCGTACTCGGGGTGCTGGCCGATCTTCTCCGCCACGACGGAGGCGACATGGCCCGCGCCGATGATGAGGACGTGCTCGGGCTCGAAGCTGCGCCGGACGCTCGCCCGCGCCGCCGAGCGCAGGAGCGGCGTGAGCGCCATGGCGAAGAGCCACCAGACGACGACCGGCCCGCGCAGCAGCTCGGCGCCCGGGATCAGGATGGGTCCCAGCAGGTACAGCAGCGCCGTGCCCAGCGTGAGCGAGTGGACGATCTGCGGGAGCTCGTTGAGCGTCGAGCGGTGGATGAGGCTGCCGTCGCGGTCGTAGAGCCCGAGGACCTTGTTGAGCACGATCCACAGCGGCAGGACCGGCAGCAGGACGAGGTCGTCCAGGACGTCGCCGGGCGGCGGCGCCACGAGCCACATGAGCCCCCACGCGAGCACGAGCGCCGACAGGTCGGCCAGCGCGAGCGAGCGCCGGCGCCACGAGTCGCGCCGCGGGGTCTGGACGTCGGCGCCGAAGAGGAAGCCGCCGGAGGTGTCCAGCGGCGCCACGGGCGCGAGCGGCCGGACGGCCGGACGGCGGTAGCGGGGCGGTTCGTCGCCCACGGCGCGGCGGGGCGACGCTGCAGCGTCGTCAGCGATGACGTCGGACATGCCTCTCACCCCCCACCAGCGTTCGTCCCTCCCTAGAACTCCGCGCGTCGTGCCCTACCACAGAAGCGCGTGCGAGCCAGGATAGACACGGGTCCGCGCCAGGCGCAACCGCTTCACCGGCCGAGAACACGGACCTGGAAGGCCGGGGGCAGCACCGCGCGCGGGTTGAGCCGCAGGGTCCGCTGCGCCTGCCGGCGCGCCCCCTGGACGTCGCCGCGGACCGCCAGGACGGTGGCCAGGTCGCGCCGGGCGCGCCAGTCCGACGGCCGCCGCTCGATCGCGGTGCGCAGGTCGCGCTCGGCGCCCGGGAGGTCGCCGAGGACCACGGAGATCCCGCCGGCGAGGACGGCCGCACGGCCCTCGGCCTGCCCGCCCACCTGGCGCGCGACGTCCCGCGCCTGCTGGAGGTCGCCCGACTGCAGCGTGCTGCGCGCATCGGCCAGCCGGACCTCGTCGTCGCGCACGCTCCCGAGGTACCCCGCGGCGCCGAGCGCGGCGACCGCCGCGACCAGCGTCGTTGCTCTGGGTCCTGGTGCGACGCGCATCCCGCGGGCGAGGCTACAGTGCCCCGGTGCCGTGGCAGGGAGGTTCCCGCTGGGCCTCCTGGCCGACGTTCGCTGCCCTCGCGGTGCTCGTCGTCGTCCTCGTCGCGCTGGCCTTCGACGACGGCGGCTACTTCCCGCCGGCCTTCCTCGCGGGCGGTGTGGCGGTCTTCGTCGCGCTCGCGGTCCTGCTCGTCCTGCGCCTGCCGCGCTTCGAGCTCATCACCCACGCGCTGGTCGCTCTCGGCGCCCTTGCGGCGTTCGCCGCGTGGATCGGCCTGTCCTCGGCCTGGTCGCCGATGCCCGACCAGGCGACGGTCGACTTCCAGCGCGCGCTCTTCTACGTGGGCCTCTTCGCCCTCGCGCTCATGGCCGCGGGCACCGGACGCCACGTCTCGCTGCTGCCGTGGGCGGCGCTCGTCGTCTGCTGCATCGTCGTGGGGGACGGGCTCATCGCCCGTCTGCGGCCGGACCTCATCGAGGGCGCCGGCGACGTCACCCGCCTCGCGGGCTTCCGCCTCGAGCACCCCTTCGGCTACTGGAACACCTTCGGGGGCATGGCGGCGTTCGGGACGGTCCTTGCCGCCGGCCTGGCGGCCGACCCCCGCGCGAAGGACTGGGCCCGCGCGCTGGCCGCGGGCGTCGCCGTCCCGCTGGCGGTCGCGATGTACCTCTCGCTGTCGCGCGGATCGTGGCTCGCGCTCATGGTCGGCGGCGTCGTCCTCGTGGTGCTCACGCCGTACCGCTTCTCGGCGCTCATCACCGGCGCGCTGGTCGGCGCCGCCGCCACGATCTGCCTGCTGCGGCTCAGCGCGCTCGACGCGCTGGTCGACGACCCCGCGGCCGGCTCCGGCCAGCTCAGCCAGGGCAAGAGCTTCACCCCGCTCCTGCTCCTCATGGGCATCGCCGCGGCCAGCGCGCAGCTCGTCGTCGCGCGGGTGCGTCAGTCGACGGGCATGCAGCTCGCCGCCGACGAGTTCCGCCGCCGGATGCTGCTGCCGCTCACGGGCGTGGTGCTGCTCGCGGGGATCGTCGGCTACGCGATGACCAGCACGCAGGTCGAGGGCGGGTCGGCCAAGGCGCTCGAGGACGCGGGGGACTGGGTCGACCGCCAGTGGGACGACTTCCTGCTCACCTCGACCTACAGCGTCTCGGGCACGGAGCGCCTCACGAGCTCGCGCGGCACGCGCAGCGACCTGTACCGCGTGGCCTGGCAGGGCTTCGAGGGCCATCCCCTGTGGGGCGACGGCGCCGGCGGCTTCGAGTGGCGCTGGTACCAGGAGCGTGAGGTCCAGGAGGACACGCGTGAGCCGCACTCCCTCTGGCTCGGCACGCTCGGCGAGCTCGGCGCCGTCGGCCTCGCGCTGCTCGTCGCGTTCCTGGCGGCGGTCGGCGTCGGCGCGGCCCGCGGACTGCGCCGCCCCGCGGGACTGCGCCGCGCCGAGACGGCAGCCGTCGCGGCCGCGAGCGTCGTCTGGCTCGCCCACGCCTCGGCCGACTGGGACTGGGAGATGCCGGCCTTCACCGGCACCGCGCTGCTGGCGATGGCTGCCGTGCTGCCGGCGGGGCGCTCGCGCCGGCGCCGGCGCCGCGCGACCGCCTAGCCTGCCGGGACGCCGGCGGCCGCCCGGGCCGCGGCGGCGAGCTCCGGCTTGGCGTAGAGGGCCAGCCGGCGACTGCGGGTGACCTCCTCGAGGCCCGCCTGCCGCGCGTAGGCCTCCTCCGGCGCCCGCTCGCGCGGCACCGTGCCGAGGCCGACGACGAGGACGTCGAGGTCCTCCCGGCGCACCTGCGCGGCGAACGCCCGCCCGTCGCGCAGCTCGCGCAGCCAGCCGTCGTCCTCGACGCCGACGTAGCGCACGTCGTTCTGCATCCGGTCGCCGAAGGCCGGCCACACCGGGGCGATGCCGTCCAGCGACCACGTGCCGGTGACGCCGACCTCGAGCGGGGGCGAGGACTGCAGGAGCGCGAACGTCGGGTCGAAGGTGCGGTAGCGGAAGGCGTTGAAGCGGTCCTCCGTGCGGTCGAGGTAGGCGACGAGCACGACCGCGGCGGCGAGCCCTGCGGCGGCGGTCGCGAGCGTGCGCCGCCCCTCGGGCACCACGAAGCGCAGGATCGCCGCGACGGCGACCACCGCCGCCACGACCATCGCCGCGAGGACGAGGCTCTTCGCACGCAGGGGGTCGAACGCGTTCGGGATCGCCGCCAGCACGCAGCCGAGCAGGACGGCCTCCGCAGCGAAGCGGGTGCGCAGCCGGCCCGCCAGCCAGGCGACGAGCATGACGGCCACGATGAGCGCCGGGACCGCGTAGCGGGCGTTGGAGCGCGTGAGGAACGGCGCGCCCTCACGCCCGAGCGCCGTGTACGGCGTGACGGCGTAGGCGACGGCGAGCCCGAGCGCCGCCAGCGCGACGACGAGGACGAGCCGCCGTCCCGGGCGCCGCCCGGCCACGAGGGCGACGACGGCGGCGACGACGCCCGAGACCGCCACCGGTCCGAGCGCGGAGAGCACGTCGGGCACGATGCTGGAGCGCAGGACGTCGAAGTCCGTGGCGTAGTGGGCGACGGAGAAGCCGACCTGCTCGCGCACGACGTCGGGCGCGGCGTCGAAGATCGGGCCGACCTTGACGGGGAAGATCGGGTTGCCGATCTCGACCAGGTTGCGGATGAGCCACGCGCCGCAGGCGAGGAACGCGACGCCCGCCACGACCGTCCCCTCGCGCAGCGTCGCGACCACGTCGCGCCGGCTCACGAGCCGCGCGCCCGCCCACACCACGAGGAGCACGACGGCCGCCGTCGCGCCGTACCACTTGGTCGCGACGCCCAGGCCGATGCCCAGGCCCGCAAGGACGAGGTCCGAGCCGCGCCCCGACCGCGCGTGGCGCACCAGGAAGAGGCCGCCGGTCGTCATCGCCGCGTAGAGGAGCACGTCGGGGAAGGCGTGCTCGAGGGTCGCCTCGGCCGCGATCGGCGCGGCCAGCAGGGCGCAGGCCGCCAGGAGGGCGGCCGAGGCGCGGGCGCCGAGCTCCCGGGCCAGCGCGTAGGCCGCCACGCCCCACCAGGCGTAGACCGGCACGACGACCGCGCGGACCAGCACGTCGTTGTCGAGCGGCAGCATCGCCCAGACGAAGAGCAGCATGCCGCTGCCGGGGTACGACGCGTGCGCCTGCAGGGGGACGTACTCGTCGAGCTGCCAGAGGCTCCCGGTCTCGATCCACCGCGCGGCCTGCGGGAGGTTGCCGGCGACGACGTCGAGGTTGAAGAACTGGTTGGGCAGCGCCCAGCGGATGCTCGCGATGGCGCCGACGGCGATCGCGGCGGCTCCGAGGAGGGCGAGCCCCCAGCCGACCGGGTCGCCCGGGGGCGCCTCCGGCGCCGCGGCCTCGCCGTCCGCGGCCCTCCGCACGGGGCGCAGTGCCAGCGCCCCCGCGGCCACGACGCCGGTCGCCACGAGGACCGTCGCCTGCGAGAGCGCCCCGAGGAAGAGCGGCAGGAGGTGGATGGCGACGATCGCCGTGAAGGCGATGAGGAAGCCCGCCGCCAGCGCCTGCTCGCCGCGCAGGTGTGCCATGCGACCCACGACGATGCGCCACGCGAGCAGCGCGGACGCGAGCGCGGGCAGCGCGACGAGCGCGATGCCTCCGACCAGCTCCCCCCTCGACACGCGCGGCAGGGTAGTCGACCGCCCCGGCGGTGGGCGTCACCGCGAGGCGTTCACGAGGCGGCGGCGGCCGGGCGCAGGTAGCGCACGGCCTCGCGCAGCAGGCGGCCCTCGATGAGCCACGTCGAGACGGCCGTCAGGGCGCCGTAGAGCAGGAGCTCGAGGGCCGCCTGCGTGGCGCTGCGCTCGCCCCCGTGTTCGACCAGCCGCACGAGCAGCACACACGCGACGGGCGGGACGAGCGGCGTGACGGCGCGGATCGCGTGGGGTGTGAGGTCGAAGCCGTCGAAGAGCCGCCCGAGGAAGTGGAAGCGGACCACCACGTGGACGAGCGCCTGCGCCCACAGCCCGAGGGCGAAGCCGTCGAGCCCCTCGAGGTAGAGGCCGGGGATCCCCACCAGCAGGAACGCCACCATCGCGGCGACCGAGGCGACGGCCATCGGCTTCGTGTCGCCGCGGGCCCGGAAGTACGCGTCCCAGTTGTAGCCGAGGTGCGCGACGGCGGCCGTGATGCCCATGACCTGCAGGAGCGGGATCGCCTCCTCCCACTTGTCGCCGATCACGTGGTGGACGAGGTCGGGGGCGAAGAGGGCGAGGCTCACGCCGAACGGCATGGCCCACATCAGGGAGAGCCGGTTGGACTTCACGAAGGACTCGAACAGCAGGTCGGTGCGGTCGCGCACCGCGCAGATGGCGGGGTAGAGCGTGCCGGTCATGATCGAGTCGACCTTGTCGGTCAGCTGCGTGACCTGTGCGGCGAGCGTGATGGCGCCGGCGCCCGCGAGGCCGACGGCGTCCTCGCCGCAGATCATCGACGTCTGGGCGATCACCAGCGAGCCGCCGCTGGCGATGAACAGCGGCCAGGAGTAGCTCGCGTAGCTGTGCAGCGACCCGCGCTCGAAGCGCAGGCGCAGCTTGTGCGGGGAGGCGAGGACGGACACCAGCGCCGCGGACCAGGCGCCGGCCAGGAGACCGAGGACCAGCGCCCAGACGCCCATGCCGAGGGCGGCGAGGACGACCGAGGCGACGAGCCCGACGAGCGGGTCGACCGACTGCAGCATCCGCTGGCGGCCGAACTCCATCTTGCGGTAGTAGGCCCACAGCGGCGTCTGCAGGGCGCCCGCCGGCAGCACGAGGAGCGTGACGAGCGCGGGGGCGATGATCCGGGGCTCGCCGTAGAGCAGCGCCAGCAGCGGGGTGAGCAGGCCGAGCGCCAGCGTGAACAGCAGCGTGAAGTACAGCTCGAGCGTGAAGGCCTTCTGGAACGCGAGCTCCTGGTCCTCCTCGTCCTGCTGGATGTACTTGTCGCCGATGCCGACCTGCTTGAGCCAGGTCAGCGTGCCGAAGGCGACGACGATGATGCCCCAGATGCCGTAGTCGTCGGGGTCCAGCAGCCCGGCGAGGGCGAAGCCCTTGAGGAAGCCCAGCAGGCTGATGAGCAGCAGGAACGCGCTGTTGATCAGCGTCCCCCGGGCGGCGTGCTGGCGCAGCGAGCGCCCGCGCAGCTTGAAGCGGCCCTTGTAGTCGCGATCCTCGGCGCGCGCAGCCTCCTCGGTCGCGTCCCCCACGGCGAGCAACGTAGCACCGGGTCCTGGGGTCTACCGCCGGTCCAGCGACCCGGGGTCGCGCAGCCCGCGCGCGTGGATCCGCGCCCACGTGGCGTTCGCGGCGCGCGCTCCCGCCCAGCGCCGGGGGCGCGCGCGAGCGAGGGGGGTCATCCACGCGACGCGGGTCACCGCGCCGCCGACGTTGACCGCCGCCGCCGCGCGCGCGACCGTCGCCCCGCGCCGGCGGGCCAGCCAGGCGTAGGTGGCGTCCTGGGCGCGCTGGACGCGCGCGTCGCCGAAGGCCTGCGTCGTGCTCTGGCTGACCATGTGCCCGACCCGGGCGCCGGGCACGTAGCGGGTCGGGAAGCCGGCGCGGGCCAGGCGCCACCCGAGGTCGAGGTCCTCGGCGTACATCCACTGGTCGTCGTCGAAGCCGTCGATCGCGTCCCACGCCTCACGGCGCACGAGGAGGAACGCGCCGTGGGCCCAGTCCACGCGGCGCTCGCGCTCGGGCGTCCAGTAGCCCTCGAGCCCGAGGCGATCGCCCAGGCCGGGGACCACGCGCTGCAGCCCGAGGTTGAACGCGGCCAGGCGCGGGAGGGTGGGGAAGGGGTGCACCGAGTGCTGCGTGGCGCCGTCCGGGAGGACGAGCCGCGGGGCGAAGGCGCCGTCGTCGGGCGTGCGCTGCGCCGCGTCGAGCAGGGTCCGCAGCGCGTCCGGCTCGAAGACGAGGTCGCTGTTGGCCGGGGCGACGAACGGCGTCGAGGTCGCGCGGGCGACGAGGTTCACTGCGGGCCCGTAGCCGGGGTTGTCGGGCCGCTCGAGCAGCGAGACCCACGGGAAGTCGTCGCGGACCATCGCCGGGGAGCCGTCGGTCGAGCCGTTGTCGACGACCCAGACCTCGGCGCGGCCGGCGTCGGCGTCGGCCCGCAGCGAGGTCAGGCAGTCGCGCAGGAGCTCGCGCGTGTTCCACGAGACGACGCCGATGGCGACGGCGGCGCTCACGCGGCGAGGAGCTCCGCGTACAGCGCCTCGTAGCGGTCGGTCGTGGCCCGCGCCGAGAACGCCGCGGCCCGGGCACGGCACACCGCGCGGGTGCCGGGGTCCTCGGCGAGCTCGAAGGTCTCGAGCAGGGCGCGGGCCAGGTCGTCGGCGCCGCCCTCGAACAGCCGCCCGACCTCCGGGCGGTCGATGATCTCCGGGAACGCGCCGCCGGCCGAGCCGACGACGGGCGTGCCGGTGGCCAGCGCCTCGACGAGCACCAGGCCGAACGCCTCGCCGAACGACGGCAGCGCGGCGGCCCAGGCCTCGCCGCTCATGCGCGCGAGCTCGGCGGAGTCGTCCATGTCGACGAGCTCGACGCCGTCGCCCGCGTAGCGCCGGGCCACCCCGGGGTCGCGCGGCCGGTTGAGCAGCAACCGCGCCCCGGGGCGCTCGCGGCGCACCGCGGGCCACGCCTCCACGAGGAGGCGCACGCGCTTGCGGTCCTCCTCGAGGGCGGCCGAGCAGACGACGGTCGGCTCCTCCGTGCGCGTCGTGCCGAGCGGGAAGCGGTCGAGGTCGACGCCTGGAGCGATCACGCGGGCCTCGTGGCCCAGCCACGTCCAGAACGCGTCGGCCGCGTACTTGCTCAGCGCGACCGTGGCGGCCGAGCCCTCGACGGCGGCGAGCGTGAGCTCGAGGCGCTTGCGCCGCCACATGAGCCCGGCGTGATCGGGCACGCCCATGAACGAGAAGACGGCCGGCCGGCCCGTCGCCTTCGACCACCGCGCCGCCGCCGCCCCGTCGGGCGGGGCGAAGGCGTTGACGACGTCCGCCCCGCCGGCGCGCAGCAGGGGGTAGGCCATGGGCAGGTGCGTGAGGTGGTCCTCGAACTTGCGCCGCCGCAGCCGCCCGTCGGGCAGCCGGGTGACGCGCCAGACCGGGACGCCGTCCTGCTCGAGGCGGTCGGGCCTGCCCCACTTCGAGGTGACGATCCGGGGCTGGTGGCCGTCCTCGAGCAGGTCGGTGGCCAGCTCGTGGACGAAGCGCTCGGTGCCACGGCGCACCTCGGGCCAGAAGCACGGGGTCAGCAGGTCGACGCGCAAGGCGGCGCGGACCCTAGAGGGTCAGGCGACGACCACGCGCAGGAGCGCCGCCAGCCGCGCGGCCTCGCGGCGCGCGTCGCAGTGCTCGGCCACGAACGTCCGGCCGGCGAGTCCCATGGCGTGGCGTCGGGCCGGGGGCAGCGCGAGCAGCTCGTCGAGCGCGTCGGCCAGGGCGGCGGGGTCGTGTGGGGGGACGAGGCGGCCCCAGCCGTCCCGCACGACCTCCGGCAGCCCCACCTCGTCGGTGGCGACGACCGGCACCGCGAGGGCCAACGCCTCCTTGACGACCACGGGCATGGAGTCCCGATCGCCGTCGGCCGCGACGACGCACGGCATCGCCAGCAGGTCGTGCTCGGCCACGAGGGCGGGGACGTCGTCGTGGTCGATCGCGCCGACGAGCTTCGCCCCCGGGATGCCGGCGGCGAGCGCCTCGAGCTCGTCGCGCAGGGGACCGTCCCCGGCGATCGTCAGGCGGTCCAGCGGCCGGCCGCGCCCGGCCAGGAGCGCCGCGGCGCGCAGCAGGTCGGCGAAGCCCTTCTTCTCCACGAGGCGCCCGACGGCGACGACGGACCGCCCGCCGTCGGCCGGCGCGTCGCGCGGGCGCAGGGCGTCCGGGTCGATGCCCATGACGACGACCTCGACCCGCGCCGCCGGGGCCACCTCGCGCAGCGTCCGGGCGGTGTAGGCGCAGCCGGTCGTCGCCAGCGCGGCGTGCTCGAGCTTCTCGTGGAGGTTCGCGGGGGTGACGTAGATGTCGTTGGCGTGCGCGGTGACGCTGTAGGGGACGCCGAGCAGCCGGTGCAGCCGCAGCGCCTCGAGCGCGGCCGACCAGGCGAAGTGCGCGTGCAGGACGATGCCGTCGCCGTCGCGCGCCACCCGGCGCGCGGCCGGGGCCAGCCAGCGCAGGGGCTGCACCTGCTCCTGGCGCCGCCAGCGCCGCCGGGCGGCGAGGTCGCGCACGCAGCCGAGCGGGTGCCTGGCCACGAGCCAGGCCAGCGCGCCCAGGCGCTGCGCGGTGGTCTCGTGCTCCCAGACGTGCTCGGCCACGGCCACGTCCGGGGCGGGGTCGGTCGGTGACGCGAGCGCCTCGACCACCACGTCGACGCCGGCCGCGCGCAGCCCGGCGGTCTCCGCGGCGATGAACGTCTCCGTGCGCTGGCCGAAGCGCTCGACGAGGAGGCGGACCCGGCGCACACGTGGATCATCCCAGCCGGGCGGCTGGCATCATGCCCGCCGCCATGGGGGAGGTCGAGGTCACCGTCGCGGTTCCCGTCAAGGACCGCAAGGACCAGATGGAGCGGTGCCTGGAGGCGGCGCTGGCGCTCGACCACCCGAGCTTCGAGGTGCTCGTGGTGGACAACGGGTCGACCGACGGCACCAAGGAGATGGTCCTCGAGCGCGCGCGCAGCGCGAAGGTCCCCGTCCGCCTCGAGGAGGTCCCGGGCAGCGTCGGTCGCGTGCGCAACGAGGCGGCGCGCCTCGCCCGCGGCGAGGTCATCGCGTTCACGGACTCCGACTGCCTGCCCGAGCCACAGTGGCTCACCGCCGGCCTGCGGCCCTTCGCGGACGACGCGCGGGTGGGCATCGTCTGCGGCCCCACGCTGCCCGAGCACGCGCCCGCGCAGGGCTGGGCCGCGACGCAGGACATCGCCGGGTTCTCCGGGCGCTTCGAGACCTGCAACGTGCTCTTCCGGCGCTCGGCGTTCCTCGAGGGCGAGGGCTTCGCCGAGGACGGCTTCGGCTGGGAGGACACCGCCGGCGCCTACGCCGTCAAGCGCCGTGGCTGGAAGGTCGCGTTCGCGCCGGAGGCCGTCGTGCGCCACGACGTCACCTACCCGGGCTTCTGGTGGCACGTGCGCCGCCAGCGCATCCACCTGCAGATCGCCCAGATGGTCCGCGACTACCCCGAGGTCCGCCGCGAGCTGCTGTTCGCCGGGGTCTTCATGAACGAGCGCCACGCGAAGTTCGTGGGCTTCGTCGTCGGCCTGGCGCTCGCCAAGCGCTTCCCGCCCGCGATCCTGCTGACGATCCCGTACTGGCGCTTCCTGGCGCAGTGGCAGATCACGCCCCGGTCGGTCGCCCAGGGCGTGCTCTACGACGGCGCGACGACGGTCAACGTCCTGCGCAGCGCCGTCCGCTACCGGCGCTTCGTCCTCTAGGCGCCGCGCGTCAGACGCGGACCGGCGGGGCCTGGAGCCGCGGGCGGGCCAGCAGGCCGGCGTGCGGCACGCCGTCGTCGCCCGTCGTGACCTTGCGCGTCACGGTGCGCGCGAGCTCGCCCGGCGCCTTGGACGGCTTGGGGTGCGCCTCGCCGTAGGGCTCGACGTAGGGCCGGGTCTGGCGCAGCACCTCGAAGCCCGCGGCCTCCACCATGCGGCGGTGCCCGGCGGTGTTGACGACCCACCACTGGCACAGCTCGTCGTCGAAGCGCAGCTCGGCGACGGGGCGGCGCGGGTGGCGCAGCGTCATGCCCAGCGAGATCTCCTCGAGGCTCATGAACTCGCCGGTGCACACCGAGCGGATGGCCTCGAGGGCGCGGACGGGGTCGCGCAGGTGGAGCATGAGGCTCCCGCAGACGACGACGTCGAAGGTCCCCACCTCCTCGGGCGACAGGTGGTAGACGCTGATCTCGCGCCGCTGGACCTTGGAGCCGAGCGCCT
Organism: Conexibacter sp. SYSU D00693; assembly: GCF_017084525.1. Taxonomy (GTDB): domain Bacteria; phylum Actinomycetota; class Thermoleophilia; order Solirubrobacterales; family Solirubrobacteraceae; genus Baekduia. The sequence continues at coordinate 547,248 of NZ_CP070950.1, forward strand.
CGTGCGCGGTGCGGAAGCCCTTGCCCTTCTCCGGGCCCGCGAGCTTGGCCAGCGCGGCGCCGCCCTGGGCGCGCGCGCCGGCGGGCCAGTCCCAGTCCTCGTGGTTGGGGATGTCGGTGGCCACGACCTCGGAGGCGCCCCGGCGCTCGAGCTCCCACGCGAGGAAGCCGTCGTAGGTGCCGACGTCGAGGCAGCGCTTGCCCCGGACGTCGGGCCACGGGAACTTGTCGATCAGCCCGCGCAGGTCGAACGCGCCGGGCGTCGTGACCCCGCCGGGGAGGTCGATCGTGTGGTACCAGAGCGGGACGGCATCGACGGCCGCGCGCACGTCCATCGCGGTGGTGCTCATCGGTCCTAGGCCTCCTTGCGCAGCCGCAGGTAGCAGAACTGGGTGCCCTCGCCGAGGAGGAGCTCGATCGTCAGGCCGCCGTCCGCGACGGCCTGGCGCAGGCGGTCGAGGTCCACGGCGGAGCCGCGCCACGCGGGGTCGCGCTGGCCCTTGGGCGCGAGGCCCAGGGCGGTGCGCAGCCGCGACGGCGGCTTGTAGGCGCCCTCGTGGATGGCGGGGTCGTTGGAGACCTGGAAGGCCGCCCAGCCGCCCGGCCGCAGCACCCGGCCCATCTCGCGGATGTAGCCGTAGGTGATCTCGGGGTCCGGGATGTGCTGGAAGACGACGTGGGAGACGATGCCGTCGGCGCTGCGGTCGGCGATCGGGCCCAGCGACGTGCCGTCGCCGTGGTGCCAGGTGACGTTCGTGAGGTCCTTGTGGTGCTCGCGGGCCTGGGCGAGCATCTCCTCGGAGACGTCGATGGCCTGGACCGACTTCGCGCGGCCGGCGAGGACGCGCGTGAGGCGCCCGACGCCGCAGCCGATGTCGACCACGTCCTCGTCGGGGCGGACCTCGACCTCGGTCTGGCGCAGCAGGTCGTCGAGCTGGCGCTCGCCCTCGGCGAAGAACCGCTCGGGGGTCTGCTTGCGGTACTCGCCGGTGTTGTCGACGAAGTAGAAGGCGTCTTCCTTGGCGCGCGCGTCCCAGAAGCGGCGCATGTGGTCGGCTTGCTGCGTCGGCTCCCCCATGGCGGCCGGGAAGCGTAGAGCACGGGGTAGGGTCCCGCGCCGATGTCCGTGCGCGTCAGCGTGATCGTCCCCGCCCGCGACGCGCAGGCGACCCTCGGCGCGACGCTGCGCGCGCTCGAGGCCCAGGACCTGGGCGAGCCGTTCGAGGTCGTGCTCGTCGACGACGGCTCGCGCGACGCGACGCGGGCGATGGCGCAGGCCTCGCCCGTCGTCACCCACGTGTTGCCCGGCACCGCCTCCGGGCCCGCCGCGGCGCGCAACCTCGCCGTCTCGCGCGCGACGGGCGAGGTGCTGGCCTTCACCGACGCCGACTGCGAGCCCGAGCCGGGCTGGCTGCGCGCCGGCCTCGCCGCGCTCGACGCGGGCGCCGACGTCGTGCAGGGCAAGGTCACGCCGCCCCCCGACGCCCGGCCGGGCCCGTTCGACCGCACCGTCGGCGTGGGGCAGCTCTCCCACCTCTACGAGACCGCCAACCTCTTCGTGCGCCGCGCGTGGTTCGACCGGGTCGGCGGCTTCGAGGAGGGCTGGCTGCTGCCGGGGCGCTCGAAGGAGCTCGGCGAGGACGTGTGGCTGGGCTGGCGGCTGCGGCGCGCGGGGGCGCGGATCGCCTACGACCCGGCGCCGCTCGTGCGCCACGCGGTCTTCCCACGCGGGCCGGGCGGCTACGTCGCCGAGCGCGCGCGGCTGCGCTACTTCCCCGAGATCGTGCGACGCATCCCGGAGATGCGCGAGGTCTTCTGCTGGCACCGCGTCTTCCTCAACCGCCGGACCGCGGCGTTCGACCTCGCGGTGGCGGGCCTCGCGGCCGCCGCGGTGACCCGCCGCCCGTGGCCGGCGCTCGCGGCGGCGCCCTACGCGCGGACGGCCTGGCGTCACGCGTCCTTCCGGGGCGGGCGCCGTCGCGGCCCGCTCGTCCTGGCCGTCGACGTCGCCGCCGACGCGGTCGGCCTGGGCGCCATGGCGCTCGGCAGCATGCGGTACCGCGCGCCGCTCGCCTGAGCTACCCTGCCGCGCCGTGGGGATGGGGAAGCAGGTCGACCGGCCGGGCCTCGTCATCGGGGGCGACGCGCTGCGCGGCATCGGCATGATGTGCGTGATGCTGTTCCACGCCGCCGCGGCCACGGCGGCGAACGTCTCCCAGGAGGCGGCGATGAACCCGGTCGACGCGTTCGGCCCGGTCATCGGGCACGTGATCTTCCGCCTGGACCCGGTGGTCTGGTGCTTCTTCGCGCTGTCGGGCTACCTCGTCGGCGGCTCGTTCGTCCGGGCCTGGGTCGAGGGCAAGCCGTTCCCGAAGTTCGGCAAGTACGCCGGCCGGCGCCTGCGGCGCATCCTGCCGGCGTTCTGGGTCTCCGTCGCGGTCCTGTACCTGATCTACGGCGGCTTCGGGGCCTCCAAGCAGGAGCTCGCGTTCGTCTGGTTCTTCGCGCAGACCTACGACCGATCGGGCTTCGAGGCGGTCTTCGTCCAGGGCTGGACGGTCGGCGCCGAGATGCTGTTCTACTTCGGCCTGCCGCTCATCGCGTTCGCGATCTCGCGCCTGGGGCTGGTGCGCGGGACGCGCGAGGGTCGCCTGCGCTTCCTGCTCGTGGTGCTCGCCGTCATCACGGTCGCGTCGCTGGCCGTGCGCATCAACAGCGAGCCCGGCGGCGAGGTGGGCCGCAGCCTCTTCGCCGTCCTGTGGTGCTTCACGCCCGGCCTCGCCATGGCCGCGCTCGAGAAGGACCTGCGCGCGAAGCTCGTGGGCACCCGGCTGGGCAAGCAGGTCGCCCTCGCGCTCAGCGCCATCGCCGTCGGCTCCTGGGTGTCCTACTACGTGACCTTCGACCACAGCGGCACCTTCTGGGGCGAGCTGCAGTCGTTCCTCATCGCCGCGTCGGTCCTGCCGGCGCTGATGGTCTCCCAGTGGGCGTGGGGCGCGCTGCCGGCGGTCATCGACAACCCGGTCAACCACGCGCTGGGCAAGTGGTCCTACGGCTTCTACCTCGTGCACGTGGCGATCGTGCGCGAGCTCGCGCTCAACCTGCCCGACAGCCTCGGCGCGACCGAGGCGCTCTTCTACGTCGCCGGCATCACGGCGGTGAGCGGCCTCAGCCTCGCGGCGCTGTCGTGGTGGCTGCTGGAGGAGCCGTTCATCGAGCGCCGGCTGCCGCGGATGCCGTGGCAGGCCGTGCGCGAGGCGGCCGAGCCACCCCAGCCGCCGGCCGAGGAGCCCAAGGCCGCGGCCGCGAGCGCGGCCGCTCGCTAGACCATCGGGCTGCGGTGCTTCACCGCGCCCGACACCACGGCGGCGATCTCGACGGCCTCGCCAACGGCCTTGTCGGGCAGCTCGAGGACGTTGCGGATGCGCCCGCGCGGGTTCGAGCGGCCCTGGGGCATCGTGTGGATGACCCACGGCAGCGCGAGCAGCCCCCACAGCGGGTTGCGGAACGAGCGCACCGCGCCCAGCACCGCCACTGGGAACCACAGGTGGGTGCGCTTCCAGAAGACGTAGAAGGTGAGGTCCTTGCGCAGGTGCGGGTGGCGCTTGAACAGGACCGGGAGGTCCTTCCAGCGCCAGCGCCGCTTCATCGCGCCCCACCAGCTCGACTCGAGCACCGCGTGGTACGTGAGGACCTCCGGCGCGCCGACGTACGGCGTGCCCGCCGCCCGGCAGCGCAGCGCGAGGTCGGTGTCCTCGCCGGTGTACGTGTCCTCCTCGAAGCCGCCGGCGGCCTCGAGCACGTCGCGGGGGTAGAGGATGTTGCAGCACTCCGCCCACGGCGTCGGCGGGTGGATGAGCTGCGACGTCCAGTGCGGGGCCAGCAGGAGGTTGGCCTCCCGCGGGTCCTTCTGCGTCGCGCCCTGGACGATCGCGCCGGGGTTGGCCTGCGCCGCCGCCAGCGCGTTGGCCACCCAGTCCTCCGGCGGGCGGCAGTCGTCGTCGGTGAAGGCGATGACCGGCGCCCGAGCGATGCGCCAGGCCGCGTTGCGATTGCGCCCTGGGGGCGCGGTCCCGGGCGCGGACGCGACGTGGCGCAGCGTGCCGTCGGCCGCCAGCGGGTGGGAGTGCAGCAGCTCCTCGGTCTCCGGACCGGCGGAGTCGTGGCCGACGACGACCTCCCAGCGGCCGCGCTCGAGCGTCTGCTCGGCCAGCGCGTTGAGCAGCCAGCGCAGGCGCAGCGGCCGGTCGTGGGACGGGACGACCACGGAGATCTCGGGGGTGCGCTGCGCCATCGGCGCGCCATCATGCCAGCCGCCACTAAGGTCCCGCCGCCGATGCCCCGACCGCCCGTGAGCGTGGTGCTGCCCTTCCACGGCACGACGGCCGATGCCGAGGAGGCACTGGCCGCGCTGCGCCGTCTGGACCTGCGCGAGGAGGACGAGGTCCTCGTCGTGGACAACACGGGCAAGGGCGTCGTCCCGCAGCGCGACGGCGTGCGCGTCGTCGACGCTCCGCGCGAGCCGTCGTCCTACTACGCGCGCAACGAAGGCGCCGCCGTCGCGCGCCACGAGTGGCTGCTGCTGCTCGACGCCGACTGCGTGCCGCGGCCTGACCTCGCCGACCGCTACTTCGACGAGGAGCCCGACGAGCGCTGCGGCGCGGTGGTGGGGGAGGTCGAGGCCGTCGAGGGCCAGACCGCGCTCGTCGCCCGCTACGCGCGATCGCGCGGCCACCTTGGCCAGAAGATGCACATGGAGTGGCCGTTCCGGCCCTGGGGCGTGACGGCGAACATGCTCGTGCGCAAGGCCGCCTGGGCCAGTGTCGGCGGCTTCCAGGAAGGCGTGCGCTCCGGCGGGGACACCGAGTTCTCCTGGCGGCTGCAGGACGCGGGCTGGACGCTCGAGTACCGCCCGCAGGCCGCCGTCGCCCACGCCCACCGCGAGTCGGTCAAGGCGCTGGCCCGTCAGGCCGCCCGCTACGCCGCGGGCCGGCGCTGGGTGATGTCGCGCTACCCCGGCTCCTTCGAGCGTCCGACGATCGCGCGAGACCTCGCCCGCTGCGCCGCGGGCATCGTCGTGTGGACGCTCACGCTCCAGCCCCAGCGCGCGCTGTTCAAGGCGCTCGACGGCGTGTACGTCACCGCGCGCTGGCCTGCCTTCCTGCTGAGCAACACGCCGCCGGGCTCGCAGACGGTGCCGCGAGCGGACATCGCCGTCGTCGCCGGCGCCTTCCCGGCGCAGGACGATCCCGCGCCGCTGGCAGTCATCGACGAGCAGAGCGCGCCGACGCTCGTCGATGCCCAGGCCAGGCCTGTGCGGGTGGACCGCGCCGCCGCGCGCCGCCTAGCCATCCGCTACGCGGAGGACGACGGCCACCTGCGCCGCGTCGAGGGCCTCGCGCGACTTGCGGCGCGACCTTGGACGCTGCTGCGAGCCCGGCGCGCCGTGGACGGCTTCGGCGCACTGCTCGCCCTCGCACCACGCGCTCACAGGCTGCGCCTCGCCGGCGTGCGCCGCATCGTGGCCGCCACGTCGCAGGACGAGCCTACGGCGAGAGCGCTGCGGCTGCTGACCGGCGCACACTAGCCGCCTAGTGCTCTAGCTTCCGGCCGGATGGTCCGGAGGAGGGTCGCAAAGCGGCTGGGCGCCGCCGTCGCCGTGGCAGCGATCATCGGCGCGCCCGCTGCGGCGTCGGCCAAGCCGATCGTGCGCGCGTCCGCCAGCGCGAAGACGCTGGGTCCGCGCATCCCCAACTCCTTCTGGGGCTATTCGTTCGAGTACGAGAACGTCCTGCAGAACCTCGGCTCGCCACAGCTCGGCGTCAACACCGCGCTCGTCGGGCTCTTCCGGGACATCGCCGCGCGTGGCGGCGGCCCGCCGGTGCTGCGCTTCGGTGGCGGGTCCCAGGACCTCGCATGGTGGAACCCGACGCACGCGCCGTCGACGCCCGACCTGCGCTTCAACATCGACGAGCCCTTCCTGACGTCCGTGCGCCAGTTCCTCGACGCGAGCGGCTCCAAGCTGGTGTTCGGGCTCAACCTGGCCAACGGCAACCCGCAGCTGGCGGCCGACGAGGTGCGGGCGGTGGACGCGCTGCTCGGTCCGGGCCGCGTCGCGGGCTACGAGCTCGGCAACGAGCCCGACTTCTACCCCGACCGCATCCACTTCAAGGCGCCGGACGGCAGCATCGTCTACTCGCGGCCCCGGAGCTACGGGCCGCGCGAGCACGGCCTCGAGTTCGACCGCGCTCACGCCGCGGTGGCGGCCACCGGCACGCGGGTGCCGATCGGCGGGCCGAGCACCCAAGCGACGCCGTACATGAAGCGGCTGCCCGCGTTCGTCAAGGCGCGCGCCTCGCGGCTCGGCCTGCTGACGACACACGACTATCCACTCACCGCGTGCAAGGACGTCGTCAAGCAGTTGCCGCACGCCGGCATCCTGGTGGAGGACGGCGTCATCACTGGCGCCGCCAACCGCGCCCGTCGCTTCACGCGGCTCGGGCGGCTCTACGGCATCCCGGTCCGGATCACCGAGGCGAACTCCGTGTCGTGCGGTGGCCTGCACCAGGTCAGCGACGTGTTCGCCTCGACCCTCTGGTCGCTCGACTATGCCTACACGATGGCCCTGACCGGCATCGAGGGCATCAACTTCCACGCGTCGCCGGCGTTCTACCGGCCGTTCACCGCCGGTCACTTCAACGGGTGGGGCGTCACACCGGCGCCGATGCTCTACGCACATCTCGCCTTCAGCGAGGCAGCACCGGCCGGCTCCCGGCTCCTCCCCGAGGCGATCTTCGGCCAGCAGAAGGCGAAGGACAGCCTCGTGCGCACCTGGTCGACGCTGGACCCCGACCGCCGCACCGTCCGCACCTTCGTCTTGTACAAGGCCGGGACGCGCGACGGCGAAGCGATCATCAAGGTCCCGGGCGGCCGGTCGGCCGGGACCCTCAAGTTCCTCGATGCGCCGTCGCCCCTGAGCGACTACGCGGGTGTGAAGTGGGCGGGCCAGCAGTTGCCGGTCCTGTCGCGCGACGGCAGGCTGCGGGGGCCGTACGAGAGCCGCCGCTTGCGTCGCAAGGACGGCGCCTTCCGGTGGACGATGCGGCCCTACACGGCGGCGTTGCTCACCGTGCGCCTGGCCAAGCCCGTGCCGCGCCTGCCGCCCAGCCGGCCCGGGGGCTAGGCGCGCCAGGCCCAGAGGTGTCCGACCGCGATGTCGGGCGCCTGGAAGACCGTCCGGGTCGTGTAGCCCGCCTCGCGCAGCAACCGGGGCGCCTCGGCGTGGGCGTCGGCTTCCGGCAGCGGGTGGTACTCGAGGACCATCGCGGGCGGTCCCGTGCTCTTGAGGCGCGGGTCGCGCAGGATCGGCCACTCCGCGCCCTCGATGTCGACCTTGGCGAGGTCGGCGGCGGCCAGCGCCGGCAGGACGTCGTGGCCCGGGACCTCGATCCCGCCGTCCTCCCGCACGCGCGAGTAGGACTCCGCGCCCGCGGCGAAGCGCACGCTGCCCTCGGCCGTCATCGCCGCGGCGGCGACGACGTCCCAGCGCTCCTGCGCGGCGTTGGCCACGCGGCACGCCTCGAGCAGGGCGAGGTTCGACGGGTCGGGCTCCCACGACGTCACGCGGGCCTGGGGCCAGCGCTCGAGGGTGCGCACGGCGAAGAGGCCGATGTTGCCGCCCAGGTCGAGGACCTTCGGGGCGGCCGGCAGCAGCGCGGTCACCTCGGCGGGCACCTCGTAGCCGTCGCGCAGGAGGACCTCGTGGACGATCTCCATGTCGCGCGTGCGGTGGCGCACGTAGAAGCTCAGCCCCGAGCGGCGCAGGACGTGCCGGGCGACGCGCCCCGTGGGGGCCGCCACCTCGAAGGCCGTGAAGCGCACCGGGTCGCGGACGATGGTCGCGCGCAGGGCGGCGATCGTCAGCGGGTTCTTGAGCAGCTCGCGGGCAGTGGCCACGCGCAGATCATGCCGCGTCTAAGGTGCGCGCCCTCGTGCGCGTGCTCCGCCTCAGCCTCCACGTCGACTGGCGCGCGGTGCAGCCGCCGCCCGAGGGTGCCGCGCGGGCGCAGGTGGGCGGTCAGGCGGCGCAGGTCGCGCGGCTGACGGAGGCGCTGGACCGCCTCGGCGTCCAGCAGGCGATCGTCACGGGGCCGGTCGCGGGCGCGCCGCTCAGCGGCCGGCTCGCCGGCGCCACGGTCCAGGCGGTGGGGCCGGGCGGGGTCCCGGGGGTCCACCGGCGCACGGCGGCGTGGGGGGCTGCCGCTCTGCGGGCCGTCGCGGCCGCGGGACGCCGCGCCGACGTCGTCCACGTGCACGCCGACGGCATCGCCGAGCCGCTGGCGCTCGCGGCGCTCGTCCCGGCGGTCGCCCGCCGGCCGGTCGTCCTCACGCTGCACTGCTCGGCCCAGGCGACGTACGTGCCCGTCAGCCGAAAGGACGAGGCGGTGCAGGTCGTGACGCGGTGGGCCGAGCGGCGCGCGCTCGGCGCAGCGGCGCGCACGCTCGTCCTCACCGAGCGCACACGGGCGAAGCTCGCCGCCCAGGGCGACGTGGAGGTCCATCCCGACGCCGTCGACGCCCGCGCCATCACCGAGCGCGCACAGGCGGGGCGCTCCGGGGCGGTCCACGAGCGGCTCGGGCTGCCGGCCGAGGTCCCGCTGGTGGTCTACGTCGGCCGGCTGTCGCCCGAGAAGGGCTGTGGCGACCTCCCCGCCCTCAGCGACGCGATCGCCGGGACGGGCGCGGTGGTCGCCGCGGTCGGCGACGGGCCGATGGCCGGGGAGCTGCGCTCGGCGGCGCAGGAGCGCCCCGGCCGACTGCTGCTCACGGGCGCGCTCGCCTCCGAGCAGGTGCATCAGCTGCTCGGTGCGGCCGACGTGCTGGTCCTGCCCTCGCGCCACGAGGAGCTCGGGAGCGTCCTGCTCGAGGCGCAGGCCGCCGGCTTGGCCTGCGTCACCGCGGACGCCGGCGGGACGCGCGAGGCCGTGCAGGAGGGCACGACGGGGCTCGTCGTCCCGCGCGGCGACCCGGCCGCGCTGGCCCACGCCGTGCGCGCGGTGCTCGCCGACGACGGCCTGCGGGCCCGCGCCCGCGTCGCCGGTCCGCGCTGGGTCGCCGAGCGCTTCGACGTCGCCGTCGCCGCCCGCCGCACCCTGCAGGTCTACGAGGCCGTCGTGCGATGATGGCCGCGCCGTGCGGCTGACCGTCCTCGTCGACCACTTCCCGGCGCTCTCCGAGACCTTCGTGCTCAACGAGATCCTGTCGCTGCGGCGGATCGGGCACAACGCGGTCGTCGAGACGGCGGTGTGGGCGCAGGCCCGCGCGGAGTGCCCCGACGACCTCCCGATCCACGCGTGGGAGGACGACGGCCGCCTCGCGCAGGTGCGCGACCTCGCCTGGCTCGTCGCGCGCCGGCCGCTGCGCTGTCTGGCGGACCTGCGTGAGCGCCGCCGGTGGGCGCGCGAGGAGCCCGTGCGGCCGCTGCGCGTGCTGGCCCCGGCGATCCGCCGCATCCACCGGCGCGAGACGGAGCACGTGCACGCGCACTTCGCGGCCGGGGTCGCTCTGGACGCCCTGCGCATCAACCAGCTGATCGGCCTGCCGTACTCGGTGACCGCCCACGCCTACGAGATCTATCGCTCGCCGGCGAACCTCGGCGAGAAGCTCCAGCGGGCGACGCTGGCCACGGGGGAGTGCGAGTACTCGGTGCGCGACCTGCGGACAGCCGCGGGTCCTGAGGCAGCGCGCCACGTGCACGTCGTGGCGATGGGGGTCGACCACGAGCGCTTTCGCCGCACGACGCCGCTGCCGGGCGGCAAGACCGTCCTCGCCGTCGGCCGGCTGGTCGAGAAGAAGGGCACCCGCCACCTGCTCGACGCGCTGCCGGCGCTGCTCGAGCGCCACCCCGACGCGTGCGTGGTGCTGCTCGGCGACGGGCCGCTGCGCGAGCCGCTCGAGGCGCAGGCCCGCACGCTGGGCGTGCAGGACGCCGTCACCTTCCTCGGCGCCCGCACCGCCTCCGGCGTGCGCGACGCGCTCGAGGAGGCCGACGTGCTGGCCTTCCCGTCGGTCTACCTCGACGACGGCGACCGCGACGTGCTGCCGCTCGTGCTCGCCGAGGCGCTGGCGATGGAGCTGCCCGTGGTGGCCAGCGACATGGTCGGCATCCCCGAGGTCATCCGCCCGCCGTGGGGCCGGCTCGTGGCGCCGGGCGAGCCGGCGCCCCTGGCCGACGCGCTGGCCGAGGTGCTGGCGCTCGGACCCGAGGAGCGGGCGGCCGCGGGCGCCGAGGGACGCCGGTTCGTGGTGGCCACGCGCGACCTGCTCGACGCCGCCCGCCGCCTGGAGCAGCTCATCGCCGCGCCCACCGACCCGCCGCCGCTGCCCGCGGCACCGCCGCTTCAGACGACCCAGGTGCGGTAGCGCACGCCGCCGCGGACCGCCGCGGCGAGCTCGACGGCGTCGTGCACCAGGAAGTACGGCGCGCTCCAGACCTTGCCCTGGCCCTCGACCTGCGCGCGCTCGAGGTACGCCGGTGCGATGGGCGCCAGGCACCAGGCCCGCAGCAGACGCATGCGCTTGGGCAGCACCAGGCCGATCAGGGCGCGCACGAGCAGGTAGTGCGACTTCTTCCAGAAGACCTTGTAGGTGAGCGTCTCGCGCATCGCCGGATGGCGCGCGTAGAGGCGCATCGTCTCCGACCAGCGCCAGGCGACCTTGAGCTTGGCCACCGGCCCCAGCTCGTGCACCGCGTGCTGCACGCGCGCGTCGTCGGCGAACACGGCGTGGGCGCCGGTGTCGAAGCAGCGGCGGGCGAGGTCGCAGTCCTCGCCACCCGGCACGGAGAACGTCTCCTCGTCGAAGCCGCCGACCCGCTCGAGCAGCGCGCGCGGGTACATGACGTTGCACGTCTGGAAGAACGGCCCGAGGGAGCGCACCCGGAGCGTGCGCGTGAAGGGCCCCTCGCGGTCGAGCTCTGACGGGATCGGGTCCGTGCGCCCCTGCACGACGCGCTCGGCGTCGCCGTCCCACGCGCGCAGGCCGGCCTCGAGCCACACGGGCGTGGCGACGCAGTCGTCGTCGGTGAACGCGACGAACGGGGTGCTCGCGGCCCGCCAGCCGGCGTTGCGCGCGACGGCCGGGCCACGGCCCGGCTGCAAGCGGATCGCGGTGAGCTGGAGGACGCCGCGGGCCTCGGCATCGGCGAGGACCTCGGCCGTGTGGTCGCTCGAGCCGTCGTCGACGACGACGACCTCGAACTGGTCGGTCGGGACGGTCTGCTCCTCGAGGGAGCGCAGCAGCGCCCGCAGCCGCTCGGCGCGGTTGTGGGTGGCGAACACGACGGAGGCGACGGGCGGCACGCGGCGGCGCACTCTAGTGCGGCAGGACGGCGCTGGTGGTCGGTAGCCTGCCCGTGCTCGATGTTCGCCTCCGCCGTCCACCGCGCACGAGCGCTGTCGCCCGGCGAGAGCGTCGCCGTCGCCGCCTGCGCCCTGTTCGTGGTGGTCATGGTCGCGGCCCTCGCGGGCCGTGGACCAGGGGCGCTGCTCTACGCGGTTGTGCTGCCGCTGGCGGCCTGGGCGGTGGCCTCGACGCGCGAGCGGCCGATGACGCCGGTCGAGTCCCAGGCGCTCGGCCTCTCCGGTCTCGTCGCCGGCGCGGTGGCGTTCGCCGTCCTCGCCGACAGCTTCGCGCTGTACCTGGCGCTGGCGCCGATCGTGCTGGTCGCCGGCGTCGCGATCGTCCGCTTCCCGGTCCCGTCGATCCTGCTGACCTTCGTGTTCACCGGGGTGTTCGGGACCTTCCAGGCCTACATCGGGCTGCCCAGTGCCGCGTTCGTCGACCTGCTGCTCGCCTGCCTCTGGGGCGGCACGATCGTCGCCTGGCTCGCCGGCGCCCGCCACCACGCCGCGTGGCTGTGGCCCGGGATCGTCGCCTTCGCCATCTACATCGTGATCACGGGCTTCGGCGTGCTGATGGCCGACATCCCGCGCGTCGGCCTCGAGAGCTTCCGCGCCTCCACCTGGTACATGGCGGCGGCCCTGCTCATCGCCTTCTCGCCGCTCACCGAGCGCCAGCGCGGCCTCATCCTCCGCGGCATCCTGGTGGTCGCGCTCGCCGTCGGCAGCTACGCGAGCCTGCGCTGGGTCATCGGTCCCTCGGGCGCCGAGCAGGAGTTCGCCTACCTCTCCTTCAACAACTTCCTGGACGGCGAGCTGCGCACCATCGGCTCCTTCCCGACCGCCAAGCAGCTCGCGGCGTGGACGGCCACCGTCGTGCCGTTCCTCTTCGCCGCGTCGCTCGGGCTGCGCGGCGCCTGGCGGCTGGTCGCCATCGCCGCGGTGGGTGCCTGCACGATCGGCATGCTCGCGCCGGACGTCCGCGCCGCGCCGGCGGCCGCCGTGCCCGGGTGCGCGCTCGTGCTCGTCCTCTTCGCCGCCTCGCCGGCCTTCGGCGTGCGGCGCATCGCGATCACGCTCGTCGCCGCGGCGCTCGCCGTCGGCGGCGCGGTCGGGGGGTTCGCCCTGACGCTCGGCGACAAGTCCGACACGGGCAACCGCTACGAGGCGATCCTGAACCCGACGTCCGACGCGAGCTACCAGGCGCGCCTGTTCAAGTGGGACAAGGCCCTGTCGGACATCGACGACCACCCGCTGGGGCACGGCATGGGGACCGCGGGACGTTCGCAGTCGTTCTTCGGGCGCTTCTACAACATCGCCTCCTTCGACATCGACAACAGCTACCTGAAGGTCGGCTACGAGCAGGGCACGGCGATCATGGTCTTCTTCGGCCTGTCGATGCTGCTGATGCTCCTCGGGCTGTCGCGAAGAGCCGCGGCATCGCGCAGGGTGGCGGCCGCGCTGCCGATGATGGGTGCGGCCGGGTCCCTGCTGGCCATCGCGATCCTGTACTTCGTCGGGACCTACATCGAGGACCTGAACGCCCTCACGGGGTGGATCATCGTCGGCCTCGGCCTGGCGGCTGCGACCTGGCGCGTGGCGCCGGACGAGCCCGAGACCGCCTAGTGCGCCAGCTCTTCGTCGTCCACGGCCCCGTCTACGGCGGCGGGCAGGGGCAGTTCCTGCGCCTGCAGGACCCGATGGCCCGGCGCGGGTGGGAGCTGTGCGGCGTGGTGCCCACGGGCGCGCCGGCCGCCGAGCGCCTGCGCAGCGAGGGCATGCCCGTGCTCGAGACGCCGCTGCACCGCCTGCGCCGGACGACCGACCCGCGCACCCACGCTGCGCTCGCCCTCACCATGGCGCCCGAGGTCCGTGCGCTGCGGCGGATCATCCGCGAGCACGACGCCGACGTCGTGCAGGTCCACGGCGACACGAACCCGCACGGCGCGATCGCCGCGGCCCTGGAAGGGCGCGCCGTCGTCTGGCAGCTCTACGACACGGTCACGCCGCCGCCCGCGCGGCGCCTGACCATGCCGTTCGTCACGCGCGTGGCGGACGTCATCACCACCTGGGGCGAGGCCCTGGGCCGGTCGCACCCGGGGACCGACACGCTCGGCGAGCGCTGGATCCCCGTCTTCCCCCCGGTCGACGGGCGACGCTTCGCCCCCGATCCGCAGCGGCGGGCCGCGGCGCGCCGGGCGCTGGGCGTGGGGGAGGACGACGTCGTCGTCGGGACGGTCGGCAACCGCAACCCGACCAAGGGCCACCAGCACCTGGTCGAGGCCGTGCGCCTCGCCAGCGCCCGCGAGCCGCGCATCGTTGGACGGATCCTCGGCCAGCCGTCGCCCGTCCACGAGGCCTACGAGGCGCAGCTGCAGGCGGCTGCCGGCGCCCTCGGCGACCGCGTGCGCATCGAGGACCCGGGCCGGCGGGTGCCCGACCTCGTCCCCGGGTTCGACGTCTTCTGCCTGTCGTCCGTGCCGCGGTCGGAGGGGATGCCGACGGTCATCCTCGAGGCCATGGCCGCCGGCGTGCCGGTGCTCAGCACGGACGTGGGAGCGGTGCGCGAGCTCGTCGCCGACGGCGAGACGGGGATCGTCGTGGAGCCCGAGCGCCCGGAGCTGCTGGCCGAGCACCTGGTGGCGCTGGCGGGCGACGAGGCGCGGCGCCGGCAGCTCGGCGAGGCCGGTCGCCGGCGCTACGCCGAGCACTTCGACCTCGAGGTCCTCGCCGACCGCCACGTGGCGGCCTACGAGCTGGCGGTACGCCACCGCCGGGGACGGCGCCGGCTCAGCCGCGCCGCGCGGCGCCGCTGAACAGGTCCCAGCTGCGCTGGGCGGTCCGGCGGTCGGTGAAGCGCTCGAGCGCGCTGGCGCGGGCCGCCGCTCCCAACCGGGCTCGGCGCTCGTGGTCGGCGAGCAGGCTCGCCACCGTCGCCCCGAGCTCCCGCGGGCGGGTCACGTCGGCCAGGACGCCGTCGACCCCGTCGCGTAGGACCTCGGCGGGGCCGCCCTCGTCGGCGCCGACGACCGCGAGGCCGGCGAGCATGCCCTCCACCACGGCGAGTCCGAAGGGCTCACGCTGGGCGGCGTGGACGAGGACGTCGACCTGCGCCAGCCGGGCCGGGACGTCGTCGACGAACCCGGCGAAGTCGACCGCGTCGGCGACGCCGAGCCGCGCGGCGAGGGCCCGCAGCTCGTCGGGGTAGTCCTCCTCGAGGCCGGCCGTCGCCCCGCCGAGGACTGCGAGCCGTGCGCCGGGGACGCGCTCGAGCACGGTCGGCAGCGCCTGCAGGACGAGCTCGACGCGCTTCCAGCGCTGCAGGCGCCCGAGCACCGCGAGGACCGGGGCGTCCGTCGGCTCGTGCGTCCGCGCAGCCGGGAAGCGCGCCGGGTCGACGCCGGGGTGCACCACCTGCGCCGGTGTCCGCGGGAAGCGCTGCTCCTGCTCGCGCGCGACCCAGGCCGACGGGCAGAGGACGGCCGCCGCGGGCACCCGGCCGGCCGCCGCCTGCAGTGGCCGGGCGAGCCCGAGGTGCTCGTGCTGCCACCAGACGCTCGGCACGCCGCACAGCCGCGCGGCCGGTCCCGCGTAGACCTGTGCCTTGCTCACGTGCGCGACCACGAGCTCGGCGCGGTGCCGGCGGACGGCACCGGCCAGCCTCGCGACGACCCCCGGGACCCGCCACAGCTCCTGCGCCCGTCCCGCCTCGACGACGTCGGCCGGGACGCCGAGCTCCCGGACCCGGTCGCGCTCCGGCCCGTCCTGCAGGAAGACGCAGCGCGACGCCGCGTCGGCCGGCTGGCCTCGCAGCGTGGCCTTCAGGACCTCGTTGGAGCCCCCAGGCTGTGCGCTGTGGGAGACGTGGAGGACCCGCGGGGCGCGGGCGGGCACGCCTACGCCTTGGCTTCGGCGCCGTACGCGTAGGCGTAGTAGCCGTAGTCGCCCTCTTCGCCGGCCCGGACGCCGGTGACGACCACGCCGGTCGGCCGGTCCGGCAGGTGGCTGAGGGCGGCCTTGGCGGCGCGGGCCTGGTCGCGCGTCGTGCGGGAGGTGCGCACGCACAGGACGAGGCCGTCGACCTGCGGGACGATCTCGAGCGTGTCGCCGACGGCCAGCAGCGGGCTGGTGTCGATGAGCACCGTGTCGTAGGCCTCGCGGACCTCCTTGAGGAAGCTCGCGAACCGCTGGGAGCTCAGCAGGGAGAACGGCTGCGGGTGCTGGGTGCCGGCGGTGATGCAGACGATCTGCGTAGGCGGGGGAGGTCCGCCGCCGTTCACCGACGGCGCCTCGACCGAGACGGTCTGCAGGACGTCGGCGGGCTCGGCGTGGCCGCCGAGGTAGTCCGTGAGGCCCGGCTTGGCGTTGAGGCCCAGGCGCTGGGCGAACGTCGGGCGGCGCAGGTCGCACTCGAGGACGAGCACGCGCTTGCCCGCCGAGGCGTAGGCGTAGGCGAGGGCCATGGTCACCGTCGACTTGCCCTCCTCGGGTAGCGCGCTGGTGACGGCGAGCGTCTTGACGGGGTTGTCGATGTCCAGGAAGTCGAGGTTCGCGCGCAGGATCCGGAAGGCCTCGAGGTCGGACTCGTCGAGCGCCGGGCGCTCGCCGCCGGTGACCGAGCGGCCGAGCGACTCGTCGCGGACCTGCCCGAGCAGCGGCAGGCCGAGCTCCTCGCGCACCTCGTCGGTGCGGCGGAAGCGCCGGTCCAGCGAGCTGCGCAGGAACGCGAGCACCAGGCCGATGGTCAGGCCCAGCAGCACGCCCACGATCGTGTTGCGCAGCGGGCGCGGCGCGACGGGGTCGAGCTCCGACGCCACCGGCCGGACGGCGATCGACGCCGGCTGCACGACCTTCGCGAGGCTCTCCAGGCGGTTGATCTGGCCGATGTTGTTGTCGCGGGCGTAGCGCGAGCCGGTCCCCGGGCCGCCGCGCAGGTCGCGGTTCTGGGCGCGCAGCGTCCGGGCGGCGCGGCGGTACTCGTCGCGCTGCCGGGTCGTGACGAGGTCCTTCGTCGCCTCGGCGAAGGCCAGCGAGACGTTCGTGGCGGTCTGCGCGCTGCGCGCCTTGGCCGTGACGACGACGAAGTTCGTGCGCGCCTCGACGTTCGTCTCGACCGCGTCGAGCAGGCGGGTGGCCGAGGCGGTGGTGCGCAGTCGCCGGCGCGCCTCCTCGGCCATGCTGAGCGTCGTGACCTCCTGGGCCACCTTGGCCGCGCGACCCTCCGGCGTGTCCTGGATGGGCGCGAGCGAGCCGATGTTCCCCGAGTCGGCGCTCGGGTCGCGCAGCGCGACCGACGTCTCGGCCTCGTACTCCGTGTCCTGGCGCGCCGAGTACAGCGCGGCGGCGCCGGCGAACAGGAACACGCAGAGCGTGATGAGCACCCGGTGCTGGCGGAGCACCCGGAGGTAGTCACGTAGGTTGGAATAGCGCGGCGCGTCGCTCACAGCGTGTGGTCCCGTTCCCCCTCGAAGCCATCCTGGACCAGGCGGCCGCGCAGGCTAGCAGTCCGCCTTCCGCGAACCCGCCGGTACGGGTCCGGTTTGCGGGGTGGCGCCCCGCCTGGGACGATGGACCGGTGAACGGGCGGGGGAGGTCGAGGCGCCGGCGCATCGGCGTGATGGCCTTCGTCGTCGCCATCCTCGTCGGAGCGTGGATGCTCGGCGGTCGATCGTCCGACCGCTGCGAGGGGGTGTTCGACGCCCGCTGCAATGCGGGCGCTCAAGCCCCCGCACCTGATCCTGGGGGCAGGGAGCAGCCGGCCACTACGCCCGGCTCGCTGCTGCCGCCCCGCGACGAGGCAGAGCGCAGCAAGAAGCCCTTCGGCTTCAACCTCGGTGTCTGGGCCACCGGCGACGACGGCCCCGACCGTGGAGTGCGCGCGCTCAAGCTCGTGGGTGCCACCCACTACCGGTGGTCTCTGTCGTGGAACGGCACCGGTGACACGACCCCGGAACATCCCGTCTCGCCCGAGATGCGCACGCCCCTCGGCAAGGCGCACGGTGGCGTCGCGTTCCACGACCGCGTCTACGAGTCGGTGGTCGACGCCGGGATCACCCCGGTGATCGTCCTGCTCGACGTCCCGCGGTGGGCGAGCACCCTGCGCGAGTGTGCGAAGGGGCTCTACGCGATCTCCCACCCGCGGCAGTGCCCGCCCAACTGGTCGGGCGGCCTGCACAACGTCGACCGGCCGTTCTACGGCCAGTGGCGGGCGTTCGTGGCGGCCATCGCCAAGCGGTACCCCAAGGCCGTCATAGAGGGGCCCAACGAGCCCGACTTCGCTTGGGAGCGCAACCAGACCAACGCGGCGTCGTACACGACCGCAGTGCCGCCGGAGCGGGCCGCGGAGATCCAGTGCCAGCTGTTCCAGGCGGTGCCTCAGGACCGGACGGTGCTCTCGTCGAGCATGTCGCGGGCCTACTACATCCAGCCGTTCCTGGAGCGGGCGAAGGGCTGCTACGACGCCTTCTCGTTCCACCCGTATCCGCCGGACGCCCGGCTCGGAGCCGGCAGCACGTTCGCGCTGTTGTTCGCGGGCCTGCGCTCGGCGCGCTCCGCCACCGGGGACTCCTCGCCCATATGGGTGACCGAGACGGGCGTGACCTGGGTCCCGGACGACGCCTCGAAGCCGTCCCGCCAGCTCGAGGAGGAGTTCGCCGACCGTACGCGGCGCCTCTATGACCGGCTGACGACCATGCCGGACGTGGCGGCGGTGATGTTCCACTCGCTGCGCGACGCGCCGATCGACATCCACGCGAGCCCGGACTCGGCCGAGTACCACTTCGGCTTCTTCACCCGCGACTGGCAGCCCAAGCTGCGCGCGTGCAGCTTCTTCGTCCCCGGCACGCCGGCGACCGGGCCCTGTCCCGCGGTGCCCAAGGCGAGCAAGAGCACCAAGAAGAAGGCTGCGGCGCGGTGCAAGCGCGTCAAGAAGCGAGTGCGGCGCAAGAGCGACGGCAAGCTCGTGCGGCGCACGGTGCTGGTCTGCCCGAAGGCCACGACCAAGAAGGCGAAGGCCAAGCCGAAGCGCAAGACGGCGGCCGGCCGCTCGTAGCGGTGCGGCTGCTGACCGTCGGAAGCATGTTCCCGCCCCACCACCAGGGCGGGTACGAGGTCGTCTGGCGCTCGTTCGTGCGCCACGCGAGGGCCGCCGGCCACCAGGTCACGGTCCTCACCACCGACCACCGCGAGCCGGGCGTCGAGGACGGCGAGGACGTCGACGTCCACCGCGACCTGCGCTGGTACTGGGCCGACCACGCCTTCCCGCGGCGCTCGGTGCGCGAGCGCGTCGCGCTCGAGCGCCACAACGCACGGGTCCTCGACCGCCACCTCGACCGCGGACCCGGCGCCGTCATGTGGTGGGCGATGGGCGGCATGTCGCTGTCGCTCGTCGGCCGGGCCGCGCGCCGGGGGCTGGCGGCCGTCGGCGTGGTGCACGACCCATGGCCTGCGTACGCGCCGCAGGTCGACGGGTGGCAGGGCTCGCGCGCGGGGCGCCTGCTCGGGCCGCTGCTCGGGATGCCCGCGAGCTTCGCCCCGGCCGTCGTCGACGCGTGGTCGTGCAACAGCGCCTACACGCGCTGGGCGGTGCTCCAGCAGCCGGGCTGGGCGGGCCTCGGGGACCGGGTGCAGGTCGACCACCCCGGGATCGACCCGGCGCGGCTGCCGCCGAGCGCCCCGCGCGACGCGTTCGGATGGCGGCTGGCCTGCATCGGGCGCGTGGAGGAGCGCAAGGGCCTGGCGCACGCGATCGAGGCGCTCGCGCGCCTGCCCGAGCGGGCGACGCTCACCGTCGTCGGTGGGGGAGATCACGCCCACCGCGCCGAGCTCGAGGCGCTGGCCGCCCGACTGGGCCTCGGGGCGCGGGTGCGCTTCACGGGGCCGGTCGACGACGTGGGCACGGCCTACGCCGCCGCGGACGCCGTCGTCTTCCCGGTCACGTGGCAGGAGCCCTTCGGCCTCGTCCCGCTGGAGGCGATGGCGGTCGGGCGGCCGGTCGTGAGCACCGCGACGGGCGGCGCCGCGGAGTACCTGGAGGACGGGGGCAATGCGCTCGTCGTCGCGCCGGGTGACCCGGAGGCGATCGCGGCGGCGGTGCGCCGCCTCGCGGAGGACCCGACGCTCCGGGTCGCCCTCGTCGCGCGGGGTCGCGCGACCGCGACGCGCTTCACGCAGGCGGCGCTGGACGAGGCGCTGCTGGCGCTGGTCAGCCGCGTCGGCGGCCGACCAGCAGGTGCTGGAAGGTGAAGAACGTGCGGATCGGCGTGTGGTGCAGCCACTGGATGCGCCGGTCCCACTTGGGGTCGTAGGCGGGCCGGGCGCGCAGCTGACGCTCGATCCCGACGACCTCGAAGCCCGCGCCCTCGACCAGCGACCACGCGTCGCGCGCGGTGAACCACCGCAGGTGCGTGCGGTCGAAGATGCCCTCCGCCCGGCGCGGGAACGTCCCGTGGCGGCCGAGCTGCCAGAACGTCTCCCAGTAGCGGATGTTCGGCAGCGAGACGACGAGCGTGCCCCCGGGGTCGACCAGCGCGCCGAAGCGCTCGAGCGCTGCCCACGGGTCGACGAGATGCTCGAGCACGTCGGCGCACAGCAGGCAGTCGAAGCGCCCGAGGCGCTCCTCGAGGTCCTCCGACGCGGCGAGCTCCTCGACGTTGGCCACGATGACCTCGTCGAGGCGCGAGCGGGCGTCCTCGCCGTAGTCGGGGTCGATCTCGACGCCGAGGACGTACGCGCCCTGCCGGGCCTTGAGCGCCGCGCCGAGCGCGCCCGACGAGCACCCGAGGTCCAGGATGCGCCGTGCCGACGCCGGCACGAGCGCCTGGACCTCCGTGCGCGGGTTCTCGTAGGCGTGCGCGCGGGCGGCACGCTGCCCGGCGCCGGCCATCAGCTCTTGTGGCCGTGCAGGACGACGTGCGGGACGTCGTAGCCCTCGTTGGACTTCATCGTGAAGCGGCCGTGCTCGTCGACGCGGTCGTAGCCCGCGGTCCAGATCATCCGCTTCCACGCACGCCGGTTGGGCAGCCAGAAGACGACGGCCGCCTCGCGGTCGGCGTGGTAGCGCGAGGCCGCGAAGGGCAGCAGGTTCATGAGCCCGCCGGCGGGCTCCTCGGCGGAGATCAGCATCCCGCCGCTCTTCGTCAGCCCGCCCATGCGCTCGTAGGCCAGCAGCTGGTCGCGCAGGTGGATGAGCACCGAGCCGCAGAAGACCAGGTCGAACTGGCCGAGCTCCTCCGGCGTGGCGTGGTAGATCGAGCGCACGACGCGCTCGGCCTTCGAGCCGAGGATCTCCTTGGCGATCGCGAAGCCGCGCCCGCGAGCGTGCTCAGGGAACGTCGTGGGGCGCCGGCGCGGCGGCCAGTCGAGCTCGCGCTCGTCGTCGAGGTCGAGGGCGATGACCTCGGCCCCGCGGCGCTCGAGCTCGAACGCCCAGAACCCGTCCCACGTGCCGATCTCGAGCACGCGCTTGCCCGAGAGGTCCTCGGGGATGCCGTACTCCTTGACGTAGGGACGGAGGTCGAAGGTCCCCGACGTGGTGAAGCCGTCGAGTTCCAGCGTGTGGTACCAGGTGATCTGCCTGGCCTCAGCGCGCGCATCCATGGGCGCGGCACAGTAGCGGTGCGCCCGGCCGCCGCGCGCCACCGCCGCGTCGCACCCTGCTCCGGTGCGTCTTGACGGCGCAGTCGTCCCGGCGCCATCGTCCTTGCCTGCATGGAGCGCTCGCCCACCCACCACCCGGCCCGACCCGCGGGCCTCGCCCGCGTCGCCCAGGCGCTGGCCGTCGACGCCGCGACGCGGGAGGTCGTGAGCGGGCTGCAGGCGGCCGGGCTGCCCTGCGTCGTCCTCAAAGGCCCGTCGGTCGCGGCCTGGCTCTACGCCGAGGGCGAGCGCGGCTACGTCGACTCCGACGTGCTCGTCCCGCGCTGGCACGCCGAGGCCGCGGCGGGCGTCCTGCGCGGCCTGGGCTTCGAGGCGGCGCAGGACGCCGAGGGCCGCCGGTCGGAGGTCTCCCGGCCCTGGCGCCGGCGCGCGGACGACCGCAGCGTCGACCTCCACGTCTCGGTCCACGGCGCGACGGAGGCGCCTGAGCGCGTGTGGGACCTCCTGGCCGAGCGCGTGCGGCCGCTCGACCTCGGACCGGCGCAGGTGCCGGTGCTCGACGTCCCGGCCCGCGCGCTGCTCGTGGCGCTGCACGCCCAGCAACACGCCGACCGGCCGGGCGGCAAGCCGTTCGAGGACCTGCGCCGGGCGCTCGCCCAGACCGACGACGCGACGTGGGACGCGGCGGCGACGCTCGCCCTGGCGCTGGGGGCCGAGCGGTCCTTCGTCGAGGGGTTGCGGCTCCTGCCGGCCGGGGAGGCGGTGCTGGCCCGCATGGCGCTGGGCCGGGCGATGTCCGGCCGCGCGGCGCCGCTGCGGGTCGCCCTCCTGCGCGTGCGTAGCGCCCGCGGCGGGCGCCAGGCGCGGGCCGCCGTGCGCCTGCTCGTCCCCGCCCCCACGACGATGCGCTGGCGCTCGCCCGTCGCCCGTCGCGGGCGCGGCGGCCTGGCCGCGGCCTACGGGCTGCGGCTGGCGGGCGCGGCGCGGTCCGTCGCGCGCCGGCGCGAGCGTCCGTAGGCTCCCCGCCGTGCTGGCCCGCAACCGAGACCGCCTGCTGCGCGAGCTGCCCGACGACGCCGTGGTGCTGGACGTCGGCGGCTGGGCCGAGCCCTTCGGCCGCGCCGACTGGGTGCTCGACCTCATGCCCTACGAGACCCGCGGGCTGTACGGCGTCGCGGTCGACCCCTCGACGGAGCGCTTCACCGCCGACACGTGGGTGCAGCGCGACATCTGCGACCACGAGCCGTGGCCGTTCGAGGACGACCAGTTCGACATGGTCCTCTGCGCGCAGACCCTCGAGGACGTCCGCGACCCCATCTGGGTCTGCCACGAGCTCAACCGCGTCGCGAAGGCCGGCTACGTCGAGGTCCCGACCCGCCTGGCCGAGCAGAGCGCCGGCATGGAGGGCTTCTGGTCGGGCTGGTCGCACCACCACTGGATCTGCGACTTCACCGACGAGGGCGGGATCGACTTCACCTTCAAGCACCACGTGGTGCACAAGCCCGAGCTGCACCTCCCGGGGCGCTTCGGCGCCACGCTGACCGACGAGCGCCGCGTCCAGGGCTTCTTCTGGGAGGGCGAGTTCCCCTACCGCGAGCGCATCCTGTTCGACCCGGCGGCCCTCGAGGCTGAGCTGCGTGCGACCGTCGAGGCGCACCTCCACGAGGTGCCGCCGGAGCCCGCCGCGGCGCCCCCGGCGTCCGTGCCGCGACGCGCCGCGCGCAAGCTCAAGCGTGCGGTCGTGAGCGTGCGCGCCAGCCGCTAGCATCACGCGCCGCCGCCACTGGGGGACGGCAGGAGCGAGGGGGGACGCATGGAGGTCCATCAGGAGGTCGCGACCGTCAGGTCGCAGCGGCTGCGCGGGGTCGAGGGCCTGCGCGCGCTGGCCGCGACCGCGGTGCTCGTGCACCACGTCGGCGCGTTCGTGTCGGCGCCCGACGGCCAGCACACGCCGATGCACCCCGGGCTGTGGGCCGGCGTCGTCGACCTCCGCGCCGGGCTGACGCTCTTCTTCGTCCTCTCGGGCTTCCTGCTGTACCGGCCGATCGCCTCGGCGCTGCTGCGCGGGCGCCCGCTGCCCTCCGCGCGCCGCTACCTGCGCCACCGCGCGCTGCGCATCCTCCCGGCCTACTGGGTGATCCTCCTGGTCACCGCGTTCGTGCTGCAGCAGGTCATCACCCGCGGCGAGGGCGGCGTGGGCATGCCGAAGGACGCGTGGGAGCTCATCGCCAACCTCCTGCTCCTGCAGCCCTACGACCCGGACACCGTCTTCACCGGGATCGGGCCGGCGTGGTCGCTGTCGGTCGAGGTCGCCTTCTACGTGCTGCTGCCGATCCTCGGCGTGCTCGGCGCGCTGGTGGTCCGCCGGGGTGGCGCGAGCGCGTCGCGCCGCGCGACCGCCGCGCTCGTGACCCCCGCCGTGCTGCTGCTCGTCGGCCTGGTGGGCAAGGCCTTCTGGCACTTCGCGTCCGACGACCTCGGCCGCTGGGAGTACTCGATCGGCCAGACCCTGCCGATCAACGCCGACCTCTTCGGCTACG
This sequence comes from Conexibacter sp. SYSU D00693, assembly GCF_017084525.1. Taxonomy (GTDB): domain Bacteria; phylum Actinomycetota; class Thermoleophilia; order Solirubrobacterales; family Solirubrobacteraceae; genus Baekduia. The sequence goes on from NZ_CP070950.1 coordinate 570,783, forward strand.
GCGCGCTGGCGGCCTTCGTCTGGGTCGCCGCGGTCGACGGCCTGCTGCGGATCCCGGACGCGGTGCGCCGGGCGCTGCTGCCCGCGGCCGTCGTCCTGGCCGGCGCGACGTTCCTCGTGGCCGGCTACGGCGGCGTCCTGCAGAACGAGCCCGGCGACACCGTGCTGGGCATGGCGAGCGCGCTGCTGGTGCTCGGGGTCACGCTGCCGGGGCGCTCGTGGTTGGGGGACCTGCTGCAGACGCGCCCATTCGAGGCGGTCGGCCTCGCCTCCTACAGCATCTACCTCTGGCACACGCCGGTGATCTTCCTGTTCGTCGACTGGGGGCTGGACGCGCCCGACAAGCCGGCGCTCGTCGTCGCCTTCCTGGCGGTGGCGGCCGCGACGGGCGTCCTCTCGGCCATCACGTACCTGCTCGTCGAGCGGCCGTTCCTGCGGATGAAGTCGCGCGACCGGCCTCAGGCCCCGGCGATCGCGCCGGCGGAGGGCACCCCGCCCGTGGCCGCCGCGGAGCCCGTCAGCCGCGCGTAGACCTCGTGCCAGCGGCGCACCATGCGCCGCGCCGCGTAGGCCGTGCGCCGCGCGCGCTGGGCCTCCAGCAGCCGCAGGCGCTCGCCGGGGTCCGTGGCGAGGCGGCGCAGGAGCGCGACCGCCTCGTCCTCGGTCGCGCACACGCCCGTCGGGCCGAGCACCTCGCGGTTGGGCGGGATGTCGGAGGCGACGACCGGGACGTCGAGGGCCATCGCCTCCAGCACGGAGATCGGCGTCGTGTCCCACGCCGTCCAGTGCAGGTAGGCCGCGGCGCGGCCGACGCGGTCCAGGACCTCCTCGCGCGGCAGCCAGCCCGTGCGCTCGATGCCCGCGGCGGCCAGCGCCTGCGCGCCTGCGACGCCGCGCGAGCCGCCACCGCCGCCGAGCCAGGCGACGTCTGCGACCTCGCGCACGCGCGCGAGGATCCGTGCGGCCGGCTCGACGCCTCGCTGGGGGACCGTCCGGCCCGTGGCGACGACCTCGGCGCGGCCCTCGGGCTGCTCGTGCGACCGCGTGCGCAGCGCCTCGGGGTCGAGCTCGCGGATGCCGTTGTGGATCGACTCGACGGCCCGCGCGCCGCGCTTGCGCGCGAGGTCGGCCTCGACGTCGGACTGGCTTCCGACGAGCGTCACACCGCGACAGACGAAGGTCTCCAGCGCGCGGTAGGCGGCGCGGCGCGCCGCGCCGCCCTCGGGCAGCACCGACGCGAACGCGTGCGGGGAGAAGACGGTGGGGATGGCCCGCGGGACGACGAGCACGCCGAGCACGCCGCTGAAGGACGAGTGGAGGTGCACGACGTCGGGCCTCCAGGCGCCGACCAGCCTGCGCAGCTCGCGCGCCGCAGCCGCCTGCTGGCGCGGCCCGCGCGAGGTCCAGGGCATCGGATGGAGGCCGACGCGGGCGTCGAGGCCCGCGCGCGGGTCGGCGGGCGTCTCGGGCCGGACGCCGTAGGCGATGAGCGCCTCGTGGCCCGTGGCGACGTCGCCCTCGGTGAGCTCCACGACCATCCGCAGCAGGCCGCCGCCGTAGGCCTCGACGACGTGCAGGATGCGCAGCGGCCGGGCCCCGTCCACGGGCGGCACCCTAGCGGCGCGGCCGCGCTCCACCCGCCGCACCACCGCCCGTAGGATCCGGCGCCATGCCGGCCCCTCCGGAGATCTTCAAGGCCTATGACGTCCGCGGTCTGCACACCGAGCAGATCGACGGCGACGTCGCCCACGCGATCGGCCGCGGCTTCGCCCGCGTCATCGCCGACCTCGCGGGCAAGCCCACGAGCGAGCTGCGGCTGGGCCTGGGGCGCGACATGCGCCTCGAGGCCCCCGACTTCGCCCGCCGCTACCGCGAGGGGATGGTGGCCGAGGGCGCCCACGTCCTGGACGCCGGGCAGGTCGGGACCGAGATGCTCTACTTCCTCGTCGGCTCGCGCGAGCTCGACGGTGGGCTCATGTGCACCGCCTCGCACAACCCGAAGGCCTACACGGGCGCGAAGCTCGTCAAGCAGGGGGCCATCGCGCTCAGCGGCGACGCCGGCATCGGCGAGCTGCGCGACCTCGTGGTCGGCGACCAGCTCGGCGACGCGCCCGGCGGCGGCAGCAGCGAGGAGGTGGACCTCTTCGCGGAGTTCCAGGAGGCGGCGCTGCGGTTCATCGAGCCGTCGAACGTCAAGCCGCTGAAGGTCGTCGTCGACGGCGGCAACGGCATGGCCGGCCCGATGGTCGGCCCGATCCTCGACCGCCTCGGGCTCGACCTCGTCGAGACCTACTGGACGCCCGACGGGACGTTCCCCGACCACGAGCCCAACCCGCTGCTGCCCGAGAACCGCGAGTTCATCATGCGCAAGGTCGTCGAGACGGGCGCGGACCTCGGCATCGCGTGGGACGGCGACGCCGATCGCTGCTTCTTCATCGACGACACCGGCCGCTTCGTCGACGGCGACTTCCTCACCGCGATCCTGGCCGAGCACCTCCTGGCCAAGAAGCCCGGCTCGGACGTCCTCTACGACGCGCGCGCGTCGCGCGCGGTCGCCGACACCGTCAGCGCGGCCGGCGGCACGGCGCACGTCAACCGCGTCGGCCACGCGTTCTTCAAGACCCGCATGCGCGACGAAGGCGCCATCTTCGGCGGCGAGGTCTCGGGCCACTACTACTTCCACGACTTCTACAACGCGGACTCCGGCACGATCCCCGCGCTGCTCGTGCTCGAGAAGCTCTCCGTCGAGGGCAAGCGGATGAGCGAGCTGCTCGAGCCCTACCGCTCGAGGTACTTCATCAGCGGGGAGATCAACTCCGAGGTCGCCGACGGCCCGGCGAAGATGGCCGAGCTCGAGCAGGAGTACGGCTCCCGCCCCGGCGCCACGGTCACGAAGGTCGACGGCGTCTCCGTCGACTTCGACGACTGGCACTTCAACGTGCGCCCGTCCAACACCGAGCCGCTGCTGCGCCTCACGCTGGAGTCGCTCGTCTCCGAGCAGGACATGGAGGCCAGGCGCGACGAGGTGCTGGGCGTGATCCGCGCCTAGGCCGTGAACCGCTACGCGCTCCAGACCACGCTGCGCCGCCGGCTGCCCGCCCCCGTGAAGGCGGGGGCCAAGCAGGTGCTGGCGGCGTTGGACCCGCTGGCCGGGGTGGCCTACCGCCGCCGCTCGGGTGACGACCGGCCGCTTCCGGGCCGGACGCTGCGGGCGCGGGTCGGGGCGCTGGGACGCGAGGCCTACGTCGCCGGCGGTCGCGCGGTCGCGGGGGAGCTCGACGCCGCCCTGCAGGCCACGGGGCGACGCCTGGCGGACTTCGAAGCCGTCCTGGACTTCGGCTGCGGGCCGGGCCGCGTGGTCGACGGCGTCGCACCGCTGCTCGCGCCGGGCGCCGTGCTGGTGGGGACGGACGTCGACCGCGAGTCCATCGCCTGGGCCAGCCGCAACCGCCCGGGCCTGCGCTTCGAGGCCAACGGCTTCGCGCCGCCGCTGGCCTTCGGCGACGCAGAGTTCGACCTCGTCTACGCCATCTCGGTCTTCACGCACCTGACCGAGGCCCAGGGCGACGCCTGGCTGACGGAGCTCCTGCGGGTCCTGCGGCCCGGTGGGACCGCGATCCTCACCGTGCTCGGCACCCAGGCCTACTGGGAGGTGCGCGCCGGCCACTTCATCGGGGTGACCGACGCGATGGTCGAGGCCGCCCAGGGCCACGGCCCGGACCTCGAGGAGGAGGGGCTCGTGTTCCTGCCCTACGCGCGATCGGGCCTGCAGGCCAAGGGCTCGCCGGACATGGACGACGTCTACGGCCTGACCTTCCACGGCGAGACCTACCTCCAGGAGCGCTGGGGCCGGCAGGCAGAGGTCGTTGCGCGGCTGTCGCGCTCCATCAACCACGTGCAGGACGCCGTCGTGCTGCGCAAGCCGGCGTGATCCGCAGCCTCGCCATCCCGACGCCGTTCGCGGTCGGGCGCGTCAACTGCCTGCTGGTCGAGGACGACCCGCTGACGCTCGTGGACTGCGGACCGAACTCGGCGACAGCGCTCGTCGAGCTCGAGCGCTGCCTGGCCGAGCACGGCCGGCGCGTCGAGGACCTCGAGCGCATCGTCCTGACCCACCAGCACATCGACCACATCGGTCTCGCGTCGATCCTCGCCGAGCGCTCCGGGGCGGAGGTGTGCGCGCTGGACCTCCTCGCTCCGTGGCTGGCGTCCTACAGCGCCTCCATGGAGGCCGACGACGCGTTCGCCGAGCGGATCATGCGCCGCCACGGCGTGCCCAGCGAGGTCGGCCTCGCGCTGCGTGCGGTGAGCGCCCAGTTCCGTGCGTGGGGCGCGTCGGTCGAGGTGACGCGCACGCTGGTCGACGGCGATGCGCTGGCGTTCGCCGACCGCACGTGGACGGTGCACCACCGCCCGGGCCACTCGCCGTCGGACACTGTCTTCCACGACGTGGAGCGCCGCGAGCTCATCGGCGGCGACCACCTCATCGGGCACATCTCCTCGAACCCGCTGGTCTCCCGGCCGCTGGACGGTCCCGAGGAGCCGCGCCCGCACGCGCTGCTGACGTACCTGGACTCGATGCGCGCGACCCGCGAGATGGACCTCGAGGTCGTCCTCCCGGGCCACGGGGAGCCGGTGACCGACCACCGCGCCCTGATCGACCAGCGCTTCGCCGCACACGAGAAGCGCGCGGCGAAGATCCTGACCGTGCTGGAGGCCGGGCCTCGGTCGGTCCACGAGATCGCCCAGGCGCTCTGGGGCAACGTCGCCGTGACGCAGGCCTACCTCACCGTCTCCGAGGTCCTGGGGCACCTCGACCTCCTCGTCGGACGCGGGCAGGTCGAGGAGCGCGTCGAGGACGAGCTGGCTCGCTGGGCGGCGGTCGCGCGCTAGCCTGCGCGCGCCCGGGTGTGGGACCCGCGGCGCGACGAGGGGGCCGCTGTGCGAGGGGTGACGCTGACCAGGGGGGACGCGCTTGCGGGCGAGGAGCGCCGCGAGGCGGTCACGGGCGCGCGCTACCCGCTGGTGGAGTCGGCCCGCGCGATCGCGGCGCTCATGGTCGTCGCCTACCACGCGGCGAAGACCCAGCCGGCGGGCGGCGGCGGCCAGGAGTACCTCGAGCACCTCAACGTCGGCGTCACGGTCTTCTTCCTGATCTCGGGCTTCCTGCTCTACCGGCCCTTCGTCGTGGCCCGGCTGCAGGGCCGCGTGGTCGGCATCCGGGCCTTCGGCCTGCGCCGCGTCATGCGCATCGTGCCGGGCTACTGGGTGGCCCTGACCGCCGTGGCGATCGCCGGCTCGGGCGGGGCGGCGGTCCGCGACGACCCGCTGACCTACTACGGCTTCGCCCAGAGCTTCTCGGACACGACGCTGCTGCAGGGGATCGGGCAGGCGTGGACCCTCAGCTCGGAGCTGCTGTTCTACGCAATCCTCCCGCTCTACGCGATCGCGGTCGCGTTCGGCCGGCGCGGGCCGGTGCGCTGGGGCGTCGAGGTCGCCGGCCTGCTCGCGCTGAGCATCGTCGCCTTCGCCTACACCGCGGTCTACGCGCCGCAGGTCACGACGGGGGAGAGCGGCCAGTGGGTGCTGTTCGTCCTGCCGCGCTTCCTCGGGCACTTCGCGATGGGCATGGCCCTGGCCCTGCTCGTCGTGTGGCTGGGCACGCGCGAGGCTCCGCCTCGGCCGCTGCGCGGGCTGGTGGCGCGGCCGTCGCTCACCTGGCTGGCGGCCCCGGTGCTCTTCGCGATCGCGGTGGAGGCGGGCCTTCCGCGCGCCACGCGCGACGTCGTCGACGGGCTGTTCGCGGCGGCGGTGCTGTGGCCGGCGGTCTTCGGCGTCGCCGGCGTCGGCGTCGCCGGCCGCGTGCTGGGCGCCCGGTGGCTGCTCTTCGCCGGGACGGTGAGCTACGGCATCTACCTCTACCACTTCGCGTTCATCACGCGGGCCGACTCGACGTTGTCGAGCGCCGGCTGGATCGGCCTGTTCGTGGTGGGCGCCGTGGGCGGCACCGTGGCGGGCTGGCTGAGCTGGCGCTTCGTCGAGCAACCCGCCATCCGCTGGTCGCGCCGGCGCCAGGCCGCGTGGGACGGGCGCCGCGCGCAGCCCGTCACCGCCTGACGACGCGGCACGCCGATCCACCTGGCAAGCTGCCCGCCCGCAATGGACTCGCCCCCTCCTGTCGCCATCCTGTGCGGCGGCCGCGGCACGCGGCTGCAGGAGCACACCCGGACGATCCCCAAGCCGCTCGTCGAGATCGGCGGCCACCCCATCGTGTGGCACGTGGTGCAGATCTACGCGCAGCACGGCTTCCGGGACTTCCTGCTGCTCACGGGCTACCTGGCCGACCAGATGGAGGAGTTCGCGGCGCAGACCCCGTGGCCCGAGGGCGTCACGGTCCGCTGCCTGGACACGGGCCTGGACACGCCGACGGGCGGGCGGGTCGCCAAGGCCGCCGAGGAGCTCGGCGGCGGGACGTTCTGCCTGACCTACGCCGACGGCGTCGCCGACCTGGACCTGGGCGCGCTGCTGGACTTCCACCGCGCCCACGGCGCAGCCGCCACGGTCACCGTCGTGCGGCCCGAGCTGCAGTTCGGCGTCCTGGACCTCGACGGCGACGACAAGGTCACCGGCTTCCGCGAGAAGCCGCGCTCCGAGCACTGGATCAACGGCGGCTTCTTCGTCTTCGAGCCGCGGGTGCTCGACGTCGTGCACGACGACGTCGTCCTGGAGCGCGAGCCGCTCGAGCAGCTGGCCGGCGAGGGCGAGCTGCGCGCCTTCAGGCACGGCGGCTTCTGGGACTGCATGGACACCTACAAGGACTCGATCCTGCTGAACGACCTGTGGGCGTCGGGAGACGCCCCGTGGAGGACCTGGGCATGAAGCGCGCGTTCGTCACCGGTGCCTACGGCATGCTCGGTGCGTGGATGGTCAAGGGGCTGCTCGACGACGGCGTCGACGTCGTCGTGCTCAAGCGCGACCGGCGCGCCCGGGCGGCCCTGACCATCGAGGGCACCGAGAGCCGCTGCCACGTCGTCCACGGCGACCTGCTCGACGCGCCGCTGCTCGAGCGCGTCGTCAACGAGGAGGAGGTCGACACCGTCTTCCACCTCGCGGCGCAGACCATCGTCGGCGCGGCCAACCGCTCCCCGGCGTCGACCTTCGACGCCAACATGCGCGGCACGTGGAACCTCATGGAGGCCTGCCGCGACTCGAGCGTCAAGCGCGTCGTGGTCGCCGCCTCCGACAAGGCCTACGGCCCGCACAAGGACCTCCCGTACCAGGAGGACTACGCGCTGCAGCCGAAGTTCCCCTATGACGTGTCGAAGGCCGCGACGGACCTGATCTCGCGCTCGTACTGGCACACGTTCGGCCTGCCGGTCGCCACGACGCGCTTTGCCAACATCTACGGCGGCGGCGACCTCAACCCGTCGCGGCTGATCCCGGAGCTCGTCGACGCGGTGCTCGACGGCCGCCCGCCGATCATCCGCTCCGACGGCTCGCCCGAGCGCGACTTCCTCTACGTCACCGACGCGGTGAGCGCGTACCTCGCGATCGCCAAGCTCCTCGACGACCCCAAGGGCGGCGCGCGCGGCGAGGGCTTCAACGCGGGCTCGGGGCGGCCCTACAGCGTCCGTGAGGTCGTCGAGACGCTCGTGCGCGTCGCGGGCTCCGACGTGCGGCCCGAGTTCCAGGGGGCGGGCGTGCCGGACGGCGAGATCGACCGCCAGTGGGTCGACACGGCGAAGATCAAGCGCCTCGCCGGGTGGGAGCCGCAGGTCGACCTCGAGGAGGGCCTGCGCCGCACCCTCGAGTGGTACCGCGAGCACCGGGGCTAGCTGCGTGACGGCGCCGCGGGTCTCGGTGGTGGTGCCCTCGCACGACCGCCCCCTGCGCCTGCGCTGGCTGCTCAACGCGCTGGAGGAGCAGACGCTCCCGCGCGAGGAGTTCGAGGTCCTCGTCGTCCACGACTCGCAGGGCGCGCAGACCGACCTGCTCCTGGCCTCGCACCCGCTGGGGGTGAGCGCGCAGCGGGTCGCGCCGTCCGGGCCGGCGACGAAGCGCAACGCCGGGTGGCGCGCCGCCCGCGCGCCGCTCGTCGTCTTCACCGACGACGACTGCCGGCCGGCGCCCGACTGGCTCGAGCGGCTGCTCGCGGTCGCTGACGCCCAGCCGGGCGCGATCGTGCAGGGGCCGGTCGTGGTCGATCCCGACGAGCTCGTGGTCCTGCACCACGCGCCGTGGGCGCGCTCGCAGGAGGTCACGCCGCCGTCGGCCTACGGGCAGACCGCGAACATCGCCTACCCGCGCGACCTGCTCGGCCGCACCGGTGGCTTCGACGAGGCGCTGCCGGTCGCGGCGGGGGAGGACACCGACCTGCTCATCCGCGCCAAGGCGCTCGGCGCGCCGCAGATGGCGGCGCCCGACGCGGTCGTCCTGCACGCGGTCTTCGACCTCGGCCTGGGCGACAAGATGCGCGAGGCGTGGCGCTGGACGCACCTCGCGGAGGTCGTCAAGCGCCACCCGCAGCTGCGCGAGCACCTCGTCCTGCGCGTGTTCTGGAAGGTCGACCATCCGCTCATGCTGCTGGCGCTCGCCGGGGTGGTCCTGCGGCGCCCCTGGCTCATGGCGCCCTGGGCGCTGCGTCGCCTTGGCGCGTACGGGCCCGGCCCGCGGGCGCGAGCACGCGCTGCAACGGAGATTGCAGGCAACGCGGCGGTCGACCTTGCGGAGCTCAGTGCCGCCGTGAGAGGGTCTGTGCGCGCGCGCACGCTGTTCCTCTAGGAGCAGGTGCGAGCCGGGGGCCGGCGAAAGGGAGTCAGATGCTGGGGCAGGGAGGACGACGCATGCGCGCTTGGGCGCTCGCGGCCGGGACGGCCGCACTGCTGGTGGTGGCCGGGGCCGTGGTGCCCGCGACGGCCTCCGCGGCCAACTGCGGGCTGCTGCAGATCGTCTGCAACATCGTGCAGCCGCCCTCGTCCTCGACGGAGGCGGCCCCGTCGCCTGCGCCGACCGGTTCGACCCGCGCCACGCCCTGCGGAGGCCTGCTGCAGCCGGCCTGCCCCCGGCCGCCGCAGTGCCGCGACGGCGCGGACAACGACGGCGACGGCGTCACTGACCTCAAGGACCCCGGATGCGCGAACTCCGAGGACCGCGACGAGAGCACCGACCTCGCGCCGGACGCCAACGGGAAGACGACCTCGAACCCCGACGTCGATCCCCGGCAGTCCGGGCGCCTGTTCGGCTTCAGCTCCACGCTCTCGGCCGAGACGCAGCGCACCGGCATCACGGCCAAGCAGGAGACGGCGCTCATCCGGATGGCGGGCGGCAACGCCCAGCGGATCGCGCTGCTGTGGCACCAGATCGAGCCCCGCCGCGGGCAGATCGACGTCCACGCGCTCGACTGGCTCGACGACCTGTACGCCGACCTGGTCCAGCACGGCATGCGCCCGATCCTGACGGTCGTCGGTGCGCCCGTGTGGGCGTCGGACGACGCGCGCTGCCCGCTCCTGGACTTCTCCTGCGCCATGCGCGCCAGCCGGGAGGACTCCGGCCGGCCGCCGGCGGACATCGCCGCCTACTCGCGGTTCGTGACGATGCTCGCCAAGCGCTTCCCGTGGGCGGCCATCGAGACCTGGAACGAGCCCAACATCAAGTCCTTCTGGCGCACCGCGCGGTGGCCCAACCCCGACCGCATGGCGCGGATGCAGTGCGCGGCCTACGACGCGATCCACGCCCAAGGCGCCACGGGGCCCGTGCTCGCGCCGGGGCTCAGCGCGGTGGTCGGCAACGGCACCCCAGGCCTGCACGAGCCGTACCTGCGCTTCGTGCGGGCGCTCCACAAGGCGATGGGTCGCCGGTGCTGGGACGGCCTCGCCGTGCACCTGTACCCGACCTCCGACGTCGTCGGCGCGGGGAGCAGCACGGCCCGCGGCATGCAGGTGGTGCGCCGCGTCCGGACCGAGGTTGGAGACACGACGCCGATCTGGATCACCGAAGCGGGGGCGTCGACGACGGGCGGGGTCGGAGGCGACCACGGGGACACCCAGCGCACCGAGACCGAGCAGCGCCGCATGCTCCGGGCCTACGTGAACGAGATGCTGACGACGCCGGACGTCGGGGCCGTGATGCTGCACAGCCTCCGCGACTCGCCGACCGTGCAGTCGTCGTCCGGCTTCGCGTACGGCTTCGGCGTCCTCAAGGACTTCGCCGGGCCCTACCCGGCGCCCAAGCCGTCCTACTGCCACTTCGCGAACGTCGCCGGCACGGACTACCCGGGCTGCTGAGCACGCGCGCCGCGGCGCGCTCTGATGGACTGGTGCGTCGATGACCGACCTCCAGGCCGCCATCGCCGCCAACCCGTCCTGGTACCACTCGATCGAGCTCGCGCCCGGCGTGGTGACCCCCGGGCGCGTCGACCTGCGCAAGGTCGCCGACAAGATCCTGCCGGCCGACCTCAGCGGCGTCCGCGCGCTGGACGTCGGCACGTTCGACGGGTTCTGGGCCTTCCAGCACGAGCGGCGCGGCGCGCAGACGGTGGCCATCGACGTCGAGCGCCTCGACGCGGCCGACTGGCCGGCGATCCACCGCGCGCGGCTCATGAAGGCCGCCGAGGAGTTCGACGTCGAGCTGGGCCGCGGCTTCGCCATCGCCAAGGAGGCGCTGAGCTCGAAGGTGCAGCGGATCCCGTGCAACGTGCACGACGTGACGCCTGAGCGGATCGGCGGTCCGGTGGACCGCGCGTTCATCGGCGCGCTGCTGCTGCACCTGCGCGACCCGGTCGGCGCGCTCGAGGCGGTGCGCCGGACGCTCAAGCCCGGCGGGACGCTCCAGGTCCTCGAGCCGATCGACGTCAAGCTCACCCTGCGCCACCCGCGGGCGCCGTTCGCGGGCTTCCAGGTCCTCACGAGCGAGTTCACCTGGTGGTACCCCAACCTCGCGGGCCTGCGCGGCTGGCTCACCACCGCCGGGTTCGTCGACGTGCGCGACCGGCACATCACCCGGCCGCCGGGGCACATGGGCATGGGCGGCATCACGTACGCCGCCCTCACGTGCACGTCGCCCTCCTGAACCCGGTCTTCTGGCCGGAGGTCCGTCGCGGCTCCGAGCGGGTCGCGCGGGAGCTCGCCGACGGCCTGCTGGCGCGCGGCCACCGCGTCTCGCTCATCACGACGCATCCGTCGCTGCGCCGGACGGTCACCGAGGAGGACGGGCTGGAGGTCATCCGCTGCTCGCGCCCGCAGCGCCTCGAGGCGCGGCTCGTGCGCCGGGTCTACGACGACCACCTCACGCACCCGTGGACCGCGCTGCGCGAGCTGCGCCGCGACCCGCCGGACGTCGCCCACGCCCTGCACGTCACCTCGGGCATCGCCGCCGCCCGCCACCGCCACGCGACGGGGACGCCCGCCGTCCTGTCCTACATGGGCATCCCGCACCGCCAGGCCCTCGTGAACCGGCGGCTGCGCCTCGAGCTCACCCAGCGCGCGGTGCGCGGCGCGAGCGCCGTGGTCGCGCTGAGCGACCACGCGGCGGGCGCCTTCGAGCGCTGGCTGGGCGTGGATGACGTCCGGACGATCAACCCCGGCGTCGACCTCGAGGCCTTCGCGCCGGACCCGGCGGCCCGAGCGAGGCAGCCGACCGTCCTGTGCGCCGCGGACCTCGCGGAGCCGCGCAAGCGCGTCGCGCTGCTCGTCGACGCCTTCGCGCTCGTCCGCGAGCAGCTGCCCGAGGCGCGGCTCGTGCTGTCGCGCCCCAAGCGCGACGTCGCGCTGCCCGACGCGCCCGGCGTCGAGGTGCGCGACCTCGACGAGCGCGCCGCCCTGGTCCGGGCCAACCAGGAGGCGTGGGTGGCGGCGCTGCCGAGCGTGGGGGAGGCGTTCGGGCTCGTCCTCGCCGAGGCGCTGGCCTGCGGGACGCCGGTCGTGGCGGCCGACCGCGAGGCACTGCCGGAGGTCGCCGGGGATGAGCGCACGGGCCGGCTGTTCGCGGGCGACGACCCGGGTGCGGTGGCGCGCGCGCTGCTCGAGGCGCTCGAGCTCGCGCGCGACCCCGCGACCGCCGTGGCGTGCCGCCGGCGCGCGGAGCGGTGGGGCACCGAGCGCTGCGCGGACGCCTACGAGGCGCTGTACCGCGAGCTGCTGGGGTGAGCGGCCTGCCGCTTCCCGTACGATCCGCCGCCGCATGGCCAACCCGCTGACGCGCAACTTCCTGCAGGACCTCATGGCCCTGGAGGACTTCCCGGACCCCGTCGTCGAGTTCGGCTCGATGCAGGTCGAGGACGAGCAGGAGGGCGACCTGCGCTCGCTCTTCGCCGGCCGCGACTTCGTCGGCACCGACTTCCGCGAGGGCCCGGGCGTCGACCGGGTCGAGGACCTGCGGGGCCTGACCTTCGGCGACGGGGAGGTCGGCACCGCGATCTGCCTCGACACGCTCGAGCACTGCGCGGACCCGCCCATGGCCTGCCGGGAGCTGGCGCGCGTCACCGCCGACGGCGGCATCTGCGTCATCTCGAGCGTGATGCTCTTCGGCATCCACGGCTACCCCAACGACTACTTCCGCTTCACGCCCGAGGGCTTCCGGACGATGCTCGAGCAGGGCTTCGACGACGTCTTCGTCACGTGGTTCGGCCACGACGGCATCCCGACGTGGGTCTTCGGCGTGGGCGTCAAGGGGCGCAAGCTCGGGCTGAGCGACCGCTCGCAGTTCCCCTCGCTGGTCGAGGAGCAGCGCAAGTACGACGAGGCGCCGGGCGAGCTGCGCGTCGGCGTCATGCGCCACAAGCCCCTCGAGCTGCTGCGCGACGTGGCGCCCGAGCTCGTGCGCCTCGGCCGCGAGCGCGTGCGCAAGCTCCGCTAGCCGCCGGCCGCGGCGGGCCGCCGCCTAGAATCCCCTCCATGGCCGGTCATTCCAAGTGGGCGGGGATCAAGCACAAGAAGGCGATCGTCGACGCCCGTCGCGGCAAGCTCTTCACGAAGCTCGCCCGCGCGATCACCGTCGCCGCGCGCGAGGGCGGCGGCGACCCCGACACCAACGCGGCGCTCGGCCTGGCCGTCCAGAAGGCCAAGGACGCCTCGATGCCCAAGGACAACATCGAGCGCGCGATCGCCAAGGGCACGGGGGCCGGCGCGGACGCCGACGCGATGGAGGCCGTCCTCTACGAGGGCTACGCCCCGGGCGGCGTCGCGCTGCTCATCGAGGCGATGACCGACAACCGCAACCGCACCGGCGCCGACGTCCGCCACCTGCTCTCCAAGCACGGCGGCTCGCTCGGCGAGCCCGGCTCGGTCGCCTACAACTTCGACAAGCGCGGCGTCATCGTCGTCGACGGCGAGCGCTACGACGAGGACGACCTCATGGTCGCCATCGAGGCCGGCGCCGAGGACATCGCGGTCGACGAGGACGTCTTCGAGATCACCACGTCGCCCGGCGACCTCATGACGGTGCGCAAGGCGCTCGAGGAGGCCGACGTCGAGATCCAGTCGGCCGAGGTCAGCCAGGTCCCGAAGGCCACCGTCCCGCTCGACGAGGACGCGGCGACGAAGGTCATGCGGCTGATCGACGCGCTCGAGGACAACGACGACGTCGACACCGTCCACGCGAACTTCGACGTCCCGGCGGACGTCATGGAGCGCGTGGCCGCTGCGGGCTAGTCTCCCCGCCGTCCTGCGCGAGGAGCCGCAGCTCCGGCTCCTCTTCGTCGGGCAGCTCCTGAGCCTCTTCGGCGACCGCCTGGCGATGGTCGCCTGGCCGTTCGCCGTCCTGTCGGTCGGCGGCGACGCCTCCGACGTCGGCCTCGTCGCGGCCGCGCAGTTCCTGCCGTTCGCGGGGCTGGCGCTCGTCGCGGGGGGTCGTGGCCGACCGGCTCGACCGCCGGCGGGTGATGATCGCCTCGGACGTCGTCCGGCTCGTCGTCCAGGCGGTCGCGGCCACGCTGCTGCTCAGCGACGGGGCTGAGGTCTGGTCGCTGGCGGCGCTCGCCGCGCTCTACGGCGCGGGCGACGCGTTCTTCCAGCCCGCGATGACCGGGTTGCTGCCGCAGACCGTCTCGGCGGCGCGGCTGCAGGACGCCAACGCGCTGCGCGGGATGACGTACTCGATCGGCTCGATCGCCGGACCAGCGCTCGCGGGCGGCATCATCGCCCTCGGCGGCCCGGGGGCGGCGTTCGTCGTCGACGCCGTGACCTTCGCCGTGAGCGTCGCGTGCCTCGTGCCGCTGCAGCCGCGGGTGGTCGACCGGGCGGCCGCGGCGGCGACGTCGTTCCTCGACGAGCTGCGTGGGGGCTGGCGAGCGGTCCGCGCGCTGCCGTGGGTCCGCGATGGCCTCGTCGCGATGGCGACCTACCACGTGGTGGTCCTGCCGTCGGTCTTCGTGCTGGGTCCCGTCCTGGCCGACCAGGAGCTGCGCGGCGCGGGCGACTGGGCGATCATCTCGGCCGCCTTCGGGATCGGGTCGATCCTGGGCGACCTCGCCCTCCTGCGCTGGCGCCCGCGCCGTGCCCTGCACAGCGCGCTGCTGCTGCTCATCGGCGCCTCCTGCCAGGCGGCGATCTTCGGCAGCGGCCTGTCGGTCTGGCTCATCGCCGCCCTCGAGGTCCTCGCGGGCGCGTGCGTCACCGGGTTCTTCACGCTGTGGACGGTGTCGCTCCAGGAGCACGTCCCCGAGGACGTCCTCTCGCGCGTGTCGAGCTACGACTTCCTGGCCAGCGCCGGGCTGATCCCGGTCGGCACGGCGCTGGCGGGCGCGCTCGTGGAGCCCGTCGGCCTCCACGAGCTGCTCGTGGCGATGTCCGTCGTCGGGGCGGCGGTCGCGGCCGCGTGCGCGGCGACCCCGGCGGTCCGGGCGCTCACGCGTCCCGGCGCACCCGGAACAGCTTCACCGCCCCCACGCCCTTGACCCGGCGCTCGCCGGCGAAGGACCAGCGGAAGGGGCCCTCGGCGCGCGCGTCCTCCGTGGTCAGGACGCTGCCGGCGCGGGCGATCGAGGTGACGCGGCTCGCGAGGTTCACCGGCCGGCCGAACCAGTCGCCGCCACGCTGCGTCGCCGCGCCGTGGGCGATGCCGACGCGGACCTGCGGGAAGCCCTCGCCCTCGGCGTCGACCGCCTCGACCAGGTCCAGCGAGCAGGACACGAGGGCCGCAGGGTCCTCGCACACGAGCATCGCCGCGTCGCCGATCGTCTTGACCAGCCGCACCGGCGCGGCCACGACGTCGCCGGCCAGCTGCTCGAGCCGGGTCGCCACGCGCCCGACCTCCTCGGGCTGGACCTCCTCACCCATGCGCGTGAAGCCGACGAGGTCGGCGAACGCCACACCGACCTCGCGGGCACCGGGCATCCGGCCCTGCACGCGCTCCTCGGCGACCACGGCCTCCGAGCGCACCATGTTGCGCAGGTGCATCCGCATCGCCGCCTCGAGGACCGGCCCGACGTGGGGCATGAGCCCCTCGACGGCCGCGGCGTAGCGCTGGGCGAGCTCGAGCTCGGTGGCGCCGGGGGCGAGGACGAGCTCGAGCGCCACGGCGCGCATCGCCTGCGCGGTCTGGGCCATGCCACGGCCGAGCACGCGGGCGACGGCGTTGACCTGGTCGGCGTCCAGGCCCAGCTCGGAGAACGGCGCCGCCGCACCGACCTCGGCGTCGGCGAACCACGCGACGCCGAGCTCGGGGACCGGCAGGCCCAGCGCGCGCCGGAGCTCGGCGAGCGCGTCGACGTCGAGGCCGGAGCGCTCGGCCAGCTCCTCGAGGGTCAGCCGCGCCGGGCCGCCCATGACGAGGCGCTCGGCGGGCAGGAACAGCACGAGGCCCTCGGCGGTCGAGCGGCGCAGGTCGCCGAGGCTGAAGCCCTCGTGGTGCAGCCAGTCGAGCAGCTCCGCGCGTTCGGCCCGGGCGTCGCCCTCCAACCCGTCGAGCAAGCCCTCCGCTGCCCAGTCCGGCATGCCGGGCACACTACCCCCGCCATGGCCCGTCGCCGCCTCACCGCCGCCGAACGCCGGCAGGAGATCCTGCGGGCGGCGCTCGACGTCTTCGCCGCCTCCGGCTACCACGGGGCGTCCATCGACGAGGTGGCCCGCACCGCCGGCGTCTCCAAGGCGCTGGTCTTCCAGCACTTCGCCTCCAAGCGCGAGCTGCACGACACGCTGCTCGACGAGCACGCGACCGAGCTGTTCCGGCGCTTCCGGGCCAACGCCGAGAAGGGCACGACGGGGGAGGAGCGCCTGCGCGGCGGGGTCGATGCGTTCTTCTCGTTCGTGGAGGAGCACGCCGACGCCTGGCGCGCGCTCTTCCGCGACCAGGCCGACCCCGAGCTGCGGCCGGTCATCGACCGCCTCCAGGAGCAGGCCGTCAACGTCATGGACGCGCTGGCGCTCCAGGACCCGGGGACGCCGCGCCGCCGGCCCGACGAGAGCGAGGAGGAGTACCTCGTCGCGCTCGAGATGCTCTCGCGGCTGCTGTCGGGCTCGGTCCAGGGCCTGGCGAACTGGTGGCTCGAGCACCCGGAGGTCCCGCGCTCGGCGCTCGTGGACCGGGTCGTCGACTTCTGCTGGGTCGGTCTCGAGCGCCTGCGCGACGGCGAGCGGGCCACGCCGGGAGGCGTCCGGGGCGACGCGTAGAACCCCTGGGACGTGATCGTCCTCGGGATCGACCCCGGCCTGGCCAACACGGGCTTCGGCGTGGTGCAGCGGCGCTCCGGGCGGTTCGTCGCCCTCGACGGCGGCTGCGTGCAGACCCCGAAGACGTGGTCGCCGGAGAAGCGCCTCGCGCGCATCCACCGCGAGGTCGACGAGCTGCTGCTGCGCCACGAGCCCGACGCGGTCGCCCTCGAGGACCTCTACTTCGGCCAGAACGTCGGCTCGGCGTTCGCCGTGGGCCAGGCCCGCGGCGTCGTCCTGCTCGCCGCCGGCCAGCGCGGGGTCGCCTGCGCCTCCTACACGCCCCAGCAGGTCAAGCAGGCGGTCTGCGGCACCGGCCGCGCCCCGAAGGAGCAGGTCCAGCGCATGGTCCAGGCGATGCTCTCGCTGCCCGAGCCCCCGCAGCCCGACCACGCGGCCGACGCTCTGGCCGTCGGGCTCTGCCACGCCAACCACGCACCGCTGGCCCGCGCGGTGCTCGCCGCCCGATGATCGCGCTCGTCGCGGGCGAGGTCGCCGTCCGCCGGCCCGAC
Organism: Conexibacter sp. SYSU D00693; assembly: GCF_017084525.1. Taxonomy (GTDB): domain Bacteria; phylum Actinomycetota; class Thermoleophilia; order Solirubrobacterales; family Solirubrobacteraceae; genus Baekduia. The sequence continues at coordinate 587,937 of NZ_CP070950.1, forward strand.
CACGTGGTGCTCGAGACGGCCTCCGGCGTCGGCTACAAGCTCCTCGTCTCGGCCGAGACGCTCAAGCAGGTCCCGGCCGTCGGCTCCTCGGTCTCGCTGATGACCCACCTCGCCGTCCGCGACGACGCGCTCGTGCTCTACGGCTTCGCCACCGAGGAGGAGCGCGACCTCTTCCTCCTGCTGCTCGGCGTCCAGTCCGTCGGGCCGAAGATGGCGCTCGCCGTGCTCAGCGGTGGCCCGCCGCGCGAGCTGATGACGACGGTCGCGGCAGGCGACGTCGCCCGGCTCACGGCGGTGCCGGGCATCGGCAAGCGCACCGCCGAGCGGATCGTCGTCGAGCTGCGCGAGAAGGTCGGCGTGCCCGAGGACGCGGTCCCGACCATCACGGTCTCGCGCGGGGACGACCCGCGGCTGCTGGCCCGCGACGGCCTCGTCGAGCTCGGCTACACGCCGGCCGAGGCCGAGGAGCTCCTGCGCGGCGCCGAGGGCGAGGCGCCCGAGGCGCTGATCCAGCACGCCCTGAAGGCCGCCCGCCGGTGAGCACCGCCCGCATCCAGACGCCCGGGGTGCTCGAGGAGGACCTCGACCGCTCGCTGCGGCCCAGGACGCTGCAGGACTTCGTCGGCCAGCCCGCGGTGCGCGACCAGCTCGCGGTCTCGCTCGAGGCGGCGTCCGCCCGCGGCGAGGCGCTCGACCACGTCCTGCTCGCCGGCCCGCCCGGCCTGGGCAAGACGTCCCTGGCCCAGATCCTGGCCGCCGAGCTCGCCGTGCCGTTCGTGCAGACCGCCGGACCGGCGCTCGAGCGCAAGGGCGACATCGCGTCGTTCCTCACCGCGCTCGAGCCGCGCAGCGTCTTCTTCGTCGACGAGCTGCACCGCCTCTCCCGCGCGCTGGAGGAGACCTTCTACCCCGCGATGGAGGACGGCCAGCTGCCGATCACCGTCGGCCAGGGCGCCGGCGCGCGGGTCGTGACGCTCGACCTGCCGCCCTTCACGCTCGTCGGCGCGACCACCCGCGCGGGCCTGCTCACCACGCCGATGCGCGATCGCTTCGGCATCCAGCACCGCCTCGAGCCCTACCACGTGGCCGACCTCGCGGACATCGTGCGCCGCAGCGCCGGCATCCTGGGCTGCGCGATCGACGACGGCGGCGCGGCCGCCATCGCGTCGCGCTCCCGCGGCACCCCGCGCGTGGCCAACCGCCTGCTCAAGCGCGTGCGCGACTTCGCCGAGGTCCGCGGCACCGGCGTCGTCGACGAGCGCGCCGCCCGCGCCGCCCTCGACCTCCTGGAGATCGACGAGCTCGGCCTCGACCGCCTCGACCGCGAGGTCCTCGAGACGGTCTGCGTCAAGTTCTCCGGCGGCCCCGTCGGCCTCTCGACCCTCGCGGTCACCGTGGGGGAGGAGGCCGACACCATCGAGGACGTCTACGAGCCCTACCTCCTGCAGTGCGGCTTCCTCAAGCGCACACCGCGCGGCCGGATGGCGACGCCGCGGGCCTACGCGCACCTCGGGCTCGAGCCGCCGGCGGAGTCCGCGCTGTTCTAGGCGGCGCGCGCCGTGTCGCACGCGGTGGCGTTCCGCTCGGGCGTCGGGGGGCCCGGGGCGGTCGCCGCTCGGCACTGAGGAGGGGGGACGGCGTGCGCCCGCCAGGCTCGCGGGGCGTTGGCGGTCGGCTTGTGCGGGGTGCGCCGCGCTATGCGGCCGAAGTCACGGAACTCGGGCCGTTCGGCCCCGATCCACCGCGACCCTGTCATCTCCGGCGTTGAGGACCGGAGATCGCAGGGTCACGCGCCGGCGAACGTTCGAACTCGTGCGACCGCCACTCGGACCACGACCCGGCCGCCTCGCGACGACCGACCCGGCCGGTCGCTCCCCCCTTCGGTCACCGCGAGACGGCGACGGCGGCGAGGTCAGCGATCGCCTGAGCGGAACGCCAGCCCGCACCGCACCGCCCCGCCCCGCACCACACCGTCCCACTACGCGCACGGCCGCGACCCCAGCGGGAGCTGGGTCACCCCGCGCCGCGTGATCGCCAGCCCGTCCGGGCTCCCGTCCAGCGGGATGGGGCGCCCGCCGGCCGTGATGACGGTCGACTGCAGGCCGACGTTCAGCCGGACCTGGGTGGCGCGGAAGGTGCGCCGGCCGGTGAGCGTCCCGTTGAAGAGCTGACGGCCGTCGCCGTCCTCCACGCAGAGGAACGTGGGGCGGGCGCTGGCGTCGACGCGGACGGTGACGGTCTTGCGGCGGGCGGCCGCGCGCTTGCGGGCGGCGGCGCGCTCGCGGGCCCGGCGCCGGGCGGCGGCGCGCTCCGCGGCGGTCGGCTCGTCGGCCTCGGGGTCCGTCTCGCCCGTGGCTGCCGGCCCGGCGGCGGTCGTCGTCGCGCCGGTGCCGGTGCTGGCGGCCGTCGTCGTCGCGGTCGTGGCCGTCGTCGCGGTCGCCGTCGTCGCCGGCGGCACGAGCGTCGAGGTGGTCGGCGCGGGCTGGCCGGTCGTGCCGGCCGGCAGCGCGTCCGTCACGGCCTGCCCGCCGTCGTCCTCGACCAGCAACGACGCCGCCGCGGCGCCCGCACCGAGGACGACCGCCACCGCCACGAGCCCGACGACCGCCCGCCGCGCTCCCCCGCCACGGCCCGACCCGCCCCGCGGCACGAGGCGCACGCGCTGGTCGGCCGGGGCGTCGAGCAGCGACGGCTCGACCAGGACGCCCGCCATGTCGAGGGCGGCGGCGATCCGGCGGCGCTCCTCGGGCGTGTCGGCCTGCGCCCCGAAGGCGAGCAGGAGCTGGCCCGGCGTGGGCCGGCGCTCGGCCTCGCCTCCCTCGCGAGCGTGCCGGGCGATCCCGGAGGCGACCTCCGCGTCCTGGAGGCTGACGGGCACGTGGGCGTCGTCCATGGGGCGGGCAGGATGCTGCCACGCCCGACGGCGGCGGGCCGATCGGCGGGCGCCGCGGCTGACGGGACACCGACGGGGCCAGGGCTACAGTGCGCCGCGATCCTCGCGATGGCCCACCTGTTCATCTGTCCCAGCTGCGGCACCCGCAGCACCCAGACCGAGCGCACCGCCGGGTTCTCCAAGCGCGCCAAGCCCTGCGCGAAGTGCGGGTTCCCGTTCCAGTTCGAGCTGCTCGACGACTACTACCCCGCCCCGAACGCCGCCTTCTTCACCTGCGACCAGAAGGGCAACGTGATCGCCTGCGGCCGCGGCTCCTTCGAGCTGACCGGCCTCGGCGAGGAGCGCGTGATCGGGCGCCCCGTCAGCGAGGTTCTCGGCCTGCGGTTCGGCGACGGCGCCGACCACGTCGAGACGGTCCTCGAGTGGGGCGTGCGCAAGCTCGGCGCGCCGGTCCAGGTCAACGCGGAGGGCGACCTGCCGGCGAAGGCGACGGCCGACCTGTTCCCGGCCTACGACGACGACGGCGGGCTCCTCCTCGTCCTGACCCCCGCCGGCTGACCCCCTCGGGCCACCTCACCGGTACCCTGGCGAGCCGCACATGACAGACCGTCGGCGCAACGTCTTCATCCTCCTGCTCGTCGCGGGCCTCCTGGCCGCCTCGGCCTTCGTCCTGGCGACGAAGGAGACGAAGCTCGGCCTCGACCTGGAGGGCGGCGTCTCGCTCGTCTACCAGGCGTCGCCGACCCGCAACGTCGACGTCACCCCGGACTCGGTGGACCGGGCGATCGACATCATGCGCGAGCGCGTCGACCGCCTCGGCGTCGCCGAGCCCGAGATCGCCCGTCAGGGCGCCGACCAGATCGAGGTCCAGCTCCCGGGCGCGACGAACGTCCAGCGCGCGATCGACCAGGTCGGCACCACCGCCCAGCTGTACTTCTACGACTGGGAGAAGAACGTCCTCAACGCCGACTGCGAGACGGACCCGACGGACGCGAACGTCACGGGCGGCCCGTCGGCAGGCAACCCGGGTGCGGGGACGATCCCGTACTACGGCGCCGTCATCCGCGCCTCGCGCTGCCCGGCGACCAACGAGCCCGACGACACCACGCAGGGCCTCTTCTTCGGCGTCGACGACAAGGCCAAGAAGGTCATGTGCGGCCCGCTGGAGACCGAGGCCGACCTCCGCGAGGCCTGCCGCGAGGACCGCAAGCGGATCACGAGCGTCCGCGAGGTCAAGCGCGGCACCATCGTCGTCCAGTCCGAGGCCCCGGAGGGCGACAGCCCCGAGGAGAAGGCCGCGCGGGTGACCGCCGAGGACGCCTACTACGTCCTGCGCGACGACCCGGCGCTCAGCGGGACCGACATCAAGAACCCCGAGCAGCAGTTCGACAACGGGCCGGGCGGCAGCGGCCAGCCCAACGTCACGTTCGAGTTCAGCGACTCGGGCGCCAAGAAGTGGCAGACGGTCACCCGCGAGATCGCCCAGCGCGGCCAGGAGCAGTCGCTGCCGGGCACCGACCCGCGGGCCGCCGCCCAGCACTTCGCCATCGTCCTGGACAACGAGCTCGTCTCGGCGCCCTACATCGACTTCCGCCAGAACCCGGACGGCATCGACGGCCGCACCGGCTCGGAGATCTCCGGCGGCTTCACGATCTCCAGCGCGCAGAACCTCGCCGACCTCCTGAAGTCCGGCGCCCTGCCGCTGAAGCTCCAGCTCATCTCGCAGTCGCAGGTCTCCGCGTCCCTCGGTCAGCAGGCGCTCGACGACGGCGCGATCGCGGGCCTGGCGGGCTTCGTCGTCGTGGCGCTGTTCCTGCTGCTCGTCTACCGCTTCCTGGGCGTCATCGCGGTCGGCGCGCTGGTCATCTACGCGGTCTACTTCTACGCGCTGGTCAAGCTCATCCCGGTCACGCTCACGCTGCCGGGCATCGCGGGCCTGATCCTGACGCTGGGCGTCGCGGCCGACGCGAACATCGTCATCTTCGAACGCGTCAAGGAGGAGATCCGGTCAGGCAGGTCGGTGGTCGCCGGCATCGCCGCGGGCTACAAGCGCGGCCTGAGCGCGATCATCGACGCGAACGTCGTGACCTTCATGGTCGCGTTCATCCTCTTCATGCTCGCGACCGCGGGCGTCCGAGGGTTCGCCCTGACGCTGGGCCTCGGCACCATCGTCTCGCTGTTCACCGCCGTCCTCGCGACGCAGGCCGCCCTCGGCCTCATGCAGCGCTCGCGGGCGATCTCCCACCCGGCGATGCTCGGCGCGGAGGCCAAGGAGCGGCCGCCGCGCACCCGCATCGACTACATGGGGTACTCGAAGTGGTTCTTCAGTGCCTCCGGCGTGATCATCCTGATCGGCGCCTTCGCGCTGGCGGGCAAGGGCCTCGAGTTCGGCATCGACTTCGAGTCGGGCTCGCGGATCAAGGCCTCGCTCACCGAGCAGCCGAACACCGACCAGGTCCACCAGGTCCTGGAGCGCGCGGGCTTCGGCGACGCCGAGGTCCAGCGGGTCGACAACGACTCCGAGCTCGGCGGCTCGGGCTACCAGATCTCGCTGCCCGAGACGGGCGAGCAGGTCGCCCAGGTCCGCCCGGCGCTCGAGCGGGAGTTCGGCGCGGCCAAGGCGTTCCAGTCCAGCTCCATCGGCCCGACCTTCGGTGAGTCGATCGCCAACTCGGCGATCATCGCGATCATCGCGTCGCTGATCGTGATCTCGGTCTACGTGTCACTGCGCTTCGAGTGGAAGTACGCGGTGCCGGTCCTGATCGCGGTCGGCCACGACATCCTCATCACGGCGGGCGTCTACGCCCTTGTCGGCCGGGAGGTGACGACGTCGACGGTCGCGGCGTTGCTCACCATCCTCGGCTTCTCCTTGTACGACACGATCATCGTGTTCGACCGCATCCGCGAGAACGTGCCGCGCATGCCGCGAGCCACGTTCACGCAGGTGGTCAACCGGTCGATGAGCGAGGTCATCATCCGCTCGCTGGCGACGTCGTTCTGCACCCTGCTGCCGATCCTGGCCCTCCTGGCCTTCGGCGGCGAGACCCTGCAGGACTTCGCCTTCGCGCTCGCGGTCGGCACGTTCTCCGGCACCTACTCGTCGGTCTTCATCGCCTCCCCGGTGCTCGCGCACTGGAAGGAGAAGGAGCCGCTGTACCGCCGGCGCCGGCGCAAGATGCTCGAGCAGCTCGGCGAGGTCCCGGCCTACGCCACGACCCCCGACGGCAAGCCGCTGGAGATCCAGCTCTCCGACGACGCGCCGCGCCGTGGCCGGCTCACCTCGCCCGACGACCCGGAGCGCCGCGTTTCCCAGCGCGAGTTCCAGCAGCTGGTCGAGGACATCCAGCACGAGACGGGTCCGCAGCGGACGGCGACCGAGGAGCGGCCCGACGGCCGCGCCGCGGACGCCGCGCCCGAGGACCTCGTCATGAAGGACGACAAGCGGGCCAACAAGCCCAAGCGACCGCGCAACAAGCGTCACGGGAGGCCGCGCTGATGAGCATGCTCGTGTGGGTCATGACCGGCCTGGCCATCTGGCACTTCACGATCTTCATCCCGGACCGCTTCGCGGGCGGGATCGTGGGCGCGCTGCTCGGCGCGATCATCGGCGCGGTCGTGTTCGGGCTGGTCATCAGCGGCTTCGAGGTCCCGGGCCGCAACGACACGGAGCTCGGCGCGGCCCTCGAGGCCGTCCCGGGCTCGCTGCTGGGCATCGCCGCGGTGTACTTCCTGGGTGTGTCGCGCGGCAACGAGGCGCTCGAGCTCTAGCCATCCTCGGCGCGTGGACGGACCGGCCGGTCCGTCCACCCGCGCCCGTAGCGTGCCGGCGCGGTGGAGCGCCGTCTGCACGTCGAGCCCGTCCCGGGCGCCACGGTCCTCGCGCTCGAGCGCGAGCTCGGGGTGCCGCATGCCGTCGCCCAGGTCCTCGCGCGGCGCGGGTTCACCGACGCGGCCGCCGCGCGCACGTGGCTGGCGGCCTCCGAGCGCCACGAGCCCTCGCGCTTCGCGGGGATCGAGGAGGCCGTCGCGCTCGTCCTGTCGCACGTGCGCGGCGGGACGCGGATCACGGTCCACGGCGACTACGACGTCGACGGCGTCTGCTCCACGGCGATCCTCGTCCGCTGCCTGCGCGGGCTGGGCGCGGACGTCGACTGGCGCCTGCCGTCGCGCACCGAGGACGGCTACGGGCTGTCGGCGCGCACCGTCGAGGAGCTCGCGGCCCGCGGGACGCGGCTCCTGGTCACGGCGGACTGCGCGATCACGGCGGTCGACGAGGTGGCCCTGGCCCACCGGCTGGGGATGGACGTCGTGGTCACCGACCACCACGCCCCGCGGGCCGACGGCGTCCTGCCGTCCGCGCCGATCGTCCACCCGGGGGTGCGCGGCTACCCGTGCCCGGAGCTCTGCGCCGGCGGCGTGGCGCACAAGCTCGCGCTGGCCCTGCACGCGGCGGCGGGCGCGCCGGACGGCTACGTCCCGGCCGACGACCTCGACCTCGTGGCGCTCGCGACCGTGGCCGACTGCGTGCCGCTGGTGGGGGAGAACCGCCGGCTCGTGCGCGAGGGCCTGGCGGCGCTGTCGCGGACGACGAAGCCCGGCCTGCGCGCGCTCATGCGCGTCGCGCGGGTCGATGCCGCCCGGGTCGACGCAGGGTCGATCGGCTTCCGGCTGGCGCCGCGGATCAACGCCGCCGGCCGGCTCTCGCGGGCCGACGCGGCGCTCGAGCTCGTCCTGACGACCGACCCGGCGCGGGCCGACGCGATCGCCGACGAGCTCGACCGGGCCAACGCCGAGCGCCGGCACGTCGAGACGCGGATCCTCTTCGAGGCCGAGGCGCAGGTCGCCGCCCAGGGCGAGCAGCCCGCCTACGTCCTCGCCCACGACGAGTGGCACCCGGGCGTCATCGGGATCGTCGCCTCGCGCATCGCCGAGCGTCACCACCGCCCGGTCGTCCTCGTGGCCCTCGACGGGGAGGAGGGGACCGGGTCGGGACGCTCCATCCCGGCGTTCGACCTCCTCGGCGGCCTCAACGCGTCCGCCGGCCACCTCCTGCGCCACGGCGGCCACCGCGCCGCGGCCGGGTGCACCGTGCGCCGCGACCAGCTCGGGGCCTTCCGCGCGGCGTTCGTCGCCCACGCGGCGTCCGTGCTGTCGCCCGAGGACCTCGTGCCGGTGCAGCGCGTCGACGCCGTGGTCGCCGGCGACGAGCTGGGCCTCGACCTCGCCGACGCGCTCGAGCAGCTCGCGCCGTTCGGGATGGGCAACCCGTCCGTGCGCCTCCTCGTCCCGGCCGCCAGGCTCGTCGACCCGCGGACGATGGGGGAGGGCAAGCACCTGCGCTTCACCGTCGAGTCCGGCGGCGTCCGCGCCCGGGCCGTGGCCTTCGGGCAGTCCGAGCTGCCCGCTCACGACGGCCCGCTCGACGCGGTCTTCGAGCTCGAGCGCAACGAGTTCAACGGCGCGGTCGAGCCGCGGCTGGTCCTGCGCTGCGCCTGCCCGCCCGACTGCGGGGAGATCGTCCTGGTCGGCGAGCCCGCGCCGCGCACCGCCGCGTGGACGGCGGCGGTCCTCGAGCACGGGACGCCCGCCGGGGCCGACGAGCCGCTGGCGGCGCCGACGCCCGCCGAGCGCCTGGCCGCCGCGCCGGCGCCGTCGCTGCTGGCCGCGGGCAGCCCCCGCCTGCGCCGCGACCGCTGTGGGGGCGGCCTGGCGGGGACGCTCGGCGCGCTGGTCCACACCGGCGAGTCGGTGCTCGTCGTCGCTGCCGACGGCCCGGCCCGGGCGCGGCACCTCGCGGGGCGCGCCGGCGGCTTCGCGGTCTGCTCGTGGGCCGAGCTCGTCGCCGACCCGTCGCTCGCCGCCGCCCACGTCCACGTCCTGGCCCTCGACCCGCCGCCCGGCCCGTCCGCCCTCGACCTGCTCGCCGCGGGTCCGCACGGTGGCTCGCTCGTGCTCGGCTGGGGCGTCCCCGAGACCTCGTTCGCCTCGGCCGTCCTCGAGCGCGACCTCGACCTGCGGCCGCTCGCCGCGGCCGTCTACCGCGCCGTGCGCGCCGGCGGCGCCGCCGGGCTCGCGGCCTCGGACGTCGCGGCGCTGCCCGCTCGCGCCGTCGGCCGCGCGCTGCGCGCGCTCGCGGAGGTCGGCGTGGTCGCGGTCGACGCGGCCGCCGGGACGGGCGCCGTGGTCCCAGACGCGCCGAAGGCCGACCTCACCGCCGCGCCGACCGCCGTCGCGGCGGCGCGGGCGCTCGAGGCGGGGCGCGCGTGGCTGGGCGAAGGCGCGGGACGGCGGGTCGCGGCGGCCTAGGCCGCACGCTTCCGCCCCGACGGACCGTCACCCTGTCATCTCCGGTCTGGGGGACCGGGATCGACAGGGTCACGGCACGACGCCGCAACGACCGCACGCAACGACCGGCCAACCCGCCGAGGCCGCCCGGCCACTCGGGTACCCTCAGGGAGATGGCCGACCAGCGCGAGTCGCCGCGCACCGCTCCCGCCGCCCCCAGCGCCGCCCCGAACGGCAGCGACGGCGCGGGCGTCGTCCAGCGCCGGCCCGTGGACCGGGTCGCGCACCCGGAGCTCCACGCGGTGGACCTCCGGGCACCGGGCGACCTCACCGCCTACGAGCGGGGACTGCTCGGCGACCTCTTCGCGATCGTCGAGGAGCACGCGGGCGACGCGGCGCTCGACGTCGACCGAGACCGGGTCGAGGAGGCCTTCCGCTTCGCGTGCGAGCACCACGCCGACCAGCGCCGCAAGTCGGGCGAGGAGTTCATCGTCCACCCGGTCGGCGTGGCGAAGATCTGCGCGGGGATGCGCCTCGACACCGAGACGCTCGTCGCCGCCCTCCTGCACGACACCGTCGAGGACACCTCGGCCTCGCTCGAGGAGGTCCACGAGAAGTTCGGCGAGGAGGTCGCGAACCTCGTCGACGGCGTCACGAAGCTCACCGGCATCACGTTCACGTCGCGCGACGAGGCGCAGGCGGAGAACTACCGCAAGATGATGGTGGCGATGGCCTCGGACATCCGGGTCATCCTCATCAAGCTCGCCGATCGCCTGCACAACATGCGGACGATCGACGCGATGCCCAAGCAGAAGCAGATCGAGAAGGCCAAGGAGACCCTCGAGATCTACGCGCCGATCGCGCACCGCCTCGGCATCCACGCGATCAAGTGGGAGCTCGAGGACCTCGCGTTCGCGGCGCTGCACCCGCGCAAGTACCAGGAGATCAAGGGCCTGGTCAACCAGCAGCGCGAGGAGCGCGAGCGCTACGTCCAGAAGGCCGGCGAGTACCTCGCCCGCGAGCTGGAGGCGCTGGGCATCGAGGCCCGGATCTCAGGCCGCGCGAAGCACTTCTACTCCATCTACTCGAAGATGACGAAGAAGGGCCGCGAGTTCAACGAGATCTACGACCTCACGGCCATGCGGGTCATCGTCGACTCGGTGAAGGACTGCTACGGCGCGGTCGGCGTCATCCACTCGCTGTGGAAGCCGCTGCCCGGGCGCTTCAAGGACTTCATCGCGATGCCGAAGTTCAACATGTACCAGTCGCTGCACACGACGGTGATCGGGCCCGAGGGTCTCCCGCTGGAGATCCAGATCCGCACCCAGGAGATGCACGACCGGGCCGAGTTCGGCGTCGCCGCGCACTGGATCTACAAGCAGGACCCGAGCAAGCAGGACGGCCCCGCCGGCCCGCAGGAGGGCGAGGAGAAGCTGCGCTGGCTGCGGTCGATGGTCGACTGGCAGCAGGACCTCCACGATCCCAAGGAGTTCGTCGAGACCCTGAAGGTCGACCTCTTCGACGAGGAGGTCTTCGTCTTCACGCCCAAGGGCGAGGTCAAGTCGCTCGCCGCCGGCGCGACCCCGCTGGACTTCGCCTACGAGGTCCACACGGAGGTCGGCCACCGCTGCGTCGGCGCGAAGGTCAACGGCAAGATCGTCCCGCTGAACTACGCGCTGCGCTCGGGGGACATCGTCGAGATCCTCACCTCGAAGCGCGACCGCGGCCCGTCGCGCGACTGGCTCGCGCTGGTCAAGACGACCCGCGCGCGCAACAAGATCAAGCAGTTCTTCAAGGCCGAGTCGCGCGAGGACACCGAGCACACCGGCCGCGAGCTGCTCCAGGAGCACCTGCAGAAGAACGGGCTGCCGCCGCAGAAGATCGTCTCGAGCCCGCTGCTGGCGGACGTCATCCGCGAGATGGGCTTCCGCAAGGCCGACGACTTCTACATCGCGCTCGGCGGCGCGAAGATCAGCCCGAAGGTCGTCGTCAACAAGGTCCTGCAGCGCCTCAAGCAGGGCGAGGCGGCCGAGACCGACCAGGTCGACCCCGCCGAGGCGCTCGTCTCGACGCGGCGCCAGCGCCGCCAGCCGACCGGCAGCGCCGTCTCCTACGGCATCCGCGTCGACGGCGTGGACGACGTGATGCTGCGCCTGGCCAAGTGCTGCCGGCCGGTGCCGGGCGACCCGATCGTCGGCTACGTCTCGCTCGGCCGCGGCATCACGATCCACCGCGACGACTGCCCGAACACCGCCGCCCTGCGCAAGGACCCGGAGCGCTTCGTGCCGGTCCACTGGGAGGGCGACCACCAGACGGCCTTCAAGGTCGAGCTGCAGATCGACGCGTGGGACCGCCACCGCCTCCTCGAGGACCTCAGCCGGACGCTCGCCGAGTCGGGCATCAACATCGTGGAGGCGCGCTGCATCGTCTCCTCGCCGATGGTCCAGAACCGCTTCGTGGTCGAGGTCGCCGACACCCAGGCGCTCAAGCAGACGATCACCAAGCTGCGCAACATCGAGTCGGTCTTCGACGCCTACCGCATCACGCCGGGCGCCTCCTAGCCGGTGGGTCCTCTCGTCCTGGTCGGCGACTCCGAGCGCAGCGCCGCGCTGCGCCACGAGGTCGGCATCGCGGTGGCCGACCCGTTCCTGCTGGCCGACGACGGCGAGCGCACGCTCATCGTCGCCTCGCACCTCGACATGGGCCGGCTCGCCGAGGCCCGGCCCGACGCCGAGCGGATCGACTTCCTGGAGCTCGGCTTCCGCGAGCTCATCGGCTCGGGGATGCGCCGGGGCGAGGTGCTGCTCGAGCTCTGGTCGCGTGCCCTGCAGCGCTTCGGCGCCCGGGAGGCGCTCGTGCCGGGCGACTTCCCCGTCGCCGTCGCGGACCGCCTGCGCGCCGACGGGCTCGCGCTCGACGTCGACCAGGCCGCGGTCGACGAGCGCCGCAGGGTGAAGACCGCCGCCGAGATGGACGGCATCCGCCGCGCCCAGCGCGCCGCCGAGGCGGGCTTCGCGGCCGTGGTGGCGCTGCTGCGCGACGCGCAGGGCCGCGACGGCGTCCTGCACCGGCGCGACGGGCCTGCGCTGCGCGCCGAGGAGGTCCAGGCGGCCGCCCGCGAGGCGTGCGCCCAGGCCGGGGCCCCCGCACCGCCCGACGTCATGGTCGGTGGCTACGCGCAGGGCTTCGGCCACATCGAGTCGGTCGGCGAGCTGCCTGCCGGCCTGCCGATCCAGGTCGACCTGTGGCCGCGCGACGAGCGCTCGGGCTGCTACGCCGACATGACCCGCACCTTCGTCGTCGGCGAGGTGCCCGACGCGGTCCGCCGCCAGGAGCAGCTGGTGGCGCAGGCGCTGCGGACGGTCACGGAGCGCTGCCGCCCGGGCGTGACCGGCCGCGAGCTCTTCGACGCCTGCTGCGACGTCCTGGAGGCGGGTGGGCACCGCACGATCCGCACCGGGCCGGGCGACGATCCGACCGAGGGCATGCAGTTCGGCCTCGGCCACGGCGTGGGCCTCGAGGTCCACGAGGCACCCGGGCTCGGCCTCGCCGGCAGCGAGCCGCTCGTCCCCGGCGACGTCGTGGCCGTCGAGCCCGGGCTGTGGGAGCGCGACCTCGGCGGCGTGCGCTTCGAGGACCTCCTCCTCGTGACCGAGGACGGCTGCGAGGTCCTCACCGACTTCCCCTACGACCTGACGCCCTAGCGGCGAAGGCCCGTACGATCCGCCGTCATGCCGCCGGTCGCCACCCCCTCTGACGACCTCGCCCGCCGCGTGGCGGAGCAGTCCTGGTACCACGTCCTGGACCTCCCCGGCGGGATCACCACGCCCGGGTGGTTCGACCTGCGCCCGTCGCGTGCCGTCGTCCCGCTGCCCGCCCGCCTCGACGGCCTGCGCTGCCTCGACGTCGGCACGTGGGACGGCTTCTGGGCCTTCGAGATGGAGCGCCGTGGCGCCGCCGAGGTCGTCGCGATCGACATCGACGACCCCGAGCGCTGGGACTGGCCGCCGCAGACGTTCGTCGCCGACGTCGCCCGCGAGGACCGCCTCGCCTTCCTGCGCGGGTTCAAGGCCGGCGCGGCCGGCTTCCACCTCGCGCACGAGGCGCTGGGCTCGAAGGTCGACCGCCGCGACATCTCCGTCTACGACCTCGACCCCGACGAGGTCGGCCAGTTCGACGTCGTCTTCCTCGGCTCGCTGCTGCTGCACCTGCGCGACCCGGTCCGGGCGCTCGACAGCCTGCGCCGGGTCTGCAGGGGCCAGGCGGTGATCGCCGACACGATCGAGGCGATCTCGACGTGGACCCAGCCGCGCACGCCGACGGCGCGCCTCGAGGGCCTCGACCAGTCGTGGTGGTGGATCCCCAACCGCGCCGGCCTCTTCCAGATGGTCGAGTCCGCCGGCTTCCGGATCCAGCAGCGCACGCCGATGTACTTCGTCCCGACCGGCCCGGCGCATCCGCCGGCGGGTCGCGGCGACGTGCTCAAGGCGCTGCGCACGGCCAAGGGCCGCCAGGCGGCCATCGTGGCCCGCAAGGGCCTGCCGCACGCCGCGGTGCTGGCCGAGCCGCTGGGCTAGCGCGCGTCGTCGCCGACGGCGACGGCCGCCGGCTGGCCCGCCGGGACGGCAGGCCCGATCGACGTGCCCGCCGCCGCGGCGTCGGTGCGCAGGGGGAAGAAGCGCTTGAGGCGCAGCGCCGGCTCCTCCACGAGCTTCCAGCTGACCGTCGCCACGGCGATGGAGCCGGCGAGGCCCACCAGGACCCACACGACGTAGGCGTCGTAGCCCCCCTTGACGTCGAGGCCGGCCTTCGTGACGACGTCGAAGACGAAGAAGTGCCAGAGGTAGATGCCGTAGGAGACGGTGCCCAGGTGCAGGATCGGGCGGGTCGAGAGCACGCGGCGCACGGCGCCGACGGGGCCCCAGCCGAGCAGGACCGGCGCGACGAGCAGCGCGCCCAGCCCGATGTAGGCGGTGTACTCGGCCAGGAACCGCGGGCCCGACCAGATCTTCTGGAAGACCCCGGGGTCGTCGGCCTGCAGGAACAGGAGGGTGCCGGCGAGCAGCAGCGCCCAGGCCGCCCAGATGGTGGTCGCCGACAGCGCGCGGCGCAGCCAGGCGGGGATCGAGGCGGGGTCGGTCTGGTCCCACAGCGCGATGACGGCCAGCGCCATGCCGATGGCGAAGCCGTCGAAGTACGAGACCGGCCAGCCGATGAAGGTGTTCTCGACCGTGACGAGCCCGCCGGTCGCGGCGTTGACGACCTTCCAGAGGATCGAGCAGGCGGCGAAGACGCCGAGCCCGAGGAGCTCGGCGCGCAGCCAGGGCGTGCCGCGCCGGACGAGCCAGGCGATGCCGGCGGCCACCGCCGGCAGCACGAGGTAGAAGGCCAGCTCGACGTCGAGCGTCCAGGCCTGCGGCACCGCGCGGTCGGCGCGTCCGTCGAGGTCGCCCCACAGGGCGAAGAGGCCGAACCACGACACGCCCTCGCCCGCGGACCCGGGCGTGTTCGACACGGAGGTGACGATGTCGAAGGCCGAGTAGACGACCATCGTCGCGATCAGCACCGTCCAGTAGGCGGGGAAGATGCGCAGCCCGCGGCGCACCGCGTAGGCGACGTAGCGGGGCGCGGCCTTGCCCTTGGCGTGCGCGGCGGCGAAGGGCGAGTAGAGCAGGAAGCCCGAGAGGGCGAAGAAGACGGGGACGGCCGAGTCGAAGTGGCGCCAGACCTCCGCGGTGAAGGTGCCGGGGATGAACGTCGCCGAGAAGATGCCGGCGTGCAGCAGCACGACGGTGCAGGCGGCGAGCCCGCGGGCGCCGTGCATCGCGCTCGCGCGTACCTCGTCCGCGCGCGGGCCCTCGACCGCGGCGATCCTGCCCTCCTTGAGCTCCCCCACGGGGCGGCAAGGTACCGCAGGCCCCGCCGCATGGCGACGGTCCGGCCGCGGCGCTAGGCGACGACGGTGAGGGCGCCCGGCTCGACGCCGAAGCGGGCCTCGGTGACGTCGCCGATCCAGTCGCCGTCGACCTCGACGGGCACGGGACGGCCGTCGGTCGAGCGCACGACGAGGCCGTCGACCGGGCCGAAGGGCTCGATGTGGCGGTGGTCCACGACGGCGGCGCGGCGCGAGAACAGGCGGAAGGCGACCGTGGGGATGGCCGTCGGGCGCGTCGTGCGCAGCAGGATCCCGCCGACCTGGCCGTCGTCGAGCTCGACGCCCTCCGCGACGTGGAGCGGGAAGTCGTTGAAGTACGTGAACGGGTCGCCGTTCTGGACGATCGCGGTGACGCCGGAGGACCGCCCGCCGTCGGCGAACTCGGCCTCGAGGCGGGGCGGGCGCACGGTGTACTCGCGCAGGAAGGTCGTGACCGCGGCGTAGGTGAAGTACCAGGCGCCGAGCTTGGACTTCAGGCGCGGGCGGCTGTCGACGCGGCGCACGACCGAGGCATCGAGCCCCACGCCGCAGGAGAAGGTGAAGCGCCGGCCGTTGACCGTCGCGAGGTCCACCCGGCGCGGCTGCCAGTCGTCGGCGATGCGCAGCAGGTGCTCGGTCGCGTCGACGATGTCCCCCGGGATGCCGAGCATCTTGCAGAAGACGTTCGTCGCCCCGCCCGGGAGCGTCGTGAGCGGGGTGGAGGAGCCGGCCAGGCCGTTGGCGGCCTCGTTGACGGTCCCGTCGCCACCGAAGGCGACCACGACGTCGTAGCCCTCGTCGCGGGCCTCGCGGCACAGGGCGGTGGCGTGGTCGCGGCCCTCGGTGTCGATCGCGTCGACCGCGTAGCGGCCGCCGAGCGCCGCCACGACGAGCGTCTTGAGTCGGTCGCTGACCGTCGTCGCGTACGGGTTGACGATCACGAGCATGCGCTTGCGCTCGCTCGGGTCGGTCAGGGCGAAGGCGTCGCCCAGGCGCTCGAGGGACTCCGTGGGCGGCGCGCTCATGCGCCCGTTCCTACACCACGGACACGGGCCGGTGACATCCGGCTCACAGGAAGCCGCGGCGCCGGAAGAGCGTGAGCATCCCGGCGAGGACGATGACCATCACGCCGATGACGATCCAGAAGCCGAGCGGGTCGCCCTCGCCGGGCACGTGCGTGTTCATGCCGAAGACCGAGGCGATCAGGGTCAGCGGCAGCATGATCACGCTGAAGGCGGTGAGGATCCGCAGGACGTCGTTGAGGCGGTGCGAGAGGACGGCCTCGTTGGTGGCCTCGAGGCCCTCGATCACCTCCTTGAAGTTCTCGAGCATGTCCCAGATGCGCTCGGACGCGTCGTTGACGTCGTCGAAGTAGATGTCGAGCTCGCCGGTGACGTAGCGCTTCGTGCGCTCGAGGTCCTTCAGCGCCGCGCGCTGCGGGCGCACGATCTTGCGGAAGTTGATGATCTCCTGCTTGGCGTTGGAGATGTCGCGCACGACCTCGTCGTTGCGCTCCTCGAAGATGTCCTCCTCGAGGCGCTCGAGCTTCAGCCCGATCTTGCGCAGCATCGGGAACGACGAGTCCACGAGGTCGTCGACGATCTTGTAGAGCAGGTAGCCCGTGCCGCGGGTGAAGAGCTGCTCGCGGACGTCCTCGCGCGAGGAGCAGCGCTCGAAGAGGTACTCGAGCGGCTGCAGGCGCTCGTTGGGCAGCGTGACCAGGAAGTCGGGCCCGACGAAGATGTCGAGCTCGGCGGCGTTCAGGCGCCCGGCGCGCTTGTCGTAGACCGGGAAGTGCAGGACGACGAAGAGGTAGTCGTCGTACTCGTCGACCTTCGGGCGCTGGTTGCGCGAGAAGACGTCCTCGTAGTCCAGCGGGTGGAAGTCGAAGTGCTCCTCGAGCCAGGAGCGGTCGGCCGGCCGCGGGTTGGCGATGTTGACCCAGCGAAGGCCCTCGGCCTCGACGACCTCGACGTTGGGGCCGTCAGGCTCGGCGGGCCGAAGGGGCTCGCCGGGTGCGCGCGCCGGACGACGGAGCCTGGGCTTGGGCAGTCCAGGCACGACTGAGGGGGTCGTCGGTCGGGTGCACGATGTCGTCCATCGTACCGTCGTCGGCTCCGGTCTCGGCCGTCTGGTGGGTCCGTTGCGTGCCTGCTAGGGTCCCGGAGCACATAGCTGGACACGTCCAGAGGGGTGGAGGGACTGGCCCTGTGAAGCCCCGGCAACCTCCCGTCGCGCAAGCGGTGGGGATGGTGCCAATTCCTGACAGACGTGTGGCGGGCTTCCTGCTTCGCCGCACGGGTAGGTACCGGCGAAGAACCACAGGGAGTCCCGAATGGCTGTCACGAACCTTGCGTGCCGCGAGTGCGGCACGGAGTACGAGCTCACCGCGCAGTACGTCTGCTCGCGCTGCTTCGGCCCGCTCGAGGTCAAGTACGACTTCGACGAGCTGCGCATCACCGACGCGTCGTCGCTGCGCCGCCGGATCCAGTCCGGGCCGCAGAACATCTGGCGCTACAGCGACTTCCTGCCCCTCGAGGGCGGGGTCCCGGGTCCGTCCTCGCGGATCCTGTCGCGCGCCGGCCTGCCCGCCGGCTGCACCCCGCTCGTGCGCGCCGACCGCCTGGCCGAGCGCCTCGGCCTCGGCGAGGTGTGGGTCAAGAACGACGCGCACAACCCGACGCACTCCTTCAAGGACCGCGTGGTCGCCGTCGCCGCCCAGCGCGCCCGCGAGCTCGGCTTCGACACGCTGGCCTGCGCCTCCACCGGCAACCTCGCCAACGCCGTCGCGGCGGCGGGCGCGGCGCTCGGGATGCCGTCCTACGTCTTCATCCCGCACGACCTCGAGGAGCAGAAGGTCCTCGCCACGGGCGTCTACGGGACCAACCTCGTCAAGGTCCGCGGCAACTACGACGACGTCAACCGCCTCTGCACGGAGATCTCCGGCGAGCACGAGTCGTGGGCGTTCGTGAACGTCAACATGCGCCCGTACTACGCCGAGGGCTCCAAGACGATCGCCTACGAGGTTGCCGAGCAGCTCGGTTTCGAGATCCCGGATCGCATCGTCGCCCCGATCGCCTCGGGCTCGCTCTTCACGAAGATCGCCAAGGGCTTCGGCGAGTGGCGCGAGCTGGGCCTCGTCTCGGGCGACCTGCCCGTGATGCACGGCGCCCAGGCCGAGGGCTGCTCCCCGGTCGCGCAGGCCTTCGCCGAGGGCGCCGACGTCTGCCGCCCGGTGCGCCCGGACACGATCGCCAAGTCGCTGGCCATCGGCAACCCGGCCGACGGCCCGTACGCGGTCGAGCTCGCCCGCAAGAGCGGCGGCTCCGTCGAGTCGGTCACCGACGACGAGATCCGCGCCGGCATCCGCCTGCTGGCCGAGACGACCGGCATCTTCACCGAGACCGCCGGCGGCGTGACCACCGCGACGCTCGCCAAGCTCGCCGAGGCCGGCAAGCTCGACAAGGGCGACCGCGTCGTGCTCGTCATCACCGGCGAGGGCCTCAAGACCCTGGACGCCGTCCGCGGCACCTTCGAGTCCTACGAGATCGCGCCGGACTTCGACGAGTTCGAGTCGGCCGTGGGCGTGCGCGCCTGATGGCGGTCAAGGTCAAGCTCCCCGCCCAGCTGCGCTCCGCCGCGGGCGGCAACGGCTCCCTCGAGGTCGACGGCGACACCGTCGGCGCCGTCCTCGACGCCGTCTACGCCGCCCACCCGGAGCTCAAGGACCGCCTCTCCGACGAGTCCGGCGCGCTGCGGCGCTTCGTGAACGTCTACGTCGACGGCGAGGACGTCCGCTTCGACGGCGGCCTCGAGCGCGCGGTGCCCGACGGCGCGGAGGTCCAGATCCTCCCGGCCGTCGCCGGCGGCTGCTGAGCCACCGGCGCCGGCTGCGTCGCCGCGCCTAGGGCGCGGCGACGTCCAGGGACCCGCAGGCGCCGAGGACGGTGTCCAGGGGATCCGCGACGACCGTCATGGCAGGGTCGCACAGGACTTCGTCAGCCTCGCCGTCCCGGACCAGGACGGCGACGGGCAGCTGCTGGTCGGCCCGGCTGACGTGGTCGCGTCCCGGCCCGCCGACGATCGTGCCGCTTCGGGCCAGCAGGTGGTCCGCGCCCGCGCCCCCGTCGACCACCGCGATGTCCCCGCCCCGCGCGGCGAGCACGTCGTCTCCGCCGAGACCGGCGACCGCTCCGCCGCCGTCGGTGATGCTGAGGCCGTTGGCGTCGGCATTGCCGGTGAGGGACGTCGAGGCCGCGCCCGTGACCGTCACGGACCCGGTTCGGACGTCGTCGCCCTCGCCCGGGGCACCGTCGTTCGCCATCCCGTCGAGCGTGACGGCGACGGTCGCTCGGCCGCCGTAGGTGAGGGAGCTCGTCGTCGCGAAGTAGCGGTCGCCGCGCGACGCCGCCGGGGGCTCGTCCTCGACGATGCGCAGCGCGGGGCCGCTCTGGACCAGGTCGGCGCCGTGGTTCGGCCGCACGAGCGCGCCCTGCACGCCCGTGCGCACGACGTCGTCGCCATCCCGGAGGTCCGCCGAGAACGAGAAGGGGCTGGTGGAGCAGACCGCTGAGCCCACGAGGAGGCTGAGACACCCGCTCGAGCCCGGCCAGATCAAGACCTGGTCGGTGACCTGGACGGCGGTCGGACCGTAGACGGGGTTGCCGCTCGTGGAGAGCTGCAGCACGTTGTGCTCGCCGGCAGCGGCGTAGTACGTGATCCCGGAGGGACCTCGCACGAGCGTCGCCGCTTCGGTGGGCGCCGCAAGCGCACCGAGCGCTGCGCCGACCGCGAGGCCGGCGAGGACCGTCTTCCCCCTGGACATGCGACGCACCGTACGAAGGTGCGCTTGACCGGCGCAAGGCGCGTGCGACCGATGGTCGGGGAGTGCGACAGGCGGTCGGGGTCCGTGGCGGCTAGGGTCGGGCGCGTGCTCGGGAACGTCGCGACCGCCGTCCGCGCGCTGCGCTTCGCGCTGTGGTGCGCGGCGCTGAAGGCGCGGCTGGGGCGCCACGGCGTGCGGGTCCGCGTCGATGCCGACGGGACGCCGCGGTTCTGGACGCTGCCGGCCATCGAGCCGGTCGTGCAGGGCCGGGGCGGGTCGTTGGCGATCCGGCTCGGGCGAGACGTGAAGCTCGGGCGATCGCTGGTGCTCGAGGTCTACACGGGGCGCGACAACGTGCTCGACGTCGGCGACCGCTCGACGTTCGAGGCGTGGTGCCGCGTGCAGCTGTGGGGCGGCGAGATCGTCCTCGAGCACGACGTCCACGTGCGCGACATCTGCCTGCTCAAGACGAAGTCGCGGCTGCACGTCGGCCACACCTCGGTCATCAGCCGCGGCGTGCACCTGCACGCGACGGGCGGGATCGACATCGGCCACGACTGCGGCATCGGGGAGCGCACGTCGATGATCGACTCCGACCACCTGGCCGACGGCTCGGACACGCCGTTCCTCGACCGGCCCCTGAAGATCGGGCCGATCGTCGTCGGACCGAACACCGTCATCAGCGCGAACTGCGTGCTGCTGCGCGGCACGCGCGTCGGGAAGAACACGGTCGTGGCGGCCAACGCGGTGCTCAACGGGGGCGAGTTCCCCGACGGCTGGCTGGTCGCGGGCGTCCCCGCGTCGGCCAAGCGCGCCCTGCCCGGCGCCCCCGCCGCGGTGCGGTGAGCGACCTCGGCGAGTACCAGCGCAAGCGCCGGGCGGGCAAGACGCCCGAGCCGGGCGTGGGGGAGGCCAAGCCGAAGGCGAAGCGCTCACGCGCGAAGGCGCCCGACCTGCCGCGCTTCGTGGTCCAGGAGCACTCGGCCACGCGGCTGCACTGGGACCTGCGCCTGGAGCACGACGGTGCGCTCGCGTCGTGGGCCCTGCCCAACGGCATCCCGAGGACGCTCAAGGACAACCGCCTCGCGGTCCACACCGAGGACCACCCGCTCGAGTACCTCGACTTCCACGGCGACATCCCCAAGGGCGAGTACGGCGCCGGGTCGATGACGATCTGGGACCGCGGCACGTACGAGGTCCTGAAGTGGGAGGAGCGCAAGGTCGAGGTCGAGCTCCACGGGGAGCGCGTGCAGGGCCAGTACGCCCTCTTCCCGATCCGTCAGGAGCGTGGCAAGGACGAGTGGATGATCCACCGCATGGGCTCCGCGGCCGACCCGGAGGCCGAGCCCATGCCCGAGGTCCTGACCCCGATGCTCGCGCGCCTCGGCGACCTGCCGCCCCAGGACGACGACTGGGCCTTCGAGGTCAAGTGGGACGGCGTGCGCGCCGTCGTCTTCTCGACCCCGGGGCGGATCCGGTTCGTCTCGCGCACCGGCAACGACATCACGCCCCGCTATCCCGAGCTGCACCGGATGAACCGGGCGCTGTCGATGCACGACGCGGTCCTCGACGGCGAGGTCGTCGCCTTCGACGAGCAGGGACGCCCGGACTTCGGCCTGCTGCAGTCGCGCATCCACCTCTCGGGCGAGGCGCGCGTGCGGCGGGTGGCCAAGGAGCGCCCGGTCACCTTCATCGCGTTCGACCTGCTGTGGCTCGACGGCCACTCGCTCATGGGCGAGCCCTACGAGGAGCGCCGCGCGCGGCTCAAGGAGCTGCTGGCGCCGGGTGAGCGCTGGCAGGTCCCCGACCACGTCGTCGGCGGTGGGGCGGCGCTGCTGGCCGCGACCCGCGAGCAGGGGCTCGAGGGCGTCATCGCCAAGAAGCTCGGGACGCCCTACGAGCCGGGCCGGCGCAGCGGCTGCTGGATCAAGGTCAAGAACCGGATGCGCCAGGAGGTCGTCATCGGCGGCTGGGTGCCGGGGGAGGGGCGCCGGCGCGAGCGCATCGGCGCGCTGCTCGTCGGCGTGCGCGACGACGGGCGCCTGCGGGCGGTCGGGCGCGTCGGGACGGGCTTCACCGAGGCCGAGCTCGACCGGCTGCGCGCCGCGCTCGAGCCGCTGGTCGTCGACAGCTCGCCCTTCGACGGCGGCGGGCCGGCGCCGCCACGCGGGTCGGTCTTCGTCCGCCCGACGCTCGTCTGCGAGGTCGAGTTCGTCGAGTGGACGCGCGACGGCGTCCTGCGCGCGCCGTCCTACAAGGGGCTGCGCGACGACAAGCCGGCGTCGCTCGTCGTGCGGGAGGAGATCCGCAACGGCCTGATGGTCGAGGTCGAGGGCCGCGAGCTGAAGCTCTCCAACCCCGACAAGGTCCTCTATCCCCAGGTCGGCTTCACCAAGCGCGACCACGTCGAGTACCTCCTGGCGATCGCGCCGGTCCTGCTGCCGCACATCCGCGACCGCCAGCTCACGCTCAAGCGCTACCCGAACGGGGTCGAGGGCGACTACTTCTACGAGAAGAACGCGCCGTCGCACCGCCCCGACTGGGTCGCCACGACCGACGACGGCTTCGTGCGGGCCGACTCGGCCGCGACCCTCGCGTGGCTGGGGAACCTCGCCGACCTCGAGGTCCACACGCCGATGCACCGGGCGGACACGCCGGAGTGCCCCGCGATGGTCGCGTTCGACCTCGACCCGGGCGAGCCGGCGGGACTGCTGGAGTGCTGCCAGGTGGCGGTGGTCCTGCAGGGGATGTTCGACCACCTCGGCCTCAAGGCGTTCCCGAAGACCTCGGGCTCGAAGGGGATGCAGGTCTACGTCCCGCTGAACAACCCGGCGGCGACGTACGCCTTCACCAAGGGGTTCGCGAAGGCGGTCGCGGAGCTGCTCGAGAGCGAGGCGCCGGACATGGTCGTCTCGCGCCAGGCCAAGGCGCGGCGCAAGGGCCGGATCCTCGTCGACTGGAGCCAGAACGACCGTCACAAGACGACGGTCTGCGTCTACTCCCCGCGCGCGCGTCCGCGGCCGACGGTCTCGACGCCGCTGCTGTGGGAGGAGGTCCACGAGGCGCTCGAGGCCGGCGACGCCGACCGGCTCGTGTTCGACACCGCGGGCGTCCTGCGGCGCGTCGAGGAGCACGGCGACCTGTTCGCCGAGACGCTGACGCTCGTGCAAGAGCTGCCGCTGGGCGGCGGCGCCTAGGCGGGGCGGCGGCCGACGACGAGGCGGAAGGTCCCGGCGAAGCGGAAGGTGCCGTCGGGCCGGCGGAACGGCGCGGCGGCAGGCGCGAGGGCGGCGCGGACCGCCTCGGGGTGGGCGGCGGTCGCGACGCCGGCGCCGTCGACGAGCGCGCGCTGCAGCGTGGGGAGGTCCGCGACCGCGTAGGGGACGTCGACGTCGGTGGCATGGACGACGTCGAGGCCGGCCGCGCGCAGGAGGTCGTCGGCGACGCCGGGCGTCCCGAGGGCCGGCGGGGGAGGGGCTTGGTCGTCCTGCGCCTCGCCACCACGCGCGGGTGGCTCGAGGTCGCCGAGCGCGGCCATCACCACGGCCAGGTCGCGCGTCGCGGGCGGACCCCAGGTGCAGACCGCCAGCCGGCCGCCGGGGGCGACGACGCGCGCCGCCTCGCGCAGCGCCGCGGCGGGGTCGGCGGCGAACTGCAGCGCGTTGACCGCCGTGACGACGTCGAAGGCGCCATCGGGCCAGGGCAGCGCCTCGACCGGCCCCTCCCGCAGGTCCGCGCCCGGCACGCGACTACGGGCGACGGCGAGCATCCCGGCCGCCGCATCGATGCCGGCCACCTCGGCCCCCCGCTGCGCCGCGAGCGCGACGAGCTCCCCGGTTCCGCACCCGACGTCCAGCAGTCGCGTCCCCGACCCGACTTGCGCGACCTCGACGATCGCCTCCCGCGCCGGCGCCGCCAGCCGGCCCCAGTGCTCCGCCCACGCCGCGGCCCGCGCGCTCCACTCCGGCCCCTCGACGTCGGCGGTGCTCATCCGCCGATCCTCGCCGATGCGACGGGGTCTGACCCCGAGCGGCCAGCATGCGACGGGGTCTGACCCCGTGCGGTGCCAGGGGTTGTCGCATGCGACGGGGTCTGACCCCGTGCGGTGGCAGGGCTTGTCGCATGTGACGGGGTCTGACCCCGTGCGGTGCCAGGGGTTGTCGCATGTGACGGGGTCTGACCCCGTGCGGTGCCAGGGGTTGTCGCATGCGACGGGGTCTGACCCCGAGCGGTGCCAGGGGTTGTCGCATGCGACGGGGTCTGACCCCGAGCGTCGTCCCCCGGTCGTGCGAACATGTGTTCGCATGGACGGGATGGTGGAGTGACGAGCCAGGGATCGGCGTACGCGCGCTTCCGGCGGGCGTTGAGCACGGGGAACCTGACGCTGATCCGGGCGGCCGCGGCGGAGCTGCCGCAGGTGCGCCTGGACGATGCGCTGCAGGTCTGCGTGCTGCTGCGCGACCGGGAGCCGCAGCGCTACGAGGCGGCGGCGGTGCGCTGGATCGGGCGCTTCTGCGTGGAGAAGCACGACGTGACGCTCGACGACGTCGACCAGGCGCGCGCGGCGTTCGCGCTCATGCGCCGGGAGCCGGAGTCGGCGCTCGCGGCGCTCCAGGCGCTGTGTGCAGGACCTTGACCGGCCTGCCAAGGTCTGGGGCATGAGCCAGTCCGCCGTCGAGGTGCTCGTGACCGACGTCCCGGAGGCCACCCGCTACGAGGCGCGCGTCGGCGACGAGCTGGCGGGCTTCGCGGTCTACGCGCGCTACGGGAGCCGGACCGTGTTCCTCCACACCGAGGTCGACCCGGCCTTCGAGGGCCAGGGCGTCGGCAGCGTGCTCGCCCGCGGGGCGCTCGACGCGGTCCGGGACGCCGGCGGGGAGGTCGTGCCGCTGTGCCCGTTCATCAGGGGCTGGATCGAGCGCCACCCCGACTACGCCGACCTCGTCGTGCCGGTCCGCATCTCCGACATCCCCACCGCCTGAGCCGTGGCGCGCAAGGCCTACGTCGGCGCGGAGCTGACGGTGAGCTTCGACCCGGAGGTCTGCCGCCACGCGGCCGAGTGCGTGCGCGGGCTGCCGGCGGTGTTCGACGCCCAGCGCCGCCCGTGGATCCAGCCGGACGCCGCGCCGGCGTCCGAGGTCCGCGACGTCGTCGGCCGCTGCCCGTCCGGCGCCCTGCGGATCGAGCGCCAGCAGCCGCCGGCGGCCTAGCCGGCGTTCGCGGCGGCCTGCGCGCTGGCGGCGGTCGCCGTGCGCGCCGCGCGGCGCGAGGCGGCGGCTGCCTCCCGGAGCGCCGGACCGGCGTCGCCGGCCTGTGCGACGAGGCGCTCGGTGGCCTCCCCGAGGTGCATCGCGGCCTCGCCGAGGCGCTCGAGCTCGGCGGCGAGGCGCGCGAGCGGGTCGTCAGCGTGCGTGTGCGGGACGTCCGTGCCCATGGACCGAGGGTACCCGGTCCGCCGCCGGACCGAGCCACGTCCGCGACGACCGGCGGCGCCTACGCGGGCGGGGCGGCCGGCGCGACGCCGAGGTGCCGGGCGGCGCGCAGGACGCGCAGCGCCGCGAAGGGGACCTCGGGCTCGACGACCTCGAGCGTGATCCCGGCGGCGGCTGCCCGGCGGCGCATGCGCAGCACGGCGTTGAGCCCGACGGTGTCGGAGAACGCGAGCTCGGAGAGGTCGACGACGACGTGGCGCCGCGTGCCGCCCGCCGCGAGTGCGGCCGTCACCAGCCGCGGCGCCGAGGCGATGTCCAGCTCTCCGCGCACCAGCAGCCGGACCTCCTCCGGGCCGCGCTCCTCGCGGATCTCCAGGCCTCCGTGCCCGTGCATCGTGGCGCGGGACGTGCCCGGGGTGACCGTTCGTCATGCCAGACCCTGTCAGCGCGGAGGCATCATCACCGGCGACCGGGTACGCAGGGCCCATGGGGAGCACCGTCCACCTCACCGGATCCACCGCCCAGCACCCGATCACGAAGGTCGTCACCGACGACGCCGAGGAGGTCGTCAGCCGCCTGCGCGGTGGCGGCCTGCAGGGCTTCCAGGAGGAGGCGTCCGGCGCGACGGTCTACGTCAACGCCACGCACGTGACCCACGTCGAGGCGTCCTAGGGGCGCCGCCCGCCGCCACCATCCGGTGGCCACCCGCCCACCCCGCTACGATGCGCACGCTGCGCCAGTAGCTCAGTGGATAGAGCGCCGCCCTCCGGAGGCGGAAGTCGGGGGTTCGAATCCCTCCTGGCGCGTGCGAGGCTCCGCCGCCCTGGCCCCAGCCGTGGTCGTCGCGCTGCTGGCGGCGCTGCCGGTCCCCGCGGCGGCCCGCGACGGGACGTTCGGTCCCGATGTGCTGCGCGGCAGCGCGGGCCGCGACGTGCTGCATGGCCTCGAGGGCCCGGACCGGCTCGCCGGGCGTGGGGGCGACGACCTCCTCACGGGCGACACGGGGCCGGATCGCGTGAGCGGCGCAGCCGGCGACGACACGCTGACGGGCGCCGCGGGCCGCGACCGGCTCGACGGCGGACCCGGGGACGACGTCGGCTCCGGCGGCTTCGGCGTCGACGTCCTGCGCGGGGGCACCGGTGACGATGCGCTCGAGGGCGGGGCCGACGCCGACCGCCTCGCCGGGGGAGCGGGCGACGACGTCCTGCACGGCGGCTCCGGGATCGACCACCTGGACGGCGGCCCGGGCGCCGACCGCCTCTTCGCCGACAGCGGCCGCGACGAGCTCTGGGGCGGTCCCGGCGACGACGTCATCGTGGTCGAGGCCTCGGAGCCCGTGCGGGTCCAGTGCGGGTCGGGGTTCGACACGCTGTACGCGACGATCACGCCGGCGGCGGCGAGCGACTACCGCAGCCGCGCCCTCCAGGGCGCCGCCGGCACGGCGTGCGAGCAGGTCTTCATCACCGACGCCCTGCAGGACCCCACCCGCGGCGTGACCTACCTCGCGCCGCCGGAGGGCGCCAGCCACGTGGGGACGTCGAAGGACGACGTCCTGCTCGGCGGGCTCGGACCGGACCACCTGCGCGGCGGCGCCGGCAACGACGTCCTGTGGGGCATGCGGATCGAGGGCGCCGACACCCCGGCGGTCCGCGACGTCCTGGATGCGGGTCCTGGGGACGACGTCGTCTACGGCGGCCCCGGCCCGCAGCGGGTCGACGGCGGTCCCGGCGACGACGTCCTGCAGAGCGGGATCCGCGACGGCACGGTCTTCGGGGGCAGCGGCGACGACACGATCCGCCTACGGGGCGCCGGCACCGTGGTGGTCTCCGCCGGCCGCGGCGACGACGTGGTCCGGGCGCGCGGCGCCGTCCTCGGCGTGGTCCGCTGCGGACCTGGACGCGACCGGGTCTTCGCGGACCGTCGCGACCGGGTCGCCGGGGACTGCGAGCAGGTGCACCGTGCCGGCACGCCGACGGCCCGCGCGGCCCAGGGGATCGCAGCGCCGAGGACGCTGCTGGTCGCCAAGGCGGGCTCCTCGCCCGCCGACCGCACCGTCGTCGCCACCTTCGGCTCGGACCGTGGCGTGCGCTTCGAGTGCCGCCTCCAGCCGGCGGGCGGCGGGGACAGCGGCTTCGTCCCCTGCTCGTCCCCCGTGGCGCTCGGGGCGTTCGCGGGTCTCGTCGAGGTCCGTGCGGTGGATGCCGACGGTCGGCGCGACCCCGCGCCCGCACGCGTGCAGGTCGGCGAGGACCCGGCTCCCGGGGTGCTGGCCTTCGCCGCGGCCAAGGCGACGGTCCACGTCGATGTGAGCGGCGAGCGGCCGCCGGCGTCGGAGACCGCGCGCGGACCGTTCGTCCACGACTGCCGCCACGACGGCGGCCCGTGGTCGCCGTGCGCGCGCTTCGTGCGCCTGCCGGTCCTGCGCGCCGGCGCGCACGCCTTCCAGGCACGCACGACGGACGAGGTCGGTGCGATCACCGCCCCGCCCCTCGTGTGGGCGGTGGGGGCGGTGCCCGGGCCGAGCGCCCTCGCTGGAAGCCGGTTCCCGCTGGTCGTCGAGCGCAGCGGCGCCCTGCGCCGCCGGGCGCCGCGCGTCCGGTTCGCGCTGGGAGCGCCGGCGACCGTCGAGGTCGCGGTCCTCGCCGGCACCGGCCGCGTCGTGCACCGCGAGACCGCGCCCGCTCCCACCGGCGCCTCGGTGCGCAAGGTCCGTGGCGGCGTGCTGGCCCGGCTGCGTCCCGGCCGCTACGTGCTGCGCCTCACCGCCCGTGGCAGCGGGGCACCCAGCGTCGAGCGGCTGCCCTTCGCGGTGGTCCCGCGCCGGCGGTAGCTAGCCCAGCGGCTTGGGCCGCAGCGTCAGCGCCGCGATGCGGTCGCCCGGGCCGGCGCCGCGGATGGGCTTGTGCCGGACCGCCGGCGCGCCCGTCGGCTCGAGGCCGGCCGCCAGCGCCCAGGCGTTGAGGCCCGCGAGGTTCGGGACCCACCAGGTGTAGATCGACCCGGGGGTCGCGGGGCGGAACTCGCTGACGGGGCGGCGCGGGTGGCGGCGGCTCAGGGGCGCCGAGTAGGACTCGACCATGAGGACCACACCGCCGCGGCGCAGCACGCCGCGCATGTTCTCCAGCGCCTTCACCGGGTCGCGGAGGTGCTGGAGGATCGTCCCGCAGAGCACGACGTCCACGCCGTCGACGCCGATGAGCTCCCTGGAGAGGTCGTAGACGTTGCCGGTGACGCGGCGCACCGTGGAGCCGAGCGCCTCATGGGCGATGCGGAAGCCCGAGCCCCAGGGCAGCGACGGGTCGTAGCCGGCCTCGATCTCCGCGCGGGCGTTGGGCGGGAAGTCGGCCTGGCGGATGTCGTCGAGGTCCAGCGCGATGACCTCGCCGCCGCGGCGCTCCATCTCGAAGGCCCAGAAGCCGTCGAAGGTCCCGACGTCGAGGCAGCGCTTGCCCGCGAGGTCCTGGGGCAGCGCGCCCGGCGCGAGCGGGCGCAGGTCGCACGACCCGGGCGTCTCGACGCCCGGCGCCAGCTCGATGGTGTGGTACCAGCCGGGGTGCTGGGCGATCTGCTCGCGGAGGTCCATCGCGGCGCGCAGGCTAGCTGCAACGCCTGTTGTCACGCGCGGCGCGCGAGGCGCCTACGGTCGCTTCCATGCTCAAGGGCTTCAAGGACTTCCTCATGCGCGGCAACGTCGTCGACCTCGCCGTCGCGGTCATCATCGGCGCCGCCTTCGGGGGCATCGTGACCGCCCTGTCGAAGGACTTCATCGGCGGGATCATCGGCATCATCGGCGGCACCCCGCGCTTCGACAGCGCGAAGTTCACGGTCAACGGCTCCGACGTGGTCTACGGCTCGACGATCACCGCCGCGATCAACTTCGTCATCGTCGCCGCGGTCATCTACTTCGTGATCGTCGCGCCCATGAAGCGCCTCCAGGAGCGCTTCGTCCAGCCGCCGGCCGACGCCGACACGCCGATCCCCAGCGACGAGGCCGTGCTCCTCACGGAGATCCGCGACCTGCTGCGCGCGCAGGAGCAGCGCCCCTAGCCCCGCCTATCCTCCGGGGTCGATGGACCTCTCGCTGCTCTTCGCGGGCACCGGCGGCTCGGCCCCGACCGCCCGGCGCGGCCTGCCCGCGACGTTCGTGCGCCGCGGGGCCGACAAGCTGCTGTTCGACTGTGGCGAGGGCACGCAGCGCCAGATGCTGCGCAGCGAGGCGGGGCTGCCCGACATCACGCAGGTCTTCCTGACCCACCACCACGCCGACCACTGGCTCGGCCTGCCGGGGATGCTGAAGTCCTTCGACCTGCGCGACCGCGACGAGCCGCTCGAGGTCCTCGGCCCGCCCGGGACCGCGGCGCTCGTCACGGCGGCCATGCAGCTCTCCGGTCGCCCGCGCTCCTACGACCTCGTCCTCACGGACCTCGAGCCGGGCGACGAGGTCCCCTTCGCCGAGGGCTTCACCGTCCATGCCCTGGGCGTCCGCCACCGCGGGGTGGCGCTGGGCTACGCGCTGGTGGAGGACGACCGGCCCGGGCGCTTCGACCCCGACCGCGCGCGCGAGCTCGGCGTGGAGCCGGGGCCGGCGTTCGGCGCGCTGCAGCGGGGCGAGGCCGTGGGCGACGTGACGGCCGACATGGTCGTGGGCCCGACGCGCAGGGGCCGCAAGGTCGTGCTGAGCGGCGACACCGCGCCGTGCGACATGGTCCGCGTGGCGGCCGACGAGGCCGACGTCCTGGTGCACGAGGCGACCTTCGTGCACGAGGAGCTGGCGCGGGCGCTGGACACCGGCCACTCGACCGCCCGGCAGGCCGCCGAGCTGGCCGCCGAGGCCGGCGTGAAGCTCCTGTGCCTCACGCACGTGTCGAGCCGCTTCACCCACCGCCAGGTGCGCGACGAGGCCCGCGCGGTCTTCGCCCACACCGAGGTCCCGCGCGACTTCGACGTCGTCGAGGTCCCGCTGCCCGAGAAGGGCGACCCCGTCCTGCACCGGGCCGCGCGCGACCGTCCCCAGGCCGCCGCGGCGCCCGCTCCGTGAACCTCCGCACCGCCCTCGCGGCCTCCGGCGGCTTCTTCGCCGGGGTGCTGCTCATCGCGATCCTCGGCGGCGCCCGGCCGGCCGGGCCGCCCGAGACCGTCACCGTCACCACACCGGGACAGACCGTCACGGCCGAGCTGGCGCCCGACCCACGGCCGACCGACCCCGGGCCCGACCAGGGCCCCACGGGCGAGGTCGAGCTGCCGTCCGTGGTGGGCGAGCGCCTCGACGTCGCCCGGGCCGTCCTCGAGGACCGCGGCCTCGAGGTCGACACCCGCGGCGGCGGCGCCTTCGGGATCGTCGACGAGTCCAACTGGGTCGTCACGGCCCAGGTCCCCGCCGTCGGCACCGTCGAGCCCGGGGCGACGGTCGTCCTGCGCGTCGACCGCGGCTGAGCGCGCCACGGCGCGATCCGCGCGCGCACCGACCGGGTAGCGCAGAGGGCCATGAGCCCCGACGTGCAGGACCGGGTCGCCGAGGCGACCGGCGCCGACGGCTACGCCCCGCCGGGCGAGGACCGGCCGCTGGCCGCCTACACCGGGCTGTCCGCCACGTTCTTCGCCGCGCTGGGCGGCGGGTTGCTCGCCGCGCGCGCCGCCGGCCGCGAGGTGCCCGACCGTCCGAGCGCCGCCGACGTCGTCCTCGTCGGCCTGGCGACGCAGAAGCTCACGCGGCTCATCGCCAAGGACAAGGTGACCTCCTTCGTCCGCGCGCCGTTCACGCGCTTCCAGGAGTCGACGGGCCACGGGGAGGTCGACGAGGCCGCCCGCGGCACGGGCTTCCAGAAGGCCATGGGCGAGCTGCTGGTCTGTCCGTACTGCCTGGCGCAGTGGGTCGCCGGGGGCTTCGCGGTCGGGCTCGTCGCCGCGCCGCGCACCACCCGGCTCCTGGCGGGCATGTGGACGGCGCAGACGATCGCCGACTTCACGCAGCTCGCGTACAAGGCCGTCGAAGACCGCGCGTGAGCCGCAGCGTCGCCGACCTGGCCTTCCTGTCCGACAGCCGGTCCTGCGCCGTCGTCGACCGCGAGGGCGAGGTCTGCTGGTGGCCTGGGCCGCGCTTCGACGGCCCGAGCCCGTTCACGTCGCTCCTGGACCCCGACGCGGGCCGGTTCCGGATCGCGCCCGCCGGCGGCGTCGAGCGCTGCGAGCGCCACTACCTGGACGGGACGCTCGTGCTGCGCAGCGACCTGCGGGGACCGGGCGGGGCGCTGCGGCTGACCGACGCGCTGGCCCTGCGGCCCGGCGCGGTCGGCCACGAGCTCGGCATGGACCCCATGGACGCGTTGGTGCGCACGGTCGAGGCGCTCGACGGCGACGTCGAGGTGGAGGTCGCCTTCGTGCCGCGCCCGGAGTACGGCCTGGCCGTCCCGCAGGTGCGCCGCGCCGCCGGGGTGCTGGAGACCGTCGGCGGGCCCGAGCGCCTGTTCCTGGTCGACGGCGGCCGCCTCGACGTCGACGGCGCCAAGGCCACCGGGCGCTTCACGCTGCGCGCGGGGGAGACCGCCGGGTTCGTCGTGCGCCGCGTGCCCGCCATCGACGCCGATCCGCCCGCCCCGCTGGACGCCGCCGCCGTGCTCGCGTCGACCGTCGGGACGTGGCGGTCCTGGTCGGCGATGCACCAGGAGGACGGCATCCCGCACGCCGGGCAGGTGGCCTTCGCGGCCCGCGTCCTCCAGGGCCTGACGCACCAGCCCACGGGCGCGGTGGTCGCGGCGGGGACGACGTCGCTGCCCGAGCTCCCGGGCGGCGACGCCAACTGGGACTACCGCTACGCCTGGCTGCGCGACTCGGCGTTCATCGCCCGCGCGCTGCTCGACGCCACGTGCGCCGACGAGGCGGTGCGCTGGTTCGACTGGATCTGCAAGGCGGCGACGAGCTGCCACGAGGCCGCGCACGTGCAGATCGTCTTCGGCCTGGGTGGGGAGCGCCAGCTGGACGAGCGCGAGCTCGACCACCTCGAGGGCTTCGGTGGCGCGCGGCCCGTCCGGGTGGGCAACGCGGCGTGGCGCCAGCAGCAGCTCGACGTGCTCGGCGAGGTCCTCGACGTCGCGCTGCAGCTGCGCGACCACGACCTCCTGGACCTCGACGACTTCACCCAGGACTTCCTCTGCCAGCTCGTCGACCGCGCGGCCGAGCAGTGGCGCGAGCCCGACGCGGGCATGTGGGAGGCGCGCGCCGGCGACGAGCACCACACCGCCTCGAAGGTCATGTGCTGGGTGGCGCTGGACCGCGGGGTGCGGCTCGCCCGCGAGCTCGGCACGCACGCCGACGCCGAGCACTGGGCCGCGGTCGCCGACGAGGTCCGCGGGACCGTCCTGCGCGAGGCCTGGAACGACGACCTGCAGGCCTTCGCCGGGACGCTGGGCGGCGACCAGCTCGACGTCGCGGTGCTCGTCCTGCCGTCGTTCGGCTTCCTCGAGGCGACCGACCCGCGGATGCGCTCCACCGTCGCGGCGATCGAGGAGCGCCTCGGCCGCGACGGCCTGCTCGTGCGCAGCGAGCGCCGACGCGAGGAGCCCGCGTTCCTGCCCGCCTCCTTCTGGCTCGCCGCCGCCCATGCCTGGGCCGGCGACGTCGAGCGCGCCGAGGCGGTCTTCGCCCGCGCCACGGCCTGCGCCAACGACCTCGGTCTGCTCGCCGAGATGGCCGACCTGGAGACCGGCGAGCCGCTGGGCAACGTCCCCCAGGCGCTGACCCACGTCGGGCTCGTGCGTGCGGCGCACGCCATCGGCGAGGCCCGCGAGCGGACCACCGAGACCCCGAAGCAGGAGGTGGCCGCATGAGCCGCACCGTCGTCCTGACCGGCGCCAGCGCCGGCGTGGGGCGCGCCACGGCGCGCATGCTCGCGGCGCGCGGCGACCGCGTCGCGCTCATCGCCCGCAGCACCGTCCAGCTCGAGGCCACCGCGCAGGAGGTCCGCGCGGCCGGCGGCACGCCCCTCGTCCTGCCCTGCGACGTCGCCGACGCCGGGGCGGTCGAGGCGGCCGCGCAGCGTGCCGAGGACGAGCTGGGGCCGATCGACGTCTGGGTCAACGGCGCCATGACCGCCGTGCTCAAGCGCGTGCACGAGACCACGCCCGAGGAGTTCGCGCGCGTGGCCCAGGTGAACTACCTGGGCGCCGTGCACGGGACCCTCGCCGCGCTGGCGCGGATGCGCCCGCGCGACCGCGGCACCATCGTGCAGGTCGGCAGCGCGTTGAGCTACCGCGCCATCCCGCTGCAGGCGACCTACTGCGCGTCGAAGTTCGCGATGCGCGGCTTCACCGACGCGCTGCGCGTCGAGCTGCTCGAGGAGGGCTCGTCGATCCGCGTCACGATGGTCCAGCTGCCGGGGCTGAACACCCCGCAGTTCACCTGGGTGCGCACGAGCCTGCGGCGCCGGCCCAAGCCCGTGGCGCCGTTCTTCCAGCCCGAGCTCGCGGCCGACGCGATCCTGCACGCCATCGAGCACCCCAACCGCGAGCACTGGGTCGGCGGCAACACCGCGGTGATCATCGCCGCCGACAAGCTCGCGCCGCGCGCCGCCGACCTGTACCTCGCCAGGACGAACGTCGAGGGCCAGCAGGACGACACGGCGATCGACCCCGACGCGCGGGAGGACTACGTCTTCTCACCCGTCGAGGAGGACCGGGGCGCGCACGGCCCCTACGACGACGAGGCCGAGACCGGCAGCCGGCAGTGGCGCGCGGCCAAGGCGCTGGACCGCGTCACCGGGCCCCCGGCGCGGGCGCTGTCGGCCCTCGCCCGTCGCGTCGTGGCGCGCTGATAGCGTGAGGGCACGCCCGTCGACGGCGGGCACGAGTCCTTTAACGCGGTCCTGTGAGGCCGGGAAGGAGCAGATGATGGAGCACGAGAAGGTCGTCCTCGACGGGGACGACATGCGGCGCACCCTGGTGCGCATCGCGCACGAGGTGGTGGAGCGCAACGGCGACCCGGAGCGGCTCGCCGTCGTCGGGATCCACCGCCGCGGGGCCGTCCTGGCCCGCCGCCTGCACGGGCTGCTGACCGACCTGCTCGAGCGCGAGCTGCCGCTCGGCGAGCTCGACATCTCCTTCTACCGCGACGACGTGTCGTCGCGGACCGAGCAGCCGGTCGTCCACGCCACGAGCATCGGCTTCGACGTCGACGGCGCGACGATCGTCATCGTCGACGACGTCCTCTACACGGGGCGCACCGTCCGGTCGGCGATCGAGGCCCTCTTCGACTACGGGCGGCCCGCCCGCGTCCAGCTCGCCGTCCTGGCCGACCGCGGCCACCGCGAGCTGCCCTTCCGGCCCGACTACGTCGGCAAGAACCTGCCCACCTCGCGCGCCGAGCGCGTGAACGTCCGCGTCGAGGAGCTCGACGGGGTCGACGAGGTGCGCATCGTCTCCCTCTCGGAGGTGACGGCATGAGGCACCTGCTCTCCATCGAGGAGCTCACGCGCCAGGACATCGAGCGCATCTGCGACCGCGCCACCGCGTTCGCCGAGGTCGCCGAGCGCGAGGTCAAGAAGGTCCCCGCCCTGCGCGGCCGGACCGTGCTCAACCTCTTCTACGAGTCCTCGACGCGCACCCGCTCGAGCTTCGAGCTCGCCGCCAAGCGCCTCAGCGCGGATGTCGTGAACTTCTCGGCCAGCGGGTCGAGCGTCGAGAAGGGCGAGTCGCTCAAGGACACCATCCTCACCCTCACTGCCCACAAGCCCGACGCGATCGTCATCCGCACGCCGTGGGCCGGGGCCGCCGAGCTCGTCTCGCGGTGGGCGCCCGCCGCGGTCGTCAACGCCGGCGACGGCAAGCACGAGCACCCGACCCAGGCGCTGCTGGACGTCCACACGCTGCGCCGCCGGATCGGCGCCCTGGACGGCGCGAAGATCTGGATCGTCGGCGACGTCCTGCACTCCCGCGTCGCGCGCTCGAACATCCTCGCCTTCCGCAAGATGGGCGCCGAGGTCACCGTCGCCGGCCCGCCGACGCTCATCCCGCGCGGCATCGAGGAGGCGCTGGGCTGCGAGGTCCGCTACACGCTCGACGAGCTCAACGAGGCCGACGTCGTCTACGCGCTGCGGATGCAGAACGAGCGGATGACCGAGGCGTGGATCCCGAGCCTGCGCGAGTACGCGTCGGCCTACCAGGTCAACGGCCGGCGCCTGCACCCGCGCCAGGTGCTCATGCACCCCGGGCCGGTGAACCGCGGGGTGGAGCTCAGTGGCGAGGTCGTCGACTCGCCCCAGGCCGTCATCACCGCGCAGGTCGCCTCGGGCGTCGTCGTGCGGATGGCGGTGCTCTACGAGGTCCTCGCGGGCGCGCGGACCGAGGCGCCGACGCCGGTGACCGCATGACCGCGTCGCTGCTGGTCCGCGCCCCGGCGCCCGCCGTGACGCTCCTCGTCCGCGGCGCGCACGTCCTCGACCCGCGCGAGGCGCTCGACGGGCCCATGGACGTCCTGGTGCGCGACGGCGAGGTCGCCCAGCTCGCCGACGCCGGGACGCTCGACGCGCCCGACGGCGCCGAGGTCGTCGACGGCGCGGGCAAGCACCTGCTGCCCGCCTTCGTCGACCCGCACGTCCACCTGCGCACCCCCGGCCAGGAGCACAAGGAGGACCTCGAGACCGGCACCCGCGCCGCGGCCGCCGGCGGGTTCTGCGCCGTGCTGGCGATGCCGAACACCGACCCGGTCCTCGACTCGCCCTCCATCCTCGGCTCGCTGCGCGACGCCGCCGCGCGCGACGCGCGCGTGCCCGTCGGCTTCGTCCCCGCCATCACCCGCGGCCTGCACGGCCAGGAGCTGACGGAGATGGCCGCACTGCGCGAGCTCGGCGCGGCGGGCTTCACCGACGACGGCCGCCCGGTGGTGTCAGCGGGGATGCTGCGCAAGGCGCTGCAGTACCAGCGCCTGTGCGGCGGCGTGCTCGCCCTCCACGAGGAGGACCCGTCGCTCTCGGGCGCCGGCGTCATGCGCGAGGGCGTGGTGAGCGCGCTGCTCGGCGTCGCCGGGATCCCGTCGATCAGCGAGTCGACGATGGTCGCGCGCGACGCGCAGATCGCCGGCTACGAGGGCGGGCGCGTCCACTTTCAGCACCTGAGCTCGGTCGACTCGGTCGAGGCCGTCGCCCGCGCGAAGGAGCAGGGCATCCAGGTGACCTGCGAGGCCAGCCCGCACCACCTCACGCTCACCGACGAGGCGGTCCGCGGCCTGGACACGTCGATGAAGATGAACCCGCCGCTGGGCACCGAGGCCGACCGCCAGGCGCTCATCGAGGGTCTGCGCTCGGGCGTCGTGGACTGCATCGCGACCGACCACGCCCCGCACGCGCGCGACGAGAAGGAGGTCCCCTTCGAGCAGGCGCCCATGGGCACCACCGGGCTCGAGACGTCCTTCGCCGTCGTGCACACCGAGCTCGTCCGGCCCGGGGTCCTGCCGCTGGACCTCGTCGTCGAGCGGCTCACCAGCGGCGGCGCGCTCTTCGGCCTGCCGCTGCCGCGGATCGCCGTGGGCGAGGAGGCCAACCTCACGCTGGTCGACCTCGCCGCGCAGTGGACCGCCGGCGAGAACGGCTGGGAGAGCCGCTCCGCCAACTCCTGCTTCACCGGCCGTCGCCTGCACGGCCGCGTCCTGCTCACCGTCGCGGCCGGCTCCGTCGCCTTCCGCACCCGCCAGTTCGAGGTCGTCTCCTAAGTGTCTGCCTACGTCCTGCTCGAAGACGGCACCCGCTTCGACGGCGATGCCTGCGGCGCCGACGCCGCCGCCGTCGGCGAGGTCGTCTTCACCACCGGCATGTCCGGCTACCAGGAGTCGATGACCGACGCCTCGTTCGCCGGCCAGCTCATCACCTTCACCTACCCGCACATCGGCAACTACGGGGTGTCGGCGGCGCACATGGAGAGCGACCGGGTCTGGGCCCGCGCCGCGATCATGCGCGACGCGCGCAACGCCGAGGACGCGCCCGACGCGGAGATGGGCTGGCTGGACTGGCTGCGCGACTGCGGCATCCCGGCCGTCACGGGCGTCGACACGCGCGCGCTGGTCCGCCACATCCGCGAGGCCGGCTCGATGAAGGGCGGCGTCTTCCCCGGCACGATGTCCGAGGACGAGGCGCGGCGCCTCATCGACGCCGAGCCGTCGATGGTCGGGCGCGACCTCGCCCGGGAGGTGACGCCGAAGGAGGCCACGACGCACGGGCCGGTCGACGGGGTGCGCATCCACGCCATCGACACGGGCATCAAGACGTCGATCGTCCGCCACCTCACCGACCGCGGCGCGCGCGTGACGCTGCACCCGTGCTCGGTGACCAGCGAGGAGCTGCTGGCCACGGACGCCGACGGCTTCTTCCTGGCCAACGGCCCCGGCGACCCGGCCGCGCTGGGCCACATCGTCGCGACGATCCGCGACCTCGTCGGCAAGAAGCCGGTGTGGGGCATCTGCCTCGGCCACCAGCTGCTCTGCCAGGCCGTCGGCCTCGAGACGTTCAAGCTGCCCTTCGGCCACCGCGGGGCCAACCACCCCGTCAAGGACCTGACGACCGGCCACATCGAGATCACCTCCCAGAACCACGGCTTCGCCGTGGTCGGGCCGGGCGGCGCGCACACCATCGACACCGACGAGGCGGTGCGCTGGGAGACCGACTTCGGGGCCGCCCAGCTCACCCACGTGAACCTCTACGACCGCACCGTCGAGGGCCTGCAGCTGCTCGACGTCCCGGGCGGCACCGTCCAGTACCACCCGGAGGCGGGCCCCGGCCCGCACGACGCGCTCTACCAGTTCGACCGCTTCATCGAGTCCATCAAGGAGGCTGCGTGATGCCGCGGCGTGACGACATCCGCAAGATCCTCATCCTCGGCTCGGGCCCGATCGTCATCGGCCAGGCCGCGGAGTTCGACTACTCGGGCGTCCAGGCGTGCAAGGTCCTGCGCGACGAGGGCTACGAGATCGTCCTGGTCAACTCGAACCCGGCGACGATCATGACCGACCCGGAGTTCGCCGACGCGACGTACGTCGAGCCGCTGCTGCCCGGGCCGGTCGCCCAGGTCATCGAGAAGGAGCGCCCCGACGCGCTGCTGCCGACGCTCGGCGGCCAGACCGCGCTGAACCTCGCCAAGGCCCTGGCCGAGGACGGGACGCTCGAGCGCTTCGGCGTCGAGCTCATCGGCGCCAACTACGACGCGATCAACTGCGCCGAGGACCGCGACCTCTTCCGCGAGGCGATGGAGCGCGCGGGCCTGGCGATGCCGGCCAGCGCGATCGCCACCACCGTCGACGAGGCCCTGGGCGCGCTCGACGAGATCGGGCTGCCGTGCATCATCCGCCCGGCGTTCACGCTCGGCGGGCGCGGCGGCGGCATCGCCCGCACCGAGGAGCAGTTCCGCACGATCGTCGGCCGCGGGCTGGCCGCCTCGCCGATCTCCCAGGTCCTGCTGGACCAGTCGGTCCTCGGCTGGGGCGAGTACGAGCTCGAGGTCATGCGCGACCGCAACGACAACGTCGTGATCGTGTGCTCCATCGAGAACGTCGACCCGATGGGCGTGCACACCGGCGACAGCGTCACCGTCGCGCCGCAGCAGACGCTCACCGACCGCCTGTACCAGCAGCTGCGCGACCAGGCGATCGCCGTCATCCGCGCCGTCGGCGTCGAGACGGGCGGCTCGAACGTGCAGTTCGCGGTGAACGCGGAGACCGAGGAGATCCTCGTCATCGAGATGAACCCGCGGGTGTCGCGCTCGAGCGCGCTGGCCTCGAAGGCCACCGGGTTCCCGATCGCGAAGATCGCCGCGCGCCTCGCGGTGGGCTACGCCCTGGACGAGATCCCCAACGACATCACGAAGCTCACGCCGGCGAGCTTCGAGCCGACGATCGACTACGTCGTCGTCAAGTGGCCGCGCTTCGCCTTCGAGAAGTTCGCCGGCGCCAACGCCGAGCTCTCGACGCACATGAAGAGCGTGGGGGAGGCGATGGCCATCGGCCGGACGTTCGGCCAGGCGTTCGCCAAGGCGATGCGCTCGCGCGAGCTGGACACCGTCCCGCGCCTGGAGGGCGTCGCGACGGAGGAGCTGCTCGAACGCCTCGAGCACCCGTCGTCGGACCGCTACGACCTCCTGCTCGAGGCGCTGCGCCGCGGCGCGACGATCGAGGAGGTCCACGCGCGCACGAGCATCGACCTCTGGTTCCTGCGCGAGTTCGCCGTCCTGGCCGCCGACCCCGAGGCGCCGTTCGCCGGTCACCGGTCCTTCAAGGCGGTCGACACCTGCGCGGCGGAGTTCCCGGCCCGCACGCCGTACTTCTACTCGGGCTGGGAGCGCCAGCAGTCCCACGAGGTCGACCGCGGCGAGACGCCCTCGGTGGTCATCCTCGGCGCGGGCCCCAACCGCATCGGCCAGGGCATCGAGTTCGACTACTGCTGCGTGCACGCCGCGATGACCGTGCGCGCCTCGGGCCGCGACGCGGTGATGGTCAACTGCAACCCCGAGACGGTCTCGACGGACTACGACACGTCCGACCGCCTGTACTTCGAGCCGCTGACCCTCGAGGACGTCCTGGGCGTGCTCGAGGTCGAGCGGCCCGAGGGCGTCATCGTCCAGTTCGGCGGCCAGACGCCGCTCAAGCTCGCGCGCGGCCTCGAGGAGGCGGGCGTGCGCATCCTCGGGACGAGCGTCGACGCGATCGACCTCGCGGAGGACCGCGGGCGCTTCGGCGACCTGCTGGAGCGCCTGGGCTACAAGGCGCCGCCCTACGCGACGGCGACCTCGATCGACGAGGCGCTGACGCGCGCCGAGCAGGTCGGCTTCCCGCTGCTGGTGCGCCCCAGCTACGTGCTCGGCGGCCGCGCGATGGAGATCGTCTACTCGGTCGACGGCCTGGCCGACTACCTCGAGCGCCACGCCCGCGACGACCGCGAGATCTTCCTCGACCGGTTCCTGGAGAACGCCATCGAGGTCGACGTCGACGCGCTGTGCGACGGCGACGACGTCTGGGTCGGCGGGATCATGCAGCACGTCGAGGAGGCCGGGATCCACTCGGGCGACTCGGCCTGCGTCCTGCCGCCGCACTCGCTCGGGCCGGAGATGCTCGAGCGCATCCGGGAGGCGACGCGCGGCATCGCGCTCGGCCTCGGCGTCGTCGGCCTGCTCAACGTCCAGTACGCGGTCCACGGCGGCGAGCTGTTCGTCATCGAGGCCAACCCGCGGGCGTCGCGCACGGTGCCCTTCGTCTCCAAGGCGATCGGCGTGCCGCTGGCCAAGAAGGCCTGCGAGCTCATGCTCGGCGCGAAGCTCGGCGACCTCGACCTGCCGGCCGACCCGCTGTCGGTCGGCCACGTGAGCGTCAAGGAGGCCGTGCTGCCGTTCGACCGCTTCGAGGGCTCCGACGCGCTGCTGGGCCCGGAGATGCGCTCGACGGGCGAGGTCATGGGGGTGGCCCGCGACTTCCCGACGGCGTTCGCCAAGGCCCAGGCCGCGGCGGGCGCGTCGCTGCCGTCGAGCGGCACGGTCTTCCTGTCGGTCACCGACCACGACAAGGCGGGCGCCGTGGCGATCGGCCAGACCCTGCACGACCACGGCTTCCGCATCGTCGCCACGCGCGGCACGGCGGAGGCGCTGGCGCGGATGGGCATCCCGGCCCAGGCGCTCAACAAGATCGGCGAGGGCTCGCCGCACGTCGTCGACGCCATCGAGGACGGGCAGGTGGACCTCGTGGTCAACACGCCCACCGGCTCGGGCGCGCGCTCGGACGGCTGGGAGATCCGCCGCGCGGCGACCGCCCGCGGCGTGCCGTGCCTGACGACGCTGTCGGCCGGCCTCAGCGCGGCGCGGGCGATCGTGCGCGGGCAGGCCGCCGCGCCCGAGGTGCTGTCGCTGCAGGAGCTGCACGCGGTCAAGCCCGAGGCGGTGGCGTGAGCGCGACCGCCGAGCCGGCGGCGGCGCCGTTCGGCCGGCGGCGCGGCGTCGTCACCACCGCCCGCAAGGTCGGGGCCTACGTCGTCCTCGAGCTCACCGACCGCGACGGCCCCGCGCCGGTGCCGGGCCAGTTCTACATGCTGGCCGCGGCGACGGGCTGGG
The DNA here is from genome assembly GCF_017084525.1 of Conexibacter sp. SYSU D00693. Classification (GTDB taxonomy): domain Bacteria; phylum Actinomycetota; class Thermoleophilia; order Solirubrobacterales; family Solirubrobacteraceae; genus Baekduia. The sequence continues at coordinate 629,356 of NZ_CP070950.1, forward strand.
GCGCGGGCGACGACGAGCGCCCCTACCTGCCGCGCGCCTTCTCCTGCATGGGAGCGGCCAACGGGCGGCTGTGGTTCATGCTCGAGGACGTCGGCCCCGGCACCCATCGGCTGACGAAGCTCCTCAAGGGCGAGGGCGTGTGGCTCACCGGCCCGCTGGGGCACGGCTTCCGCGCGCCGGACGAGGGCCGCCGGCCGGTCCTCTGCGGCGGCGGCGTCGGCGTCCCGCCGCTGGTGATGTGGACCAACGCCCTGCACGCCGCCGGCCAGTCGCCGGCGCTGCTGCTGGGCTTCCGCGGCCGGCGCCACGCCGAGGTCGCCACGACGCTGCCCACGGCGCAGGTCGCCACCGACGACGGCTCGATGGGCCACCACGGCCTCGTGACCGACCTCCTGGTCGCCGAGCTCGACCGCGACCCGCACGCCGTCGTCTACGCCTGCGGGCCGCCCGGGATGCTCGAGGCGATCCGCGGCCTGTGCGTCGAGCGCGCCGTGCCGGCGCAGCTCGCGCTCGAGGCGGGCATGGCCTGCGGGTTCGGCGCGTGCTTCGGCTGCGTCGTCCCGCTGGCCGAGGGCGGCTACGCGCGCGTGTGCGTCGACGGCCCCGTCATGGACGCCGCGGCGCTCCGGGAGGTGCCGGCGCATTGAGCCTCACGTTCCTCGGCATCGAGCTGGCCCACCCGGTCATCAACGGCTCGGGCACCTTCGACGCCATCGCCGCCCGCAAGGTCTTCGGCGACGCGCTGCTCGAGCGCTTCCCGTTCAGCGCGTTCGTCTCCAAGACGATCACCCTCGCGCCGCGCGAGGGCAACCCGCCGCCGCGGCTCTACGAGACCGCGTCCGGGATGGTCAACTCCATCGGCCTCCCGAACAAGGGCCTCGAGGGCTACCTGGCCCACGACCTGCCGCAGCTGGCGCAGCTGCCCGTGCCGCTCATCACGAACGTCATGGGCTCGACCGGCGACGAGCTCGCCCAGCTCGTCGAGGCCTGCGACGCCCGCGAGGAGATCGCGGCGCTCGAGCTCAACGTCTCCTGCCCGAACGTGAAGACCGGGCTGGACATCGGCGCCGACCCCGCGTCGCTGGCCGCGGTCATGGACGCCGTGCGCCCGCGCACGAGCAAGCCGCTGATCGTGAAGCTCACCCCGAACACGGCGGACGTCGCGGCGGTCGCCGTGGCCGCTGCGGCGCACGGCGCGGACGCCGTCTCGCTCATCAACACCCTGCGCGCGATGCCGATGGTCGGCGGCGAGCCGTGGCTCGGTGCGCGGACCGGCGGCCTGAGCGGCGCGGCGGTGCGCCAGGTGGCCCTGGCGCAGGTCGCGGCGGTCGCGGCGCGCGTCGACGTGCCGGTCGTCGGCATGGGCGGCGTCGAACGGTCGTCGCACGCCCGCCAGCTGCTCGACGCGGGCGCGACGCTCGTCGCCGTCGGAACGGCTTCGTTCAGGGATCCGGCGGTGGGTGGACGGATCGCCGAGGACCTCGGCCGGAAATCCGCAAAGTCCGGGGATTCTGTCGCGACGGCCCAACCGCACGGGTAGGAAAACCGCTGCAAATACGGGGCGGACCGTCGACCAACCTGCACATGCCTGAAGCTCAGGTCGAGGTGCAGGTGAATGTGGCGATCCGGCCCGTCGGGCGAGCGGGCGACGTGTAGACTCGCCGCCCCCGATGCCGCCGACGACCTCTTCGCCCACCAAGCACTCGGCGGCACCCGAGCGGAGCCTCAACCAGCGGATGGACGCCCTCCAGAAGGCGAACGTCATCCGCACCAAGCGCGCGCAGCTCAAGCGCGACCTGAAGGCCGGTCGGGTGTCGATCCACCAGCTGCTCCTGGAGCCCCCGGACTACCTCGAGACCGCCAAGGTCATGGACATGCTCCTGGCGGTGCCGAAGTACGGCCGGGTCAAGGCGAACAAGGTCCTGCAGACCTGCCGGATCTCCCCGTCGAAGACCATCGGCGGCCTCTCCGCGCGCCAGCGCGCGGAGCTCGTCGGGCTGCTGCGCTCGCGCTAGGCAGCCGTCCGGCCGGCCGGGCAGGATCGCGTCCTTGGCGCGCGTCTTCGTCATCACCGGCCCGTCGGGCGTCGGCAAGGGCACGCTCATCCGGCTGCTGCGCGAGCAGGTGCCCGAGCTGGCCCTGAGCGTCTCGGCGACCACGCGCCGCCCGCGCACGGGGGAGACCCACGGCGAGGACTACTGGTTCCTCACCGACGAGGAGTTCGAGCAGCGGGTCGCCGAGGGCGACTTCGTCGAGTGGGCCGAGTACTCGGGGCGCCGCTACGGGACCCTGCGCTCCGAGCTGGAGCGCTGCCTCGCGCGCGGGGTGCCGGTGGTCCTGGAGATCGAGGTGCAGGGCGCGCGGCAGGTCCGCGAGACGATGCCCGACGCGGTCCAGGTCTTCATCGCGCCGCCGTCGCCCGACGTGCTGCGCCAGCGGCTCATCGGCCGCGGGACGGACTCGGCGGAGGACGTCGCCCGCCGCCTGGAGACCGCGGAGCGCGAGCTGGCCGCGCACGACGAGTTCGACCACGAGGTGGTCAACGACCGCCTCGAGGACGCGGCCGCCCAGCTGGCCCGCATCGTGCGGGAGTCGCTCGGCGGTACACTCGCGGGCGCATGATCAACCCTCGCATCGATCGGCTGCTCGACCACGTCGACAGCAACTACGCGTCGGTCCTGGTCGCCGCCAAGCGCGCGCGCCAGATCAACTCGTACTACCACAACCTCGGTGAGGGGACCTTCGACGAGTTCCCGCCGCCGATGGTGGAGTCCGCGTCGAAGAACTACCTGACCATCGCGCTCGAGGAAGTCGCCTCGGGCAAGGTCAAGTACACCTACCGGTAGGCCTCCACGGAGCGTCGCCGTGGCGCGGATCCTCCTCGGCGTCTCCGGCGGCATCGCCGCCTACAAGGCCCTCGAGGTCGTCCGCCTCGCCACGAAGGCCGGCCACGCGGTGCGCGTGGTGCAGACCGAGGCGGCGCAGCGGTTCGTCGGCGCGCCGTCGTTCGCCGCGCTGAGCGGCGCGCCCGTCCTCACCACGGAGTGGGAGCGCGACCCCGCCCGGGGCGCCTTCCCCGACCAGAAGCCGCCGAGCCACGACCCGGCGTCCCACCTCGAGCTCGTCCGCAACGCGGACGTGCTCCTCGTCGCGCCGGCGACGGCCAACACCATCGCCCGGCTGGCCCACGGCCTGGCCGACGACCTGCTCTCGACCGCCGCGCTGGCGGCGACCTGCCCGCTGGTCGTCGCCCCCGCGATGAACCACCACATGTGGGAGCACCCGGCGACGCAGGCCAACCTGCAGACGCTGCGCGAGCGCGGCGCCACCGTCGTGGCGCCGATCACCGGCGCGCTGGCCACCAAGGGCGAGTGGGGGACGGGCCGGCTGGCCGACCCCGAGGTGCTGCTGGCCACCGT